>NZ_JAMSKZ010000003.1:8282-244332 GCF_023806725.1 Lactiplantibacillus sp. C232
GACCGATGAAGCTGGCAGCGTATTGAAATTGAGTGATATAACTGTTAGTGGAACAGTGGACCCAACGAAGGCGGGCCGTTACGAGGTCACGTATAGTTACACGGACGCGGCGGGTAACGCAGTTACCAAGACAGCTACCATCACAGTAGTGGCGTCTCAAGCAAGTATTGACACCAAGGACAGCACGTTAGTAGCGGGCCCAAGTACTACCTGGAAAGCCGCCGATAACTTTGTGAGTGCGACCGATGAAGCTGGCAGCGTATTGAAATTGAGTGATATAACTGTTAGTGGAACAGTGGACCCAACGAAGGCGGGCCGTTACGAGGTCACGTATAGTTACACGGACGCGGCGGGTAACGTCGTTACCAAGACGGCCACAATTACTGTGATTGTGAAATCAAATCCGGTAACACCAGGCAAGCCAAGTCAACCAGCTAAGCCAGTTAGTCCAGTGACACCAGATCAGACAAATCAATCGGCTAAGTCAGATCAAAGAGCAAAATCAGATCATCTAACGACCTTCAGTCAAGTAACATCAGTGAAGTCTGGGAGTGCATTACAAACGACAACCTCACATAACGAGTTGCCGCAAACTGATGAATCAACGCAACGTACCATGACTTTAGGTGGATTATTGCTATTAGTAACGACGAGTCTGCTTACTTTCTTAGGAGGAAAAAAGCGTCGTAATCAAGACTAAGGGTGGTATGATATAGCTGAAGGCTTGGAAATAAAAGCACAGCTTAAAAATTTTGAGAACATGTTAATGCTGAAAAATATGTTAACGGAATGTATCTTTACTAGGTTTAATCAGTTCATTCTAATTATCAAGATTATGAGCTGCAATTGTCAGAAAATCCGAAAATTAAGTAACTATTAGTAAGAAGAGACTGTGACATAAGTCTCCATAACAAAGGCCGGTCAGGAATAATCTTCAGATTATTCCTGACCGGCCTTTGTTATGATAGAAATAAAAAAGAATATCGTTCGTACCCGATACTCTACGAAATTATCCCCGAAAGGACATTCCTAATATGCAAGACTATTATAACATGAATCAAACTGCTTTGATTATCGCTTTAGATTGCCCACCAGAAGAAAGTCATCCAGCTCGTTACATTAATCAGTTGGCCAACGGCTTAAAAATAAAATATGATTACCAGTTCGGACGGCCACGGGAATATAACCCTAGACCCATGTTAAAACTGTTCCCTTTTAGCGTACAGTTACGGTACCTTCAGTAGTTGTAAGATTGAACGTTTTACCTGTGAAAATAAGTCAGCTGAATGGCTAATTGTCGATCAAGGGCCATCTTATCGCAAGATTTGTCGCTTTAGAATTTCCGATGAACTAGCCACTTTGACAACCGAGAGTTTATCGCAAATGACCCAATATCTGTGTCAAACTGGCATGATTGATGATGTTTCTTTTATTGATGGCACCAAAATTTTAGCCAATGCGAATAAATACAGTTTTGTCTGGAAAAAGAATATGGTTCGGGTTGATAAGCTGAATTACGAAAAATTAATCGCCCTGTTAGGTGAATTGCATGAAGCGAAGATTGTTGGTGAAGCCCAACTGGGTCGAATCTAACGCTTGAAATGTTAGATGTCATGATCAGCAAGGTCGAGGGCCACTTGGTGGTCCTCAATGAAACCGTGGTAGCAACTAAGAAAGTGTCCCCAACCCCGGGCAAGTAGCAACGATGGACTATTAAATTGAAGAAAAGAAAACTCATCGAACGCCTGAATAAAATGCGTGAACATCAAGCCCAACAAGCAATCTATGGTCAGCGTAATAGCTACTCTAAAACAGACCACGATACCACCTTTATGCGAGTTAAGGAAGATCCGATGCAAAATGGTCAATTGAAACCCGCTTACAACTTTCAAATCGCCACGAGAAATCAATTTATCACTAGATAGCAGTTGTTTCAACATCTAACTGACACCTGAACGTTACCGACATTTATTCCACCTTTGAAGGCCAACAATATGTTAGGTACCACCATCATCGCCGATGCCGGATACGGTTCGGAAAGTAATTATCGGTACTTAGAAGATGAACTTGAACAGCATATCGCCTTAATACTACCATACGGGACGATGTTCAAAGAGAATAGTCGGAAATAGCGCAGTGACGATCGTAAAGTTATGAACTGGGATTATCATGAGGATGACTATTTCATCAATCCCCAAGGTGTGAGATTCAACTTCAATACCTATCGCCAGTGGACTGATAAGTATGATTTCAAGCGAAATTTGAAAGAATACTTCGAGGCTAACCAGCGTGCCTTGTTTTCAGTTCCAGAAACCGGTCAGATCCTATGCCCAATGCAAGATCGATGTTGAACCGGTTTTTGGTAAGATGAAGACTTCTTTGCGTTTTAATCTCTTCTCGGTGCGTAGTTTGAGAAAGTTACCAAAGAAGCCGGTATTGTCGTCATGGCGTTAAATATCATGAAACTGGTGACATTAGGGACCAGCTTAAAAAATCAAAGACTCAAGCAAATAGGACGAGAAACCAAAAATTCGGTTTCTCGTCCTATTTGCTTACTTTTATTTTATGCAGAAAGTCCGTTCTCATAAGCAAGAACTAGACCGAATGAGAATACTAAATTGAAAGTGGCTAATGGTCTTTAACTATTTTATTTAACTCACGATATTTACTGGGAGATATAGCAAATTTTTTTTTAAATGCTTTTGAAAAGGCTGACTTATCGTAAAATTGAAGTTTGTGTGCAATTTCAGTTACGGACATATTTGTTTGTAGTAAAAGATGTTTGGCCTCGGTGAGTTTTACATGTTGAATGTAGTAGTTGATAGAGAAGCCAAGCTCCTTTTGAAATAGCTTAGTCGTATAAACAGCATTTAAATTTAAATTTTGCAAGATGCTTTGTCGGCTTAACTTTTTATAACGATGGGAATCAACATAATAAACAGTCAGAGCCACTTGTTTTGATAGATGCTTGAAGTCTATGGCATTGTCGATTTCATCGATGAATGAAAAAAAGGTAGTAACAATGTCGTTTAATGTATTTTTAAAATTTTCTGTAGAACACTCGGTCTGATTTAAATAATTGATAAATAATAATCTGAGCTCTAGAAAATTAATACAATTCAATTTATTACTATAACTACTGGCAGTTAAGTCGCTAGTTAAGCCAATCAAAGAATTGGTTAGCACTTCAGAGCTAATCCCGGTCAAAGAATTATTTTTAATGAAGCAAGAAATTTTCTTATGAGCATGAGAATAGTCGTGAATTGAGAAAAAATATATTAGGTCATGTTCTAGCAAAGAAAAAGATAATATAAATTTTTGATCATTTGGCGACAGGTTTAATGGACTTAAGATTACTCTTTTCATATTGAGTTCTCCTTTTTAGAGTAAATGTTAAAAATTGATTGAGCAGGTACAATATTGATTAACTTGGTACAACAGTACTTGTAAAAATATACACTTAAAGATTACAAGATGATATGATGTACAGGGTTAATTGTTAAGATGCACATATGTGCATCTTAACAATTATGACTGAAATTTTATTTTTTAGCTTATCATAACACGGAATAAAAAAAGATTACTGAATTAGGAGGTTCTTTTATGAGTAAAAAAATCTATGTCGGGGAATTGAAAACACATTACAAATTGGTTAAAAAGGGAAAGTCTTGGGTAGTAATAGGCATTACAACTTTCTCTGTCGGTTTGAGTGTGCTTTTCACTAACTATTCCATTCATGCGGATAGTGTGGATGTTGAAAATGATAGTATAGATTCAAGTGTCACTGGTACAGAGTTCCATACGGTTACTTTAAAATCTAGTGTTACAAAAAATAATGATAGTAATCTGAATGAAACTAATGAGGGTAGCCAAGAGATTACTAATGTGACAAGTATCGCAGACAGTCAAAGTTCAAACAATGCGGCATCTAGCAAAGAAGAAAGTGGTAGTAGGAATAAGACCACATCGACAATTGCAAGTTCAGCAAGTACCACTGACAGTAAAAGTTCAAGCAGTACGGTATCTAGCGCGGAGCCAATAGCTGATAGCTAAAATATTGACAACAGTAAAGCTGTTTCAGTTACTCAGAGTTCAGGAGTTAGTGAGAATGAAAAAAGTACTGCCGAAAAACCAACTATTTCAAAAACAACTGCTATGAGTAGTAACAGTAATTTAGTTGAGTCAAAAGTTACTACGAAGTCTGATCAAGTTGTGGCACTGAAAACTAAAGCAGCTATACAACCTAAGGCAGTACAAGGTGAAACAGGAACATGGGGAACGGTAGATTGGACCTATGATAATAGTACAGACACTTATACTTTCGGTGGTGGGATTGCTGGGACATCAGGTGCACCATGGCCGCAAAGCTCTAATTTAATATTTACTGATAAGGTAACATTACCGACTGATTGCAGTAATTTATTTTTTGGCATTCAAAGTATAAAGGGAGAGACCTGTTTAGATACGTCACAAATAACTAATATGTATAGCATGTTTAGAACGGCTAAAGTAACAAATTTAGACTTAAGTTACTTTGATACATCAAAGGTCACAAATATGAATTGTATGTTTGATAGTTGTAACAGTTTGACAAATCTAGATTTAAGTAATTTTGATACATCAGAAGTAACCGATATGAGTAATATGTTGAAAAATCTTATAGGATTAAGAAAATTATTTTGGGACAAATACGGGTTCTATCAGCTGATGCAAATTTCCCCAATATTATAAAGACAGAAACATATTCCGGTAAACGGCAATATGTACAAGATATAGATGGCAGTGTTATCAAAGATGGTGCTACGTATACTTCGGCTGAATTGAATCAAGAATTACCTGCCGGTACTTATGAATGACCAAAATTGGCGATCATCTATACAAAAGATACCCATTATATTGCGGGGCCAAATAATGGGCAATGGCAAGTTGAAGACAACTTTATTAGTGCTATTACTGGTAATGGTGAGACGTTAAGTGTTAATGATATGACCGTAACTTACGGTAGTGCGGGCCAACCAGATTTAAGTAAAGCTGGTACCTATACTGTGACTTACAGTTATACTGATGCTAGTGGCAATAAAGTAAGTTAAATGGCAACAGTCACGGTAGTTGCCAGTCAAGTAGGGATCAAAACGAATAATAGTACATTAATGGCAGGTCCGATGACTAAATGGCAAGCTGAATATAACTTTGTTAGTGCCACGGACGAGCATGGTAAGGCGTTAGATTTCAGTAAAGTGAAGGTCACGGAGAGTGTTGATCCAACGAAGGCTGGTACTTATACGATTACGTATAGCTACACCGACGGTGCAGGCAATGTAATTAAAGCCACGGATACGGTGACAATAATTTCTCAATCAGGTCTAAGCACACCAGCGAAGCCAGGCGAACCAAGTAAGACGACAATGTCAGATGAATATAAGTTGCACAGGAAACCAACTAAGAATCAATATGTGTCTCACAAGTTACCTCAAACTGATGAAACTAATCAGCAAGTAGTATCGATAAGTGGACTATTAATGTTAGCTGTCAGTGGCATATTGAGAGTTCTTGGGATACGGAAACGACAGGATTAAGATTAGGTGGGGCTATGTTAGAAGATAAAGACATAAAATTTCAACTTGAAATTTTTGAAAAATTATTACAAATACGCCGTCATATCGATCAATTGTTGACACTGGAGTTAACTGAAACAAATTTATCTATGAGAGAGTGGGAGCTACTGATGTATGTTAATCAACTTCAGAAGACTAATATAAGTAAACTAGCCAGACTATCGAGAATACAAAAAACATTAGTATCCAAAAACATTTGGCAATTAATAAAACTAGGATTAGTTCAGTCACAAGTCAATCAAAAAGATCGGCGACAGCTCAACATTTCAATGACAGTAGAAGGTCAAAAACAAACAAGGACGATTGAAAGACAAGTTTACCGTAATTTAAAGAATCCGCAATTAGCTGAAGAGCTAATGGGCTTGTCAAAAAAGTCATGGAACTAAGTCGTAAATTGAATTGAATTAGTTCAAAAAATCAAATAAGAAATTGTGACTAAATTTTTCAATAAAAAAGACCATTGATGGATATACTCCTACCAAGGTAGACAAGCAAATAATTAAAGTTTGTCTATTTAGGAAGGAGTATTTTTCATGGGCCGAAAAGGTTCAAGGTATAGCCTGAAAGAGAAACTCTTCTATATTAGATTGGTGAAGGAGGGTGTATCGGCTAAGTCAAGCCGCCGAGAGTACGGTATTCATGATTCACAAGTAGCACAGTGGATCATGCGATATGATGACGGTGGGCCAGAAGCACTGAGTGGTCGTCGACATCGACGCGCGTACTCAGAAGAACTCATGCTTGAAGTGGTCTAAGCATATTTAGCAGGCGGAACTTCATATCCACAACTAGCCAGACAATATGGTATTCCAAATCGTTCCGTTATCTATCAGTGGGTTAACCGGTATACTAGTGGTAAACCACTCAGAGCCAATAGGAGGGCCTCCCCAATGAAAAACGATAGGAAAACCAATCAGATTGAACGAATCGAAATTGCACAAGGGACCATTGCCAATGAAATGAACTACGGCGCCGCGACCACTCACTTCAATGTGTCTTATAGTCAAGTGTATGCCTAGGTCAAGAAATTCAAGCAAGGCGGCCCCGACGAACTCGCAGACCGTAAAGCTAAAGAAGATAACGGTAAATTTACTGAATCAGAACTTAAAGATCTTGAAATCAAACGCCTTAAAGCACGGCTAGAACGTGTCTCTACGGAGGTCGCGGTTTTAAAAAAACTCCAAGAGTTCGAAAGGATAGATGCACTTCAGAAGAAAAATATCAAACCGTTCAAACACTCTCACAAAAAATAAATCCCGACACTAATCAACCGTATGGCATCATTTTTATGTGTAACTATGTCGGAATCTCTTGTGCCGCATACTACAAGTAGACTCACCTTGAAGATGGTAGTCATGACTTTAACCCTGAACAGCCGAATATTACCTGGTTGACCGATTGTAGTGAGCTTTGATGGCACAACGCCTGCGCTAAAAGCAACCCATGGTGTCAAACCTGAGATTTTACACTCTGACCAGGGATTGGCCTACACATCAGGTGCATACAACACGTTTAGATAGAAAGCTTCTGGAGCCAATTTAAGACCGATGAGTTGGCATTCAAGCAAACACTCTCTGAAATTGAGCTCGTTAACATCATCAAGAAGGACATCAATTGGCATAACACGGCAAGACGCCAATTGACACTAAACGGCATGACCCTGGAAGAATACCAGAATCATGCCGTTCAAGGAAGTGTATAAGATTTTAATTATTTAATAGTCTACTTGACACGGAGTCACTCCTTCATAGTACCGTCCTTTTAGTTTCGATAAATGATAGTGATTGTGACATGGTAATGCATTGTAAAATAAATTTCATCAATCATATGATAAATTATTTATAGTTATTAATAGTACCATGAATTACTACAGGCCATACTATACCCTTAGAGCGAAATTCAAAAAAATTATGCTGATCACTTGTGATGGTTATATGATATCTTTATTGCATATTAATCATAAATATTTTGGAGAATTTGGATTGGAAAGCTTTCTTCAAAAAACGTTTAAATAGGTTTAGATTATATGAAATGATAATATAGTAATTGAGAAAAAATTATAAATTTTTTATTTCAGACAAATTTGAATCATAAAATGAAAGCTTTCTAAATAGCAATTCATACCAATAGTTTAGATTACTGATTAGTTGAGATGTTATTTTTTGCTTCAGCATTTAATCAAGGGGGATGGAAGTATGTTAAAACACCAGAAGTTAAATTTAAAATTTGAAATTATATCTAGTGTTTTAGTAATGTGTTTTGTTTTAAGCGTATTTATGCCAGTTTATGCAGATAATGATGCAGTAGGAACTACTAGAATTAGCTTTGTGTCAAGAACAAATCCTCAGAGACGACCTGAATCTAGTAGAAAACAACCTTCAAAAATTAAACATCAAAATAATATGATTTTACCACAAACTGATGAAAGTCAAGATAGTGTTTATAGTTGGATTGGCTTAAATATTATAGGGGTTATTATATTCGCAAAACTTTTTTTATATTCTAAACGATGATATAATAAAATTAATCATATTGTTAATGATTAACCATAGGATATACTGCGATTATCATTTTAGAAAGTAGGGGGATTTATATGATTTCAAAAAAAGAATTAATTATTGCTACTGGTTTAAGTCTTGCATTGTTTACTCTTAATACACCAATGATGGCAAATGCTGATAGTACCACAGCAACTGGCCAAGGTGATACAACAGTAACGTTTACCGCACCTACAACGGGTAGTTTGGTTTTAAATAAAGTACCTAGTTATGACTTTTCGTCGCATGAATTGGCCAGCAGTTACAGCGGATTTACTGCAACTGGTTCACAAGCATATGATGTTACGGATTTGACAGGTGGAAATACAGGTTACACAATTACGGCGAATGCAAGTACTTTGAAAAATGGAGCCAATGTTTTACCTGTCAGTACATTCACAACTACTACAGCAGACGGTGTTGCTGACGCTACAACCGGGGGTAAAATTTCCGGTACTAGTGCTGCTGTAAATATTTATCAGACCGCGAATACGGTAGCAACTGGTAATGAGAACTCAAATGGGAACCTTACCTCGGGTACTACAGGCGCAACCATGGCTTTGGCAACAGCGAATGGCGTCAAAGCAGGAACATATAGTGGCACCATAGATTACAATATTTCTACTAATTTGGATTAACAATGAAAAGTATGAGTTGTAAGCAAGTCTCTTCTTTTAAATGTGGAGGCTTGATCATAAGAATGTCTTTGATGTTTTTTATTATTATGCTTGGCTTCTTTTTACAGACAGCCAAGGCTTGGGCTGATACGGGAGCTGAATTCAGTGTAACTATAAATAAAAATAGTTATCAGGCAGATAACAGTAAGCCATACTTTTATTTAAAGATACCACCGAAAACAGCAACTATGTTATCTCTAAACATAATTAACCAGAGCAACCGGGTTAATAATTATACCGTAACAGCTAATCGCGCCTTGACGAACTCAAATATGTTGATTGATTACTCGCCGATGAAGGCAGTTGCTGGATCTCATTTATCAAAAGATTTAGATTTCAACAATTTTATATCACCAAAAAAGTTATCTGTTCAAGTAAAAGCACATAGCAGTAAAACTATTAAATTAAATCTTAAAATGCCCGCGAAAAGATTTGAGGGGATAATATTAGGGGGCATTTATGTTCGTAAAAATATTACCCAGAAAATAAAAAATGGATATACTAATCGATTTAATTATGTAACTCCCATTCTATTGAAACAGAATAATAACAAGGTAGTTCCTTCTTTAAAATTAAGAAAGGTCAGCTTTGCTACTCAAAATTTAACTTCAACAGTTAATGTAAATTTATCAAACGTAAACAAGGCATATGTGGACGATTTAAAAACCCATGCCAAAATTTATCGTCAAAGTAAAAAAGATAAGGTTATTATTGATGATAAACAGATTAATCGCTCAGTGGCTCCTAACTCAGATTTTGTTTATCAAGTGCCTGTATCAGGTCAAAGTTTGAAACCTGGTACTTATGTGCTGGATTTTAAGGTTACATCAACAAAAGAAGCTAAGGAGTGGCACTGGATTCGGACTTTCAAGGTGTCACCGGAAAATGCTCAAAAAGCGGCAACGGTTTCGTATAAAAGAATGGGAGTTCCTAATTGGATTTGGACCTTGTTAGGGTTATTGCTATTAATATTATTAATTTTGGTTTATCTTTTGTTGAAAAAGAGGAGAAAAGATAAGGATTAGTTTTTTGGAGGAGCGGAAACTAGATGGTTAAACGATTCTTAATACGATTGGGTATAGCGATGGTCAGCCTAGTTGGTTTTTGCTTTTTAGGTGTAAATCTTCAAATAGTTAAAGCAAGTATTACAGTATCGGGTAGTAACTACACTGTTACAAGCGGTAATGATCTGTTTAATTTATTAGCTAATACTTCATCATATTGGTCAAGTAGCAATATACCGCCCGAAAACATGACAATTAAAGTGGCTAATACAGTTACTTTGCCAGCAAGTGACTCAACATTGTATAGTGGACTGAAAAATGTCACCGTTGACTTTCAACAACACCAGTTTTACGTTTCTAGTCCAACATCATCGCGGATTTTAGTTCCTAAAGCAAGTAGTGCACAGTTAACATTGTCTAATGTTAACAACACCAGCAACAGTACTAGTAATAGTATTAGTAATGTTCCAAGTCCGTCTGGTAATGGAGTAGGAAGTTATTATTATAATACCTATTATGGAATGTTGTTTTCAGCTGATTTTGGTTTGTCGGGTGGGACAACTGATTGTTCAGCACAAATAACATACAATAATGTCGTTTATGATATGCCTAACAGTGTTGCATATAATCAACCGTTGACTACTTACTTTGTTCCAATAAATTTTACTGGAAATAATACAATTAATACCTCTGTTAGTGGTCAACAGTTAGGAGAAATTCCCAATATTAAAGTAAGTTCCGGCACAACGACATTAAGTGGTGGGGATGGATCTGCAAAATTTGCTGGTGCGATGATCTATCCATATTATAATAATTTAAACAGTAAAGTTTTTCCCATTGATATTTCATCGGGGTCAACTCTGAATTTAGATAATAAAGATACTGGAGTTCCTATGTTTGCATTTATAGGAACAAATAATGCGGTAACCATTAATAATAATGGAACATTGAATGCAATTTCCACTGGTACCACGTCTTCTACCACATTATTTGGTACAGGGACAAATGGTGTAACATTAAATTCCAATGCTGGTTCAAAAACTAATATAAAAACTGGTACTGCTGCTTTTAATTCAAAAATGAGCACAGTAAAATTGATTGGTAATTTTGCAAATACTTCTAGTACAGTGATTACTTCAACTAATTCTTCACCTTTAGATAATTCGAGTTCATGGGGGAATAATAGTTTAATGACCGTAAGCACTGGAGCAAAATTAGCAACTTATAGCGGTGGCTTCAATGGTGGGGGATTAACTAATAATAGTACGAGTACGATTCCTTTTAACTTTGTAGGTGGTAGCACTTCTCAAGGCTATACATCTACTGACGTTCCATCTGATGCTGATAGCTATCTGGTATTGACACCTAATGATTCTGTTTTTAATACTTTTGGAAGCACTGTAGATTCGAGTAAGCTAACGGCTATAACGGATAATGCAATGCTTATTTCATCACAGTTAATAGGAACGGAACTTGGCAGCGGGACTTATAATTGGAATTATGGGCTTGATAAATTGACAAGTAGTAGTCAGTATCTATCGAGAACTTCTGGAGATACTGTGAAATTTCGGGTGATTGATACTCGCGCGGCTAAACCTAATTTTTCAATCACTGCTTCGTACACTGAAAAACAACTCGGACAACCATTTACAATGTGGTTTAGGAACGGGATGACTGAAACTCAGCTATCAACTAATGCACAAACGGTTTTGTCTAGTAACAATATGTCGGCTAATAACAGTGTTTATACTGCTACTTTTGATTCTGATTCTGGTTTATTGATTAAGGCAAATAATAAAGCTAAATCTGGAAGCTTTAGTGGGATAGTAGATTGGACCTTAAGTAATGGTTTATAAATCTTTTTGTTAAGCATTTATATCAGTTGAACTGAGCACACCAGTGAAATCTGGTAAACCAATTGAACCAATTACATCAGTGGTATTGGGTAAACCGGTTAGGTCAAGCATATCAGTGAAGTCAGGCAAGCCCAGCAAACTGACGTTGTTAGATTGAGATAAGTTGTACAAGGAAATCGACTGGGAATCAATATGTGTGTCACAAGTTGCCTCAAATTGATGAAACTAATCAGCAAGGATTATCGATAAGTAGAATATTGAAGCTAGCTGTCAGTGGCATATTGGGAGTTCTTGGGATACGGAAACACCAGGATTAAGATGAGGTGGGGCTATGCTAGAAAATATAGACATAAAATTTCAACTTGAAATTTTAGAGAAATTATTAAAAATACGCCGTCATATCGATCAATTGTTGACACTGGAGTTAACTGAAACGAGCTTATCTATGAGAGAGTGGGAGTTACTGATGTATGTTGGTCAACTTCAGAAGACTAATATAAGTAAACTAGCAAGTCTATCGAGAACACAAAAAACATTAGTATCCAAAAATATTTGGCAATTAATAAAACTAGGGTTAGTTCAGTCACAAGTCAATCAAAAAGATCGGCGACAGCTCAGTTTTTCAATGACAATAGAAGGTCAAAAACAAATAAGGACGATTGAAAGACAAGTTTCCCGCAATTTAAAGAATCCACAATTAGCTGCAGAGCTAATGGGCTTGTCAAAACAAGTCATGGAACTAAGTCGTAAGTTGAATAGAATTAGCTTAAAAAATTAAATAAGAAGTTGTGACTAAATTTTTTAACAAAAACTGGAGTGTGAAAATCTGTGAATTTTCGCACTCCAGTTTTGGGTCTCTGTCAACCGGTGTTGATGAAGTTATATTTAGGAGGCTGTGACATAAGTCTCTAGAAACAAAACAGGTCTGGAAAAATCTTCGGATTTTTCCAGACCTGTTTTTGATATAATAGAAAATAAAAAAAGAGCATCGGTCGCACCCGATACTCTACGAAATTATCCTCGAAAGGACATTCCTAATATGCAAGATTATTATAACATGAATCAAACCACTTTGAGTATCGCCTTGGATTACTAACCAGAAGAGCATCGTCCTGCTCGTTACATCAACCAGCTTGTTGAGAGTTTAAAACTAAAATATGATTACCAGTTTGGCCGTCCGCGGGAATATAACCTCGGTGCCATGTTAAAACTGGTCCTTTTAGCATACTGCTATGGCATTTTCAGCAGTCGTAAAATTGAACGGTTTGCCCGTGAAAACAAGCCAGCTGGGTGGTTAATTGCCGACCAAATTCCGTCCTACCGGACGATTTGTCGCTTTAGAATTTCTGATGAACTGGCCACTTTGACAACCGATAGCTTATCACAACTAACTCAATATCTTCGTCAAAATGGCATGATTGATGATGTTTCATTTATTGATGGAACTAAGATCCTAGCCGACGCCAACAAGTATAGTTTTGTTTGGAAAAAGAATACGATACGATTTGACAAGATGAATCGCGAGAAACTCGTTGACCTGTTGCGAGCTTCATGAAGCTAAAATTGTCGGTGAAATTCCGGCAGGATCAGAGCTGACTCCCGAACTATTGGATATCATGATTAGCAAGGTTGAGGATCACTTAGTGGTCCTTAATGAAACCGTGGAAGCAACTAAGCAGGTTTCCCCGAACCCAGCCAAACAGCAACGCCGGACTGTTAAATCACAAAAACGTAAGTTGGACAAACGACGTGATAAAATGCGTGAACACCAAGCACAGCAAGCAAGCTATGGTCAGCGTAACAGTTACTCTAAGACGGATCACGATGCCACCTTTATGCGGGTCAAGGAAGATCCGATGCAAAACGGTCAATTAAAACCTGCCTACAACGTTCAAATCGCCACGAGTAATCAGTTCATTACGGGATATCGGCTTTTCCAAAATCCAACCGACACACGAACCTTACAACCGTTTATTGAACATTTAAAGGCCAACAATGTGTTAGGTCACACCATCGTTACCGATGCCGGATACGGTTCCGAAAGTAATTATCGGTACTTGGAAGATGAATTCGGTCAGCATACCGTTTTAATTCCATACGGCACAATGCTTAAAGAGAATAGTCGAAAATGGCAAAGTGATGACCGTAAGGTTATGAACTGGGACTATCATGAAAAAGATGATTATTTTATCAATCCGCAAAACGTCCGGTTTAATTTTAATGCTTATCGTCAACGGACTGATAAGTATGGTTTTACCCGTGACTTTAAAGAATACATTGCCGAAAAGTATGATGAAAATCATCAACTAATTGCCGCGGCACTAACACCAAAAGGATATCTTAAAAGGATTTCCGTGAACGAAAATTGGGAATATTTCAAATCGAAACAACGAGAATTACTTTCAGCTCCAGAAACTGGTTAGATTTACGCTCAATGTAAGATCGATGTTGAGCCAGTTTTTGGCAAGATGAAGGCTTCTTTACATTTCAATCGATTCTCGGTGCGAGGTTTCGACAAGGTCACCAAGGAAGCCGGAATCGTAATACTGGCGTTAAACATTATGAAACTGGTCACGGTAGGGACCAACTTTAAAAATCAAAGGCGTAAGCAAGTGGGACGAGAAACCAAAATTCGGTTTCTCGTCCCATTTGCTTATACAGAGGCTAGTTATGTCACAGCCTCCTGTGCGGCTTGGTAGGTTTGTCGAAACTGTTGGTCTAGATTTAAACCGGCTACGACTAATTGCTCTTGTGTCATGCGATTTTTAATATACACAAACCATTGGGACTTGCGCTTTTCGAGGCCGTCATAATCTTTTAAATATAACCGCCAATAATATTTAAGCACTCGGTATTCACGACTCTGAGGGTTAAAGCGTTTCATGAGTTGGACCCGAGTTTGATTCAAAGATCGTAAGGCCATTTGAACAAGGTGAAAGCTATCCGCGACCAGTTTGGCGTGCAGAAAGAGTGTTCGAATCGCGGGTTGATATTGAGAATTAAAGTCCATCACAACCCGAGTTACGCGGTCACGATGACGTTTAGAATAATGATTGAGAAAAAAGTCTTTAATATCGGCATTCTTACGTCCTGGTAAAATTGTAATGATGTCGTGGGTTTGGGCATCCACCGCAATAAAACTCATTTGTTTATCAGTTGAACGAAACTCGTCGATACAAAGCATCGTTGGTAGTCCGTTGAAAGCTGGTTGGGTACCTTGTCCGAGCAACTTTATTCGGCGACTAATCGTATTGGTCGAGACATTGTATTGAGCCGCAATACTCGCCATCGTACGGTCTTCAGTTAATGATAGATCAATGGCATGCAGACTGTTTTCAGATATTTGATGATGTTTTTAACCAGCGTAGTCGTTGTTAAACTACTTTTACCACAATTTTTACAGATAAATCGCTGCTTCTTTAAGTTAAGGATGGTGACCCGTTCGCTAATTCTAGGAATTCTGATGTGAACGGTCTTAAAGCCATCCTTAACCATGGAACGTTTGCCACAACGTGCGCAAACAGTAACCGGATACGTTAGCTTCGCAAGCACTTGTAAGCTTCCGTTAGTAGCTCCTTGAACAACTAAATCAGTAATATTTGGGTCTTTAATTTGGAGCAGCACTTTAGTAGAATGGTCTTGGAACATATCTGACACTCGCTTTCAATTGGTTTTGGTCGACTTGATTGTAGCACAAGCCGATATGTCCTTTTGTTGTACATAAAAATGGTATTGATGGATTTTATCCATTAACACTAAATATCATAGGCCCCAAACTAACTTCCATCAACAATCAGTATATGTTGACGTTACGGCGTTTTGTATTCAATTCGACGTAACATGAAACTCATTCAATTTTTTCCTGTTTAATTGTTCAGATTAAGGTGAAAAAATTCAGAATTGTTCAAATGGAGGGCAATATGGTAAGTCGAGATGATCGTGTTTTACACATACTTAAGATATTGAACAAACACCCCAGAATTAGTGTGAAAAGACTAATAGAACTAACTGGCGAAAGCGTTTCTACAATGCGACGCGATCTAATTGTTTTGGAACAGTCGGGAAAAGTCAAAAGGACATTTGGAATGGTCTCTTTATTGGAAAATACCAATATTGAATTTGCGTCACCTTTTCGATATCGGACGCATGTCGAAGAGAAAAAGGTAATTTGTCGATTATTAGCAAGAAGGGTTATCAAAGATAATCAAGCACTGTTCATTGATCCGAGTACAACGACGGCGTATTTACCGAATTACTTATCGGAGCGACAAAACGTCAAGGTGATTACCGACAATCTGCAGTTCGCGATTGCTGCTAATCAAATGACAAATTTAAATCTATTCTTAACTGGTGGTTCGTTACGGCCTAATTCCAATTCATTATTGGGTAATCATACAATTCAAGATATTGCGATGTTTAGACCGCAGTTAGCAATTGTTTCTTGTAGCACGTTGGATAATACGGGAGCGTATATTGCAGATATGGATCAGGCAGATGTTAAGATTGCGATGATGAAAAGTGCTCGTGAAAGCATTCTTGTTGCAGACCACACTAAGTTTCAGTCTGTTAATTCTGACTATATTCGGTTAGCCAGCTTTCCTGCCTGGTCAAAGATTGTGACTGATAGAGCACCGAAAGATCAGTTTTTAAAACATATGGCGGCACTCGGTGTTAAAGTCATTTACCCGGGGTCTAAATAAATTTAGTGAAATAATAAATATCGGCCATTAGTTTGTATCACTATATAGTGAATACAGACTAATGGCCGATATTTGCGTTATGCTTAGCGATCAGTGCTGGGGAGCGTCTTATAATAATTTTTATACTTCTGATAAAAGAATGTTTTGTTCTTAATTCCGACTTGTTCCATGATTGTAGCGATGGGTAGTGAGGTAGATGCAATTAGCGTGTGGGCTTGAATTAGTCGTTGCCGAGTTAGAACTTCACTAAAAGTTTGGCCAACTTCAGACTTGAAGATGTTACTTAAATAATTTTTATTATAATTATAGCGATTTGCTAATTCCTCCAAGCTTACGGTCTTATACTCTTCGGCAATTGCTTTTAGGACCTTAATGGCTAGCAGACTAGATTTATTTTCTTGATGAGGGCCATTCAAAGGATATTCACGAACCAATTGGACCAGTAAAATTGATAAATAGGATTTAATAATGCTGTTCGAAAAATCACGCTTTAAATAATACTCATCGATGATCCGGTCTAAAGTTTCCTGGACTTCGGTATTACGCTTTTTGGTAAATACGAGGTAGTCCCGCTTATGGTTACTATCTTCAATAACTTGACTGAGCAAAAAGTCATAAAAAATGTTATTGCTTCTACGAAGGTCATTTAACAGGTTAATACTGATGTTTTTGGTTCTGAAAAGAATGTTTATTAACAAATTATTATCACCTAAAGCCTTGATTGAGTGCGTTGATCCTTCATCTAAAAGCAATAAATCACCGGTATTTAGCGTTATCTTCTTATCATCAACAATTTCAGTTGCATGACCTTGTAGCATATAGTTCATTTCCAAAAAAGTATGAGTGTGAGTTGGATAATCTGCATAGCGATTATGACGACTGATATAAATGTCTTTATTCTTAAAAAAATAATTACTTAGTACGCGTCCATGTTCCTTTAAAGAAAGCTCCTGGTTAATGGCATAGGGTGGCATGTCTTCAACGAAACAGTGAGACGCTTTTTGCTTTTCTTCAATCAACGTTGTTTGCTTTAAAGCGTTCAAAATACGTGTGTTCATTCACAATCCTCCCTGTAAATATGATACTAATGTACCTTTTAAGAGTTATTGTAGCACCTTAATGGTGGCGGTTACAATGTGCTTGTAAATAAATGAAAACGCTTACCAAAAGGAGGGTATTTAAAATGAGTAATAACCAAAAAGAATCACACGGCTCAACAATTGCCGTATCAATTACTAATTTTTTGGATTCTGGGTCAATTGTTGCTGGTGCAAGTGGTTTAACACTATGGACTAAAGCCTTGGGATTATCAAGCTTTCAGGTTGGACTACTAGGTGCATTGAGTGCCAATGCATTTGGTTCTGCGATTGGGGCTTTGATTGGTGGTCACTTGTCAGATAAATATGGTCGGAAAGTTATCTATACCTATGACATGCTTGTTTATATGCTAGGGACGATTATTGTGGCAGCCTCAGTTAATTTTCCAATGTTATTAGCCGGCTTCCTGATTACTGGGATTGCGGTCGGCGCTGGGGTTCCTGCATCGTGGACTTATATTTCAGAAACGTCAGAATCAACTAATCGGGCGGAGAACATTGGTATTTCACAATTCGCTTGGTCATTAGGGCCCGCCATTATTTTTGCAGCCGGTGTTGCCTTATCGCCACTAGGTGTCATGGGTAATCGGATCTTATTCATTTTCTTAACAATTGTTGCCTTTATTGCATGGCGTCTTCAAAGTAAATTGGACGAATCACAAGTCTGGGTTGAACAGAAACAACACGAGCGGGCGACTGGTGAGAAGCCACATCCATATCGTGACTTATTCTCAAATGTCATTAACTTAAAGTCATTGCTATTTTTAATTGGTGTTTACATGTTCTGGAATCTAGTTGCCGGTGCAATGGGCTTCTTTATGCCATACGTTTATGAAACTGCTGGTGGGTTAACAAATCTACAGGCCAACTTACTGCAAGCCGTCCTTTGGATCTTTACCGCAGTTGCCACTTATGTTGGTTTTGCCCGCTATGGTGATCGTGCTAATCACCGAATCTTCTTTGCAGTTGGGGCTGCAATGGCCGTCGTTTCTTGGGTTGTCCTGACATTTGCCGGGATGAACTGGACTAGTCTTTGGATTTTCGTTGCTGTTTGGGGCATCTCCGCAGGGATCGGGGCTCAAGCGTGGTACGCACTATGGGCGACTGAATTATTCCCAACTAAGTATCGTGCAGGCTCTCAAGGCGTGATGTTCTTCGTCGTCCGTGGCTCAGCTGGTATTTGGTCAATTATCTTCCCAACTATTCTGACGACGATGGGCTTCAAAGCTGCCGGAACATTTATGATTGGATTATTGTTAGTTTCATTGATTATCGGGGTCATTTGGACACCTCAGACTCGCGGCAAATCACTGGAACAAATTACAAAGGAACGTTATGGTGACGAATTTGACGAAAGTGACGCCAAAGATAAACAGACACCGATTAATTCAAATGCTACTGGAGATGTGAAGTAATGAAATCTTATATTGCCGTAGACATTGGCGCTTCTAGCGGGCGTTTAATGCTCGGTCAGCAAAAGCGTGGCCAGCTAACGTTAAAGGAAGTGCATCGTTTCTCCAATGGATTTGCGATGAAGGATGGTCATGATCGCTGGGATGTTGATCATTTAATCCATGAAATCTTTAAAGGCCTTGAAAAAGTCAAAAAGATGGGGATAAAGGATGTTGAGTTAGGAATTGATACTTGGGCAGTTGATTATGTACTTGTCGGTGAAAACGGACATAAATTGGAGGATCCAATTAGTTATCGTGATAAGCGGACACATAATGCGATCCAACAGTTAACTAGCGACCTACCCAAAGAGTACATTTACGAAAAGACTGGCATTCAGTTCCAAGACTTTAACACGCTCTATCAATTGTATAAAGAGAATCATGATTTATTGGCTAAGACGGACAAGATTATGATGATGCCGGATTATCTCGGATATGTTTTGACGGGTAATGCAGTTACTGAAATCACGAATGCCTCTACCACTCAGATGTTGAACTTGCGTGTCGGTTTATTTGATAAAGATTTGTTAGGCAAAGTCAACGTGTCTCAAGACCAATTTCCACGACTAGTTGAGTCCGGATCGGTTCTGGGAAATGTGAGCCACAAATGGCACACTCAATATGATATTCCGGAAGTTGAAGTTGTGACGGTCGCAACCCATGACACGGCCTCGGCGGTTGTTGGAACGCCAGGTGAAGGTGATCGGTGGGCATTCCTTAGTTCAGGAACATGGTCACTACTAGGAACTGAGTTAAATGTGCCAGAAAATGGATTACAAGCATTTCATGAGAACTATACGAATGAATGGGGCGCATACGGGACTTACCGATTCCTAAAAAACATTATGGGGTTGTGGGTTGCCCAATGTGTTCGTCATGAACTAGGTGATCAGTATAGCTTTGGTGAACTGGCTGACTTGGCGCAACAAGTAAGACCATTCCAACAATTCATTGATATCAACGATGAACGCTTCACTAATCCCGAAAATATGATTAAGGAACTCCAGGATTATTGCCGTGAAACAAAGCAGACGATACCGGAAACACCGGGTGAATTATTCCAGGCAATCTATTCTAATCTGTCTTTGTTCTATGCCAATGAATTGAATAAACTTGACCGTATCTTGGGCTACCACATTGATACACTGAATATTGTTGGTGGCGGAAGTAACGTTGCTCTGATGAATCAGTTAACGAGTACCCTGGCTAATATCAAGGTTGTGGCGGGTCCGAGTGAAGCCACTGCAGTTGGAAACATTATGGTTCAAATGATTACTAGTGATGAAGTAGAGAACATTGGAGCGGGCCGGCGGTTGATTGAAACGTCATTTGATCTAAAGCGGTACTTGCCGGAGACCAATAAGTATGGCGACATTTTAAAAGAGTATCAACGATTTCTAACAAATAAATCTAAGGAGATGGTTTAAATGGTTCGGTTAGGACAAGTGATGTATTTACACAAAGACGCCTACGAAGAATATGCTAAACGGCACGCGGAACTATGGCCAGAAATGAAGACGGCGCTTAAGAAGTATGGTGCAACGAATTATTCAATTTTCTTAAATAAATTAACTGGCCAAACCTTTGCTTACCTTGAGGTTCCAGACGAAGCGACTTACAACGAGATCGCTGAAACTGATATTTGTAAAAAGTGGTGGAAATATATGGAGCCGTTGATGGATACAAATGAGGACAATAGTCCAGTCACGACTGATTTACAAGAAGTCTTTCATTTAGATTAACCTGAATTACTTATTGAATACGAGGAGGAAATACTAATGGTTAAAACTGACGAAGTCGAAAAAGCCTATCAAGTTGCAAAAGAACGTTACGCTGAAATTGGTGTTGATACTGAAAAGGCCATGGAAGCACTAAAGAAGGTCAAGTTGTCTGTTCATTGTTGGCAAGGTGATGATATTCATGGTTTCTTGAACCCTGATCAAGAATTAACTGGTGGGATCGGTGTTTCGGGTGATTACCCAGGTATTGCGCGGACTCCAGATCAATTAACTGGTGACTTGCACGAAGCATTATCATTAATTCCTGGGAGTCATAAAGTCGCTTTGCATACTTTGTATGCGGTTACAGATAAGAAAAAAGATTTTAACGAAGTTGGTCCGGAAGACTTCAAATATTGGGTAGATTGGGCTAAACAAGAAGGTATTGGCTTAGATATGAATCCAACCTTCTTCTCCCATCCAATGGTTAAGCATAACTTTACGTTAGCTAGTCCTGAAAAGTCAGTACGAGACTACTGGATTGAAGTTGGTAAGAAATCGCGGGAAATCGCAAATTACTTTGGGCAAGAATTAGGCCAACAATCGGTTAATAACTTCTGGATTCCAGATGGTTTTAAAGATAACCCAATTGATAAACAAGCACCACGGGAACGGTTGATTGAGTCCCTAGATGAAGTCTTTGCCAAGAAGTACGATGAAAAGAATACGATCGAAGCTGTCGAAGGTAAGCTGTTCGGTACGGGGATTGAATCTTATACGGTTGGCTCCCATCTGTTCTATAACAACTATGCCATCAGCCGGGGCAAACTCTGGACGATTGATGCTGGGCACTGGCACCCAACGGAAGATGTTTCGGATAAGTTCTCTGCTTTCATGCCGTTTGGCAAAGGATTAATGTTGCACGTTTCACGTCCAGTTCGTTGGGACAGTGACCATGTTGTAATCTTTGACGAAGCTTTACAACGGATTACTCGGTCATTGGTTCGTGATAACGAGTTGGAACGGACTAACATCGGTTTAGACTTCTTTGATGCTACGATCAACCGAGTATCTGCATGGGTTATCGGTGCGCGGGCAACGCAAAAGGCCTTATTACAAGCGATGTTAGCACCAATTGATGATTTGAAGAAAGCTGAATTAAACTACGACTTTACGAAGCGGTTGGCGGTTACTGAAGAATTGAAGTCCTTCCCATTTGGTGCTGTTTGGGATGAATTCTGCTTGAAGAACAATACACCAGTAGGAACTGATTGGCTTGATGAAATTCATAACTATGAACAGAAAGTCCAATTCCCTCGGGACAAAAAAGTAGTTACGGAATAACGACGGTTAGTTACAACAAAAATTAACAAGAAAAGGTTGGCAATGATTATGACAGACTTTATTGATTCACCATATGTACGTGATATGGCACAAACAACGGAAAATTTATATCGACATGGCTGGGACGAACGGAATGGCGGCAACGTGAGTCTACGACTGACTAAAGAGGAAGTTGAAGCCTATGCTGGTACGGATAAAGTTTTACGTCAGATTCCAATTAAATTTGATGCCAGTGAATTAGCGGGCAAGTATTACTTAGTTACGGGAACTGGCCGGTACTTTAAGAATATGGTCGAATTTCCAGAACGTGACATGGGCTTGATTCGAATCAGCGAAGTCGGCAACAGTGTTGATTTAATGTGGGGCTTCAATGATGGTGGTGAACCAACTAGCGAATTTCCATCACACTTAATGAGCCACATTGCTCGGTTGAAGCAAGATCCTGATCAACGGGTTATCATGCATTGCCACCCAACTAACTTGGTTGCAATGACCTTTACGATTCCGTTGTCATCTAAGCGGTTCAGTCGGACGCTATGGAAGATGCATCCAGAATCAATCGTTGTCTTCCCAGAAGGCGTAGGCGTTATCCCATATATGTGCCCAGGAACTAATGAAATCGGTGAAAAGACGGCTGCTAAGATGGCCGACTACCGGGTAGTTGTATGGCCACACCATGGCGTCTTCGCAGCTGGTGACTCTCTGGATGAAACTTACGGGTTAGTTGAAACAGTTGAAAAGTCAGCATTAATCTACACGACGATTCGTGAACAAGGTGGAGAAGTCTTGCAATCGTTGACCGACAAAGATTTCCGTGACTTAATCAAGCGTTTTGACTTGAAAGCCAATGAAGACTTCTTAACACCAGATGCAGTCGGAGCAACGGTTGACTAAGTTTGGCCTGAGAAGAGGGTTATCATGGCAGTTACCAAGTTAGTGATGCCCAATCATGATTGGCTAAAACGATGGTTATTTCTCGGATTATCACTCCTAATTAATTCGATTGGTCATGCATTAACCGTTGTTATGAACTTGGGCAGTGCAGTATGGACAGCTTCAGCAGTAAATCTGTACCATCTATGGCCACTAAGCTTGCGAGCGACATTGTTTACTTGTGGTGTGCTGGTGGTTACTATGAATGCTATCTTGATTCACCAAATCATTTGGCGACGTGTAATCGGTAATTTGTTATTTACTTTACCGTTCAGTTTCTTGATTCAATGGTTTACTGACTTGATTCAGCGGAGTGAGATTGCAGAATTACCGTTGGCATTACGAATTGTCATCGATGTGTTTGGTGTGCTATGTGTTGCTTTAGCGACATCAATTTATCAACGCGCAAACTTAGTTCTGCATCCGAACGATGACTTTATGCAGATTATACGGTTCCGCTATGTGCATGGAAATGCTACAGTGGCGCAAATAGTTCACTATATACCACCGATAATTATTATGATGATTACGTTTGGCGTTAGTGGGCACTTATGGGCCGTCAATGTTGGTACCGTTATTTGCTTGTTCTTTCAAGGCACGTTCATTGGTTTCTTCGATAAACATATCTTTCTTAATTTAAAGCATTACGGATTAGATACGATGCAACGTAATTGATTTTTAAATGGGGGTCTGAATCTCTTGGCGAGGTTTGGATCTTCTTTTGTCTTTTATACAGAAATTTTTGCTTAATGAGGTGTGAGTATGCAAGGTAAACGACCAGATTTAGATCAACGAATTCAGAATGCAGTGTTTGGGTTACCCTTAGTGAGACCCGATGAACAGCATCGTTGTTTAGGTACTTTTTATGAACGTATTGAGTTGCGAATTTCGTTTGCTGAAGCGTTAAAGTATAACTGTAGTGGCGTCTTACAGCGCCTTTTGAAAGAAAACAGCAAATATCAATTGTTAATAAATGGTCAGCTTGATATGGATATCATGGGGCAATATATTCAATCTGCAAAACAAAATGGTGTGTTATTTGCAATTAGAAACAGTCAGTATTACCGTGCAGATTCGAATAGTGCTGCAGTTATTTTATGTGCTGATCATGCTTTGAATCGGGATACAGTAGATGTGCTAGAGCGTTATCCACAATTAAATAAGGACGTATGAAACAAAAATAGTAGTGTGAGGCGAAGAATGGCTAGCTTCTAAACATGCAGACATTGTTGGAAGTATGCCCCTGTAAAACATACACTAATTACTAAAATTGTTTAAAAAACGAATGTATGAGATACTAATTTTCAACAGTGATGGTGGTTCATCGAGGTAAGCAGACTAGCGCTGTTGTTGATCTAAAATGCATTTGAATCGTGATTAAGTGGTAAAAAGCACTAGTTTATGATCACTTGAATGTAAGCGTTTGCTGTGGTAATATTCGTTTATTAAGTTGCGCGTAATTAAATTGTGCATGAAATGGGGGGCTTTATTATGGTTATGAAACAAACAAAACAAACTAACATATTAGCAGGTGCAGCAGTTATTAAAGTTTTAGAAGCTTGGGGAGTAGATCATTTGTATGGTATTCCTGGAGGTTCAATTAATTCGATTATGGACGCATTATCAGCAGAAAGGGATCGAATCCATTATATTCAAGTACGGCATGAAGAAGTTGGTGCAATGGCCGCCGCTGCTGATGCTAAGCTAACGGGTAAAATCGGGGTTTGCTTCGGCTCAGCGGGACCTGGTGGCACTCATCTTATGAATGGGTTATATGATGCGCGTGAAGACCATGTCCCTGTTCTAGCGCTTATTGGTCAATTTGGCACTACTGGGATGAACATGGATACGTTCCAAGAAATGAATGAGAATCCGATTTATGCGGACGTTGCAGATTATAATGTAACAGCCGTCAATGCTGCCACGTTGCCACATGTTATTGACGAAGCAATTCGACGCGCCTATGCGCACCAAGGTGTTGCGGTTGTGCAAATTCCAGTCGATTTACCATGGCAACAGATTCCAGCTGAAGATTGGTATGCTTCCGCTAATAGTTATCAAACGCCGTTATTACCAGAACCTGACGTTCAAGCAGTGACGAGATTGACACAGACTTTACTCGCAGCTGAACGGCCACTTATTTACTATGGCATTGGAGCTCGTAAGGCTGGTAAAGAACTCGAACAATTGAGTAAAACGTTGAAAATTCCATTAATGAGTACGTATCCAGCTAAGGGGATTGTCGCAGATCGTTATCCAGCCTATTTGGGTTCTGCTAATCGAGTGGCACAAAAACCGGCGAATGAGGCACTTGCGCAAGCTGACGTTGTTTTATTTGTTGGTAATAATTATCCGTTTGCAGAAGTTTCCAAAGCGTTTAAAAATACGCGTTATTTCTTACAAATTGATATTGATCCAGCTAAGTTAGGTAAACGACATAAAACAGATATTGCGGTACTTGCTGATGCACAAAAGACGCTGGCTGCAATTTTAGCACAGGTATCTGAACGGGAGTCGACACCTTGGTGGCAAGCCAATTTAGCCAATGTTAAAAATTGGCGGGCTTATCTAGCTTCATTAGAAGATAAGCAGGAAGGGCCTTTACAAGCATATCAAGTGCTACGTGCGGTTAATAAAATTGCGGAGCCTGATGCAATCTATTCGATTGATGTTGGTGATATCAATTTGAATGCGAATCGACATTTGAAATTAACGCCATCCAATCGGCACATTACTTCTAACTTATTTGCTACGATGGGAGTTGGTATTCCGGGAGCAATTGCTGCCAAACTTAATTATCCTGAGCGGCAGGTGTTTAATCTGGCTGGTGATGGTGGCGCTTCGATGACCATGCAAGATTTGGCGACGCAAGTTCAATACCATTTACCAGTGATTAATGTTGTTTTCACCAACTGCCAATATGGATTTATCAAAGATGAGCAGGAAGATACTAATCAGAATGATTTTATTGGCGTTGAATTCAATGATATTGATTTTAGTAAGATTGCCGATGGCGTGCACATGCAAGCTTTTCGAGTTAATAAGATTGAGCAATTACCTGATGTTTTTGAACAAGCCAAAGCAATCGCTCAGTATGAACCAGTTCTGATTGATGCGGTGATTACAGGAGATCGGCCACTGCCTGCTGAAAAGCTTCGTTTAGATTCGGCAATGAGTTCGGCAGCTGATATTGAAGCATTTAAACAACGGTATGAAGCTCAAGATTTACAACCACTTTCAACTTATTTAAAACAATTTGGCTTAGATGATTTGCAACATCAAATTGGACAGGGTGGGTTTTAAATTCAGCTACTATCGGTGTCTTGAATAAGTTTTATTGAATTAATGGAGATTATCAAATAATCTTATGTTGCGATTAGGGAAAGAAGCCTAACTTATTTCCTTAATCGCTTTTATGTTCATGCTAGATGTGCTAAAATAAGTAACAATAGAGATGGATATGGGAGGTGTCTAGATGGCTAATACACAATTAAGTGATGCGACGCATATTATGGCATATATTGCGTTGCATACTGATGACCAGCTGAAAAGTGAGCATATTGCTAGTAGTTTAAATACGGATCCTACCATGGTCAGAAGAATGATGAGTAAGTTAAGAAAAGCAGGCTTGTTAACTTCGGTTCGTGGCGTTGCTAGACCAACATTAGCTTGTTCGCCCAATGATATTACCTTGAAGGATATCTATGTAGCAGTGGTGGCTAAGCGTAATTTTTTAAACGTTGACCATAATACTTCGGAGACGTGTCCGGTCGGGTCGGTAATTCCGCGAGTGATGGAAAAATACTACTGTGATATTCAGAATAGTGCTGAGGCACGTATGTCGCGAGTGACGCTGCAAGATATTATTGATGACATTAGCGCTGTTCAACAACAAGCATAATTTAAGATAAAGACTTGACAAGGATCAAGTTTTTATTTAGGATATGGTTGTGCTTAAAAAAGTAACAACAAAAAGAGGGTAATGGAAATGACTAAAATTAAAGCAGGACAAGCATTGGCACAAGTGTTGGTCGACTGGAACATTGATCATATCTATGGTATTACAGCTGACTCGATTAATAATACGGTAGATGGGTTCTACCAAGAGAAAGACCACTTGAAGTATATTCAAGTACGTCATGAAGAAGTTGGTGCTTTAGCTGCCGCGGCAGATGCTAAATTAACGGGGACGATTGGTGTTAGCTTTGGTTCAGCAGGACCAGGCGCCGTTCATCTCTTGAACGGATTATACGATGCCAAGATGGATCACGTACCGGTGCTAGCTTTAGTCGGTCAATCAGCAACATCCATTATGAATACGAACTTCTTTCAAGAAATGAACCAAGATCCAATTTTTGCAGATGTAGCCGAATTTCATAAACAAGTGACAACGGCTGAACAGATTCCATACGTGGTTGATGAAGCAATTAGATCAGCATACGCGACCCGTTCGGTTTCTGTTGTTATCATTCCAGATGATTTGTCTGGTCAAGATATTGAGTTTGATGGTTTTAAAACGGCTTCACTTAGCGGCAGTCAACAGGTCTTAATGCCGAAATCAGATGATGTTCAGCAGACGATAGCGGCTTTGAAAGCTGCTCAACACCCTGTTTTATGGATTGGTAAGGGTGCCTATAATGCGCGTCAAGAAGTTATCGCAGTTTCTGAAAAATTTAGTTTGCCGGTTTTGTCGACGGCTCCAGCAACTGGTATTATGCCAACTGACCATCCTAATTTCATGGGCTCTCGCGGTCGACTAGGAACTAAACCCGCCTTTGAAGTCTCGCAAGCGGCAGATCTAGTTTTGTTTGTTGGTACTAACTTTCCGTTTGCACGTTACTTGCCACAAGGAATTAAGTTTATTCAAGTCAATAACAATTTAGCAGATTTAGGCAAACAACATGATGCTGATATTACTGTTCTTGCAGATGCAAAAGAATTTTTCCAAGCATTACTTCAATCCGAAGTGACAATTAAGCCAACTAAGTTCTTGAAAGCTGCTCAACGTGATAAGCAAAACTGGAACCGGTGGCTCAAGACAATTGCTACTGATGATCAAGGAGGGTTGACGGCTGAAGGGGTGCTAGAAGCTATTAAAGACAATGCTACTGATGATGCCGTCTTTGGTCTGGATGTTGGGAATAATACGGAATGGGCAATCCGACAGTTACCATTGAATAAGCAACAGACTTTTACGATGTCGGCTTGGTATGGCACGATGGGTTTTGGTTTGCCAGCAGGTTTGGCCGCCCAATTGAATTATCCTAAGAAGCAGGTTTGGAGTATTTCTGGTGATGGTGGTTATGCCATGGTGATGCCAGACTTACTAACGGAAGTTAAATATCATTTGCCAGTCATTAACGTGGTTTTAGAAAACAAAGTATTAGGCTTTATTCAACATGAAAAGTTACTCGCTAATCAGGCGCCGTATGGGATTGACTTGATTGGTGCTGATTGGGCCAAGATGGCAGACAACATGGGTGCGATTGGTTTTAAAGTGACTAACCTTAAAGAGTTGAAAGCAACGTTTCAGAAAGTTACTCAACTACAGCAGAATGGTAATCAACTACCAATTGTGATTGATGCAAAAATTAAAAATGTTGATCCAATTGATACTAGTTTTGTTCCAGTAGATCCAGAAAACTTTGATGCAGATACGATTGCTAAGTATCGTGAACGATATGGTATCGCTGAAGCGGATCAACCGGCACTTAGCCAATTATTAAATGAATTATAAAGGGTTATGTAAAGGAGATTAGTATAATGACAGTTATTAATGGATATGAACAGAGTGATCGTGAGCAAAAGTTAACGATTTTAAATTTACCATCATTGGAAGCAGCTGCTAAAAAGATCATCCCGAGCGGAGGCTTTGGCTATATTAGTGGTGGGTCAGAAGACGAATGGACTTTAAAGCAGAATACAATGGCCTTTAACCATGTTCAAATTGTGCCACGAGCATTGACGGATATGGAACAGCCAAGCACACAGACTCAAGCTTTTGGCATAGATCTCAAAACGCCTATTATGATGGCTCCAGCGGCCGCTCAAGGATTGGCACATGCACGGGGTGAAGCTGCGACTGCTGAAGGGATGGCTCAAGTTGGGGCACTTATGGCTCAGAGTACTTACTCTTCAACGTCAATTGCAGATACTGCCGCAGCTGGTAAAGGTGCGCCCCAATTTTTCCAATTATATATGAGCAAAGATTGGGATTTTAATCAGAGTTTACTGGATGAAGCAGTGAAGGCTGGTGCTAAGGCAATCATTTTGACAGTTGATGCAACAGTTGACGGTTATCGTGAAGCTGATATTATCAACAATTTCCAGTTTCCAATCCCAATGGCTAACTTGACTAAGTTCAGCGAAGGGGATGGTAAAGGGAAAGGTATCATGGAAATCTATGCTGCTGCGGCGCAAAAGATTAGCCCGGCTGATGTTCGGCGTATTACGGAATATACGAATTTACCAGTTATTGTGAAGGGGATCCAGTCACCAGAAGATGCCTTGTTAGCAATCGGGGCTGGTGCTCAAGGTATCTATGTTTCAAACCATGGCGGTCGGCAATTAAATGGTGGTCCAGCTTCCTTTGATGTTTTACACGAGATTGCGCAAGCCGTTAATGGGCGCGTCCCAATAATTTTTGATAGCGGTGTTCGGCGTGGCTCCCATGTCTTTAAGGCGTTAGCCAATGGTGCAGATCTGGTGGCACTTGCTCGGCCGATTATCTATGGATTAGCATTGGGTGGTGCGCAGGGTGTCGCTTCCGTAGTGAGTCACCTTAATGATGAGCTGTTGATCGATATGCAACTAGCGGGAACTAAGACGATTGAAGATGTTAAACGTGCTAAATTACTTAGGTAGTAGAAGTAATGCTGAATATAATGTCTGAAATGAATTTAAAATACCTGATATAATAACACTTTAGCGTTGGTTTTGGTGGAAGTAAATTCTGCTGAGATCAACGCTTTTTATTGTAATAGGAAGATGTTCTGAACAGAAATAGCTGAGAAACTAAGACACTGATTGACGAATTGAAGCTATGCCGGCGTTGAAGTTAGGATATTGTCTTAAAATGCACAAAAAGCGTCCTAAAGCACCCAGCTGAGTTTTTCAAGTCTTAAAACGGTTATTCAGACATACTTGGCAATAGTATACTGTACACATGCGCACATGCGCGCATACCAGTTTTATTTAGGAGGCTGAATGTTTCATAATCTAGTTATGATGACAAGGTTGTAATCATGAGTTTTGTTGTGAGTTATTTTTCTCATAAATTAACTTCAAAGTTTCATAGTAATTAGGATATTTAGAGATCGATTTTTGATTAGTAACCATCAATGCATATTATACTGAGCTGAACATGAATACTAGTTATTTAGTTTTTACTGAATAGCTGACTCCTTAATGTGGACTTACGCCGTCAACAATGAGAAAAACAAACACATAGATTCACTGACGAATAAATAAACCTGAATTCTTTGAACGGGAGACTTTAATTTGAGTGTTGAAAATAATTATTGTAAATTACAACAAGCGCATGATCAAAAATGTCGAGTCTCATTACGGTTTTATAAAACAAATGGGCAGATGGCCGAGACAGTTGGCTATGTCACTACGATTGTACCGAAAGCAATTGCATTTATGGCAATTACTGGTCATCGGCACCTTATCCAACTCAATAGAATCATTACTGTGAGTTTACAGTCCCAAGACCGCCGTTACGTCATGTAATATGTTTTGGTTTATGATTTTACACGTGTGTCATGATTGCTAGTATTGATATTTAAGTGGCAATATTAACGATAACTAGTTGGCCTTAACTTGATACTGGGTGTGCTTTTTGAGTCGCAGTCTCTTAAATTAAAATTGGTCTGGAAAGTAACTTGTTAATTCAAGTTCTTTATCAAGGGCTATTAAATAGGGAACCTTGTAGGGAAATCAATTCATTTTATGAAATTGATTTCTCTTTTGTTTAAACAAAATTATTCTAATTATTTCTAATTGATTCTATAAGCACTTTACTTAACGATACATAAAAATCGTGATACGATTCAGTTGTAGTTTTAAAGGATATTATGGTCACTAAGTTACACATATAAATTTTTATGGAGGTGTTGTAATATGGCAAATTTCTACGGAAATGATCCTTTTTTTAACAATGATATGGATGATGTTTTCAATCAATTATTTCGGCGCATGGATAATCAAAATTCGGAGCGTGCACGGTATTTAGTTAATGGACAATCGCTGACACCGGATGAGTTTGCTCAATACCGAGCAACTGGTAAGCTACCCCAAAATAATAAAACAATAGAAGTATCTAAAGATGGTAAACAGGCTGTTAAAAAAGGGGGGATTTTAGAAAAGTTAGGGACTAATTTGACGGAACAGGCTCGTGATGGATTACTAGATCCAGTGATTGGACGTGAGAATGAGATTCAAGAAACTGCAGAAATTTTGAGTCGTAGGACGAAAAATAATCCAATCTTAGTTGGTGATGCTGGTGTAGGTAAAACTGCAGTCGTCGAAGGTCTGGCACAAGCAATTGTGGCTGGTAAAGTTCCAGAAACGATTCAAGATAAAGAAATCTATTCGATTGATTTATCGTCTTTGGAAGCAGGAACTCAATATCGCGGTTCTTTTGAAGAAAATATTAAACAGCTAGTAAAGGAAGTTAAAGCAGCTGGTAATATTATTCTATTCTTCGATGAAATTCATCAGATTATCGGCACGGGCGCCACTGGTGGTGAAGATGGTGGCAAAGGATTGGCTGATATCATTAAACCTGCTTTGTCACGTGGCGAGCTGACTGTAATCGGGGCTACGACTCAAGATGAATATCGCAATACTATTTTGAAAAATGCGGCTTTGGCACGGCGATTCAATGATGTTGTGATTAATGAACCGACGGCCGCTGACACTTTACGTATATTACAAGGTGTTAAAAAGCTGTACGAAAAGCATCATCATGTTGTATTACCAGATGATGTTTTGAAGGCGGCTGTGGATTATTCAATCCAATATATACCACAACGCACTTTGCCAGATAAAGCTATCGATTTGATCGACATGACTGCGGCTCATTTAGCGGCTAAAAATTCGCAAACTGATGTTGAGACATTGGATCAACGCGTTAAAAAATTAGAGGCAGCTAAGGAGGCCGCCGTTAAATCGGAGGACTTTACAAAAGCCGCTGATATCAAGAAGTCGATCGAGGAAACCAAGCAAAAAATTAAAAAAACGGATCAAAAAGAAAAAATCACTGCCACGATTGATGATGTGGCACAATCGGTTGAACGTTTAACTGGTATACCAGTTGCTGATATGGGCGCTAATGATATTGAGCACTTGAAAAATCTTGATAAGCGTCTGAAAAGTAAGGTAATCGGTCAAGATGAAGCGGTTGAAATGGTAGCGAAGGCAATTCGGCGTAACCGTGCGGGCTTTTCAGAGGGTGATCAGCCAATTGGAAGTTTTCTGTTTGTGGGCCCAACTGGCGTAGGAAAGACTGAATTAGCTAAGCAGTTAGCCTTAGATATGTTTGGAAATAAAAATGCGATTATTCGGCTAGATATGAGTGAATATGCTGATCGTACAGCTGTGTCGAAATTAATTGGTACCTCGGCTGGATACGTAGGCTATGAAGATAATGCTAATACTCTAACTGAACGGGTTCGGCGTAATCCATATTCCATTGTATTATTAGATGAAATTGAAAAGGCTGATCCACAAGTATTAACGTTACTGTTACAAGTGATGGATGATGGGCGCTTAACGGATGGACAAGGCAATGTCATTAATTTCAAAAATACGATTATTATCGCTACTTCTAATGCTGGCTTTGGTAATGAAGCATTAAGTGGTGACAAGCAACGAGATCAGTCATTAATGGATAAGTTAGCACCATTTTTCCGCCCAGAATTTCTGAACCGATTTAATGGAATCGTGGAATTTTCACATCTGACTAAGCAAGACTTAAGTCAAATTGTCGATTTGATGTTGGCGGATGTACAAAAAACGTTAGCCAAAAAATCCATCAAACTTGAGGTAACTAAAGCGGCCAAAGATTGGCTGATGGAACAAGGCTATGATGAAGCAATGGGTGCGCGGCCATTACGGCGAGTAATTGAACAACAAATTCGTGACAAGGTAACGGATTTCTACCTTGACCACTTAGATGTCAAAAACTTGAAGGCTGATTTAGTGGATGCTGAGATTGTGATATCGGCAGCTTAGCTTAAATCAGTGTTCATAAATAACTTTATGTAAGAGGAGATTGCTTGATAGATCTCCTTTTTTCGTTGATTTTCACCATTTGATATTAATCTATTGAGTAATGTGAATTAGTGAAATTAAGTCTAGTTTGACTTGTAATCTAAGGAAAAATTAAGGGGGAGTATCGATGAAACTGATTTATATTAACGATCTTTTTATATGAAACTTTAGTTTCGTATGAATAATTAAACTGATGTATCTTTAAATGTTTATTTCTAGTCTTAAAACAATATTGAATAATTAATCTATTTATGTATTCTTTTCAATTAATTAATACTGTTTTAAACTGTTGATACAGGTATGTATTTGAGCATTATAGGAGTGGGATATGGAAAAGCCAGAACAAAAACTATTGCTTTATAAATTAAGCGACCGGTTATTCGCTGCGATTCAAAAGAATCTTCAACTAGAAAGACGGCAGGCATTACTAGTTAAACTAGGCATTGATACTGTATTAAATGTTATTCCTAAGCTGATAATTACTATTATCTTAGCGTTGCTGCTACACGAGTTGGTCCCAGTGTTAGTTTTTATGGGTAGTTTTTTAGTTTTGCGTGGCTTTGCCTATGGACGTCACTTGGAATCGGATTTGTTATGTACGATATTAACTATCTTTGTGTTTGTGGGTGTGCCGTATGTGATTGGAACTGGTATTTCTGAAGTATACAGATTGTTATTAAGTTTAATATTTGTAATAATCATAAGTATTTTTGCTCCAGCTGATACGGTAAAGAATCCTATTACATCGAAGTCATTGAGAAAAAAATTAAAGCGACGGGCAATTGGATTGTCATTAATTTTGAGTTTGTTACAAATAGTTAGTAATAATTATTTTGGCACAATCATTTTAATTGCGATGGCATTAGCCGCTTTATTACTAATGCCCTATGAAAGGAGGGAAAATTATGAAAGAAAAAATGTATAAAGTACTTAGCCATCTTTTTCAATACGTAGGTACTAAACAGTTGGTTATGTGCTGCCATGGGATATTATTCGAAACTAAAATTCCTGATGAATTAAAAAGCAAGGATTAGTGTAGATATATGTTAATGATTGTCTTCCAAGAATTATCTATCTATTTGATAATTAAATCTTTGTTGAGAAATATATTTTTTGTGAGACTTTTTGATGTTATATTCTTATCCGTCTGTATGCTGATGAGTTATATTTTTTTAGCAAAGTTAGGAATTAGTTTTTCTTTTTTAATGTTAATGATGTTTATATTTTTCACTTGGTGGTATGTACGAGTTCTAAGCGGTGCACTATGTATAACATTTCAAGTGTTCATATGGTCGATTATGGTTGACCATATTTGTGATATATTAACTCGTTTAATGAAAGTTCCTAATGGGTATGTGGTAGTGTTTGTCATATTGAGTGTCGTAAGCTTAATTTTTCTTAATATTGTAATGGATCGCACGAATTTCAGTCCCACGTTTAGTAATCAGAGCTTAAATCGCATAACCGCACTATTATTAATGATAATATACTTGTATATTATGTTGAGTGAAGGTCTGGAAAATCAGTTCCAGGTTATATTAAGTAATTTAATTATATTGTCAGTTGTAATGGGGTTAGTATTGGTGATTTATAACGAATATTTAAAAAATGTAAGAGCCAAATATGAAGTCCAAAAGCAAAGAATACAAATACAAAATGATACTCGCTATATGAATGAAATCGAAGCTCACTATAATGAGTTGCGACGTTTCAGACATGACTATCAGAATATGTTGATTTCGATAGATGAATATTTGAAAACTGATGATTTAGAAGGTTTACAAGAATATTATCAAAAGAATCTTGCACCGGTTTCAAATCGGGTGTTAAAAGAAAAATATAATCTTGAAGATTTGAGTCGGGTCAAAGTGAAGTCGATTAAGAGTATCCTATTTAGTAAGTTGAGCTATGCACAATCGCAAGAGATTGAAGTTCATTTTGATTTAAAGGAACCATTAATTGACATTACTGTTAATGAATTGGATTTAGACATTGCATTAGGAATTATGTTGGATAATGCAATTGAAGCATCGGTAGGACATGCTGATGGAGAGATTATGAGTGCCATTTTTATCGAAAAAAATAGTACGGTGTTCTTGATTCAAAACAATGTTTTTGAACAGTTACCACCCTTATGGAAGCTGAAAGAGGCAGGTTATTCCACTAAGGGCAAGAATCGGGGGATTGGATTGAATAGTTTAAGTAAGATTGTTAATCGCAATGAGAACATGATACTCGAAACCAGAGTCTTAGGAGCGGTATTCTTACAACGCTTGACGGTGAAGCGAGTATCTCAGAATGATTAGTGTCTACATTTGCGAAGATGATCCGAAACAATTACAACAAATACGGCAAATCATTACTAAGGTAATCGTCGATCAACAGCTAGACATGAGTATCTGTTTAGCATGCCAAGATCCCCACGAATTGTTAGACAAGGTTAATGCACAGCAGCCTCAAAAGGCAATCTATGTGTTAGATATTGCCCTTAATTCAGATATTAATGGTATTCAACTAGCTAGCCAGATTCGTGACATGGGCCGGCGCAGCAAGATTATTTTTATCACGACACACACGGAGTTATCTTTGATGGTGTTTCAATATCAAGTTGAGGCATTAGATTTTATTCTTAAGGATTTTCCAGATTCCTTGTATGAGCGATTTAGCAAGGTTTTACACGTGGCACAAGATCGTTTTCAAACCGATGAAAATGACCAAGACGACTATGTTCAAATAAAAATTGGTGAGACGGTCAGATCAATTAATGTTAAAAGCATTATATTTTTTGAAAGTTCAACCAGTCCCCATAAAATCGTAGTCCATTTGGATGATGGTGAATTAGAATACTATGGACTGTTAAAGGACGTTCCTGATTTGAGTCCTAATTTCTATAGATGTCATAAGTCATATGTTGTTAACTTGAAACGCATTAAGTCATTGGACAAGCACTTGCGACGATTAACCATGGCAAATGGTGAAAAAGTGCTTTGTTCTGCACAAGCTAATCGTTATCTAGCTAAATGGCTTGCTAAAAAGTCATAATAGTTCCAAGGAAGTCGCCTGCCAAATTAGTAGGCGACTTTTTATGTGCTACGTGATGAAAATTCAGCGTTATTCGATTAGAAATTGCAGTGGTATTTGTCAGCATTACGTGTACTGGGTTCGTTCTTTCCTAAACCGTTTAAAAGTGTACTTAAAACGATTATCCTTAGATTACTCGTCTTAAAACGGTCGGTATGTCCCTTGTTCAGAGCCTATAATAAAGATGTGTTCACGGGGTATTGGATTGGTCATGACAGTAACGAATGCGTTTAGTTTAAAGGATGTTGTGACAGGCAGAAGTTAATGTCGATCAATACGCTGTGATGAATTTTAACGAGAGAGGGGCAGATTAGGAATGATTAGGTTATATACACAATCAAGCTGTCATTCTTCTAGAGTTGCACGGCAATGGTTGGAAGCACATGGGATTGAGTTCAAGGAGAAAAATTTTAGTGTTGATTCGCCCACGGTGCAAGATCTAAAACGTATTTTGAGTTTAACCGAACATGGTGTAGACGATATTATCTCAGCTCGATCTAAAGACTATCCTGAAATTGCGCCTAAGTTACCCGAAATGCCATTGAATGAGGCACTTAAATTGTTGTGTGATCATCCGAAGTTGTTACGTCGGCCTATCATCATTAGTGATAGTAAAATTCAAGTTGGCTTTAATGAAGATGATATTCGCCAATTTATTCCACGACCAGTTCGGCGACTAAAGTTCAATGCATTGTTGAGTCGTCTAGATGGTAATACAGGGGATTACATTATTAATAAAAGGATGGTCGAGTAGTAAGCTATATCTAAGATTTTTTGTTAATTAAAGAGCGACGGGCTAGACTTACACGATATGAGTCTAACCTGTCGCTCTTTAGTTAATAACCATGAGACGGCATCATCATTCTTTATAACAAAAATAATATCGCGATGGATAACATCCGGTCAAAATATTAATCACTGATAATATCAGCAATATTCATTCCCAGAGCATTAGCCACGCGTGTACCGTAGTTTTTGTCGGCCTCATAAAATTGCTTGATTTCGAGTTCTTTGACACCAGGCAAAGTAACTTGGCCTAACGCATCTTTGATAGTATTAATTAAGCGTTCTTGCTCGGGTTCTGACATTAAGCGATATAGGTCGCCTGCTTGAGTTGTGTAATCAACTTGATAGCGATAAGGCTGTGCGCGTGTTTCACCACGAACAGAATCAGGTGAAAGTGCGGCATCCGGCACCTCTTCTGGCCCATGAAGTGCATTAGGCTCGTAGTTGACCTCAGCACCTTGATTATTAATTTTCATGTAACCATCACGTTCATAATTATGAACTGGAACAACCGGCTTGTTCACGGGTAAATCTTCAAAGTTGGCACCTAACCGATATCGCTGTGCATCTTTATAGGAGAATAGGCGACCTTGTAGTAATTTGTCGGGAGATGGTTCGATACCAGGAACAAAATTTGCTGGCGACATGGCCGCCTCTTCAATATCGGTAAAGTTATTAGTGGGATTCTCATTTAAAGTTAGTTAGCCGACTTTAATTAGTGGATAGTCTTTGTGGGAGATGACTTTAGTGACATCAAAAATGTCCCATTTATAGTTTAGACCTTCCTCATATGGCAAGATTTGGACATACATCGTCCATGATGGGTAATTTTTTTCTTGAATTGCATCATATAAGTCATCTTGTAAATAATCTAAATCTTGGCTCATTGCTTTTTCAGCTGCTTGAGCAGTCATATTTTTAACGCCTTGGTCTGAGATGAAGTGATACTTAACCCAAAACTGTTCGCCATTCTGATTAACCCATTTAAAAGTATGGGAACCGTAACCATTCATGGTTCGATAGGACGCAGGAAGTCCTCGGTCGCCCATTAAATAAGTGACCTGGTGCAATGATTCTGGAGAATGAGCCCAAAAATCCCATTGCATATTTTGTGTACGACGGTTCGTTTTAGGATCCCGTTTTTGTGAATGGATGAAGTCAGGAAATTTTAAAGGGTCGTTTACAAAAAAGACCGGTGTGTTGTTTCCAACGAGATCATAATTGCCTTGCTGAGTATAAAATTTTAAGGCAAAACCGCGCACGTCTCGAACGGTGTCAGGATAACCTTTTTCACCGGCAACTTGTGAGAACCTTAAGATTACGGGAGTTTTCTTACCGACACCATTAAATAAGTCTGCCTTAGTATATTCCCCCATGTCGTTTTCAAGTTCAAAAAAACCTTTTGCTCCGGCCCCCTTAGCATGAACGACCCGTTCTGGAATTCGTTCACGATCAAAATGGGCTAGTTTTTCCAAAAGATTATAGTCTTGCATTAATACGGGACCACGAGCTCCTGCCGTTTGGGAATGTTCATTGTTAGCCCATGGTTGGCCGGTTTCCGTCGTTAATTTTTCTGTCATTTTAATCGCCCTTTTCACGTAAATTACAAGAAAGCTCTTGCACAATTTAAACGCTAACACCTTAACAGAGTGACTTCAATCATTATGCACAGTTAAGTTAATCGTTCATGTGGCGTAGTTTAATTTTAATCAGCTATCAAGCTGTTTGATATTTTCTAGGCCACCCGGAATCGTCACATGAGAAATAGTAGCGACCCATTTATTAAATAATGTGTTATATTTGTCTATCATTATCGATAATTGTAAAATGATAATTATAAGAAGTAATCATTTATGAATCGGCTTAAATATTCGTGTAATTCTATTATTGTATTTAAGCGGGTTAATAAGTCTAGGAGGGATTTTATGCATTGGTTATGGGTTTTGATCATTGGTGCTATTATTGGTGCAATTGCAGGTGCTATTACTAATAAAGGTAAATCGATGGGGTGGATTAGTAATATTATTGCCGGATTGGTTGGATCTGCAATTGGGGAAGCTCTTTTGGGATCATGGGGACCACAATTAGCCGGAATGGCAATTGTTCCTTCAATTATTGGTGGTGTGATTGTTGTTGCGATAACCTCATTTGTTCTGACACGGATGGATTAGTAAGGAGATGATTGCGATGATTAAAAGCATTTTAAAGTTTTGTTTAGCTGCAACCTTAATCGTAAGTGGTGTTCTTATTGGTGGGACCGTACTTACTGCTAAGGGAATTGATAACTTGGGTGATAAATTACAAGATAAGTTACATGGATAAAAATTAATTTTACAATGAGCCACTGATGGGTGTACTAGTTGACCTGTTAGTGGCTTTTAGTATGAGTAATATCATTGAGTTCAAGGAACTAAATCAAGAGCGACGATTTTAAACCACCTTCAATCGAATAAAAGTAATATTTACTTTTATTAAGAATGAGGGTATGATTAAAATCAAAAAAAGAGGATTGTCCTATGTCTAAACTTATTGCGAAAAATGTTTTTCAGTTGCCAAAAATGAATTTATTAGTGCTGACTACATCGGCTTTCTTATTAGCCTTAGACGTTATTTTATACAAAATTGCTATCGGACCAGCGTATTTTCAATTATCTTTTGGCTTTTTGTCTATGGCTTGTATTGGTTATCTATATGGTCCCATTTGGGGTGGTCTCTTGGAGATGATCTCCGATATATTAAGCTTTACTATTTTTGGTTCCGGCGCGTTTCAGATTGCCTTTTTGTTAACTGCATTTTTAGGGGGATTTATTGACGGTTTGTTTTTATATCGTAAATCAGTCAATTGGTTATCCGTTGTGATGACGCAAATACTTGTAATGATTTTTGTTAGTCTGATGATGGACTCATGGCTGATTTCAGTACTATTTGGCACTAATTTTAAAGTGTTATTGTTGGGAAGATTGGCACGCGTCATCATTCAGATACCATTACAGGTGATTGCTATTTTTTACTTCATTAAGGCGTTAGAAAAACGACACGTTTTTGATAGAATGGGGCTTAGATAACATCGATGGATGCCACAAAAAGAGGTTGAACATGGTATGAAATGCGCTACAATCGTTAAACAAATAAGTCTAACTTTTCTATTGCACTTCAAGTCTAGTTCAACTTTTTTTAATATTAACTGGCCTTATTATGACTGCGGAAAAACAATTTGGGTATCGATGGTTGAGTTGGTACCCAGCAAAATAAAAGAGCGGCTATGTGGTGGGCATGATAATTCCCTTAGCAGCTAAATTGCGGACACATTCTGCTAAGTAGCTGGCGTTGTGTTCTGGATAGATTGGTGTTGTTAATGCAATAGGAGTGAGGTGATCATAAGGCGGGCAAAACTGCCCACGATAATTTGGATCATACCATATTTTATTAGGATGATAGCCGCGAAGTTGCATTTCATCCATCACTAATACATGAAATTGATACAACTTGTAAGGGGAATATTTGAAAACATAATTAACGGTTGCATGATTTTTACCCCAACCATTGCCTCTCAATGCGGCAAGCTCACGGTGTTGACCTAGTAATTGTTGTCGTGGTAATTGATGGATTAATTGTTCATGCCATAGACGCATAGGCCACACTCCCTTATCGAATTTTAAAATTAACAGGTGAATATTAAAAGGACCAACTCATCATTATGATGCCGAATATACTGATACTTTTGAACGGGTGATGATTGTAAACGACGGATAGTCAAAGTGAATATTCGCAATTATTATAGCATAGCGAATTGATCAATAGTTTAGTACAAGATCAAAAAAAACGGCCATAGCAACAACTGATATGATCAAACATTCCTTAGAATGCTTACCTTGAAAGTTGGGTTGAGTAATTAAAAATAACATTATTTTATGTTGTGTTAGCAGCAGTTCTAAATTTTGATCACAGCGGTGTTTGATAGATGTTTGGCGGTATGCAAATAAAATTATTGTTCTGATAAAAGGAATCAATGATTAATAATCTTGAGCGTCATTTTTCGAATCATGGCGTTTTTATATTACAATGGTCCTAGAAAAAGTAAAGTTATGGAGGCGATTAAATGAGTGATTTGGATCAGACAAACAATTATCGATACGTCATTGTTGGTGGCGGAATGGTTGCTGGCTATGCCATCAAGGGAATTCGACAGGAAGATCCAGAGGGCGCAATCTTAGTTATTTCGCAAGAGGCGGATGTTCCGTATGAACGGCCGGCACTGAGTAAAAAGCTATGGCTAGATGATGAGTTTACTGAAGAGAACATTCGGATTGGTGCTGAAAATTATCCTAATGTGACTTTTAAGTTCAAGACAACGGTTACGGCTATTAATCGGCAAGATAAGGTCATTACATTGACTGATAGTGAGCAAATCAAGTATGAACAGCTATTGCTGGCAACTGGCGGAGAGCCTCGACAAATCCAGGGACCTGCTGATCCACATGTGCTAGTCTTTAGACAGTGGTCAGATTATCGCAAGTTACGTAAATTTAGTGGTCCGAACAAGCGAGTTGTGATCATTGGTGGTGGATATGTTGGTACAGAGCTCGCATCGTCACTGACTCAAAATGGGACTAAAGTTACGATGATTTTTCCAGAAAAAGCGCTGGGCGAGGGTAAATTTCCTGAGTCCATTCGGGCTGAGTATGAAGCAACGTTCAAACGTAATGGTGTCACACTGATGAGTGGTCAGTTTGTCCAATCATATCAACGCCAAGGTGATCATTTGATTCTATTGACAAAGGATGGTACGGCGATCGCAGCCGATACGATTATTGTTGGGTTAGGTGTCACGCCGCGGATTAGTTTGGCTGAAGATAGTAGTTTGGATTTAGCTGATGGTGGTGTGAAAGTTAATGAGTATCTCAATACTAGTGACCCAGCCATCTGGTCTGCTGGAGATATTGCCTCTTATCCAGATCACATCTTGGGTCGGCAACGGATTGAGCACGTGGACCATGCCCGACTTTCTGGTGAATTAGTTGGTCGTAATATGGCAGGTGCTCACATGAGCTATCAACATACCCCATACTTCTATTCCATGATTTTTGATATTTCCTGGCAAGCAATCGGTAATATTGATCCTAAATTGCAATTGATTTTTGATCGGCGAACGCATGGATCGCTTGTCTATTTCATAGATGCCGGTAAGTTAGTTGGTGTTTTAGTTTGGAATGTTAAGGTGAACCTTGATGATGTTCGCGCATTGCTTGCGAACGCTCCAGCCACGGATGATTTGGTAGGTTCCATTCGAGAGCAAGAGGGATAGTATCTGGATGAGACATTTGCGCTATTGTGAATATACGTCAGGACAAATCGACCATCATTAACGATGATTCAGTAACAAATGAAAAGTCAGCCGTAAGTTATTTTGCTTACGACTGGCTTTTATTTTTAATGTCTAAAATTATAAGGCGCTAATGAAGCGTTGTGCGATTTCGAGTGGCCGGGTGATGGCGCCCCCGACAACGACCGCGTGGCACCCTAAGTCAAGGCAACGTTTCATCTTCTCGGGCGTATCCACCTTACCTTCAGCGATAACAGGGCGTGATGTGGCTTGGAGGACTTCCTTTAAGTAGGCGAAGTCATTATCAGCAATGTTGGCACCAGTCGTGGCTGGTGTGTAGCCGTGCATCGTGGTCCCAATAATATCAAAGCCTAACTTATCCGCTACTTTGACGTTCTCGATGGTATCAGTATCAGCCATCAAGAGGGTATCAGGGAATTCTGTTCGCATGGTGGCCACAATCTCTGCCAATTTTTCACCGTTAGGACGCGGCTGACCCGTGACATCGCAGGCAACTACGGCACAGCCCGTAGCAGCAACGGCTCGCATCTCTTTGATTGTTGGCGTGATGTAAACAGGTGAGGCGGGATAGTCGACTTTGCTTAAACCAATGAGCGGTAGATCAACTTCGTCTTGAATGGCCTGAATATCAACAACGGAATTAGCGCGAATACCCGCGGCCCCAGCTTCCTTAGCGGCAAGGGCCATTCGTGACATAATAAATGAACTATGCAGTGGTTCATTAGGTAACGCCTGACACGAGATAATTAATGATCCCTTAACTGTATTTAAGAATGTATTTTTCATAAAAAAGACCGCTTTCTACTAGTATAAATTAGATTAGTTCTTGAAGTATTTTTCGTAAATTGCCGTAGCTCCTGCTTCCATTTCAGGGGTTGGATGGCTCATTGGTTTCTTAACGTAACCGGCATCAACACCCATATGTTTCATGACCAATTTAAGCGTTGGATAAATGTCGTTGGCAATTAAATCAGTAATCATATCGTTACTGATGTTTTGCAGTTGACGTGCTTTGTCAATATCGCCAGCTTCAAAAGCGTCCATTTCCTCACGAACACGTGGTGCATTTAAGTTATACGTTGAGCCGATGCAACCGTCGACATTCAATGCAAGGGCAGGCAAAAGCATCTCGTCAAATCCAGATAAGATGAGTTTGTCTGGAAAGGCATTGCGTACCCGTTCAAGTAAGTAAAAGTCTGCGTTGGTGTACTTGATTCCGATGATCTTTGGATTTTCAAAGAGTTCCGCAAATTGATCGGTTGTTAAGGCAACACCAGTTAAAGCAGGGATGGAATAGATTAATAATTTGTTGTCAACATCTTTAAGGATTTCGTTGTAGTAGTCTTTGATTTGTTCAAAAGTAAAGTTGTAATAGAAAGGCGTTACGGCTGATAATTTCGGATAGCCAAGATCAGTCGCAAACTTAGCGAGTTCTTTAGCTTCTTTTAGATTTAGTGAGCCAACTTGGGCAACTAAGTCAATCGCACCGTTTGCTTCATCATAGACGGTCTCCATGACTTGTTTCTTTTCGTCAGTATTCAGCATGAAGGCTTCACCAGTACTACCACAAACATACAAGCCATCAACCTTATTGACGTCAATGTTGTAGCGAACGAGAGCACGGATGCCATCTAAATTAATATTACCGTCTTTGTCGAAGGCTGTCATTTGTGCTGCATATAATAGTTTTTTACTCATAAGTATAAAACTCCTTAAAATTTATTTTTTGATGGATTTGTAATAATCATCTCAAAATTCAACCGCTTACAGGAAATACTATAGCTTCTAATAAAAATTATTGCAACACATTTTTTTGGTAATTATTATCATTATATAAAGAAAACGCTTACGCAATCGTTGCTTTCCTGATATTAAATTTCTTTTTTAGTTGATAAAAAAATAATTATTGTGGTATTGTTAGGCCGTTCATCTTAACGATTCGACCAAATAATAATGCAAGGATGATAATTATGACAACACAATATTTAGTATTTGATATCGGGGGAACAACCATTAAGTACGGTCTCATTGACGAAGCATTACATCTAAGTCATGAAGGCAAGTGCCTGACTGAGCATAATCATGATGGCCTGATCTTAAAGCAACTACAGCGTGTAACCAGGGACTACCAAGCAGAGTATTCGTTAGCTGGGATTGGCGTTAGTACAGCGGGAATTGTGGGCGCAGATGGTGCGATTCAATACGCAGGGCCAACGATCTCAGATTATCAGGGAACACCAATTAAAGCCGCTCTAATGGCGCAAACTGGTCTACCGGTATTTGTTGTTAACGATGTCGATGCGGCTTTGCTAGGCGAACAATTAGCAGGTGGTGCCAAGGGCGCAACTTCTGCATATTGTGTGGCACTGGGTACGGGGATTGGCGGTGCGTATGTCGAAGATGGTCGGCTTATGACGGGTGCCCATGCGACAGCCAATTCGATTGGCTATACATTGTATGACCCCCTTACCAAGACAAATTATGAACAGCGAGCATCAACATTAACGCTTGAGTATCAATTAGCAAAATATCAGATGAGTGTTAAGGATGCGTTTGAAGAAGCTAAGCGTGGTACGGTCCCATATGTCGCCATCATTAATGATTGGGCAGCAGAAGTTGCGACGGGATTAGCATCAATCCTATTATTGTTTGATCCCGACATTCTCTTGATCGGTGGTGCAGTATCATTACAGGGGCAATATTTGGTTGATTTACTGAATAATGCGTTGAAGCCGTTATTACCGCCAGACTTAATTAAAACAAAAATTACCACGGCTGAATTAGCCGATAAAGCCCAGTTATATGGGGCGATGGCAGGGCTGTTGATACGATAATTATTTTTAATTAAAAAGAAAGCGTTTACAATTATCGTATTATGTGATAAGTTGATAACGTAATAATCATTCGAACAGTTCAACCGCTACTAAAAAATAGTGCAAGCAGTGCCTACTGAGTGTTAAAGCCCAGTTTTCTAAGCATGTTTGCAAGATTTTAAGTAGCGGTTTTTTATTTTGAAATCAGTGAAGGGTGGACTAAATCATGAAGATCGGAATTAACACCGCAATTTATGAGTCACAAGTTCAGGCAGGAGCCACTCAACTGGAGTGCTTAAAAACATTAGTAACTCGTTTTGATGTTAGTGCAGTTGAAGTTCGCGGTGAATTCTTCAAACCCGAGACGCGATCGGCGGAACTGTTAGCAATCAGTCAGCTTTGTGAGGAACAACACTGGGATCTCTATTATTCGGTTCCAGAGGAACTGTTTAGCAGTGATGGCTATAACGCAAGTCTAGTGACAAATCTAGAACTGGCAACCAAATATCATATCAAATCATTGAAGTATAGCTTTGGTGTGCAACCAACATTGCAAGCACATGACTTGGAAGCGCTAACTCAGCTGTTAGCAACTACCTCCATACAAGTTACGATCGAGAACCAACCTAATGCGAATGGTGATTTGGCGACATTTGAGTCAGATGTTGCTTGGGTTAAGTCACAAAAGTTGACATTAGGGTACACTTTCGATTCCGGAAACTGGTATTGGATTGATCAACAGCCTGAACCAGCCTTTGCAGCATTGAAGTCAGCAATCACCGTATTTCATTTGAAGGATATCAAGGATCAAACAACGGTGATGTTGGGACAAGGGGCAACGGATTGGCACAGTCTATTAGGTCAGTTGTCACCCGAAATCCCAGTATTTCTGGAATATAATATTGCAGCTGCAGATTTATCGGGACAGATTGATTTGGTTAAACAAGCATTAAGTTAGCGAGGCTCAATAATATGAACTATCTTTTGCAATTAGTTTTAATCTTATTACTGACAAAGTTAGGTGCGCATATTGCGGCTACCTTTAACTTGCCAAGTGTGATTGGGGAACTATTAGTCGGAATTTTAGCGGGACCCGCAGTCTTTCACATCTTAACGTATAGTACTTTTATTCAGTACTTTGCCGAAATCGGGGTCATTATTTTAATGTTTATTGCTGGTCTAGAGGGCGATTTGAAATTGCTTTTTCGCTACTGGAAGCCAGCTTTAACTGTTGCGACATTAGGCGTCATCTTTCCAACGGCATCGGCCGTCCTACTTTGTGTGGGAATGTTCGATTTCTCACTGACGACTTCAATTTTTCTCGGGCTTATTTTGAGTGCAACTTCTGTAAGCATTACCGTTCAAGTATTGAAAGAAATGGATTATTTAAATACACGTGAAGGTGCAATTATTCTAGGCGCAGCCGTAGCGGACGACATTATCTGTGTGGTGCTATTGGGAATCAGTACAAGCCTGTTTGGCACTGCTAGTGCGCACAACCAATCGCTTGTGGCAATGGTTTTGCCGAAAGTACTGTTCTTCGTCGTTGTAATCGCACTTGCTAAGTGGTTTGTCCCACTCTTTCTGAGAGGATTCAATAAGGTTAATGCATCTGAGAATATTACGACAGCGGCGATGGTGCTCTGTTTTGGTTTTTCGTTCTTAGCCGTTAAGTTAGGAATGAGCGATGTCTTGGGTGCATATATTGCGGGGTTAGCGATTTCAGAAACACGCTTTAAGGCGCAACTTGTTGCTAAGGTTGAACCAATTGGGTATGCCGTCTTTATTCCAGCATTCTTTGTCAGCATTGGTCTTGAAATTACCTTTAAGGGAATGCAAAACGATCTAGTTTTTATCGGATTGTTACTAGTGCTTGCGATTTTAGGCAAGCAAATTGGTGGTGCCATTGGCGGTAAATTGTTTGGATTGACCTGGAATGAGGCCAATATTGTGGGCGCCGGAATGGTTTCAAGAGGTGAGATGGCACTGGTTGTCGCGAATGTCGCTGTCTCGGCGGGCTTAATCGATCATAATCACTATACGGCAATGATTGTGGTGACTGTTATGGCGACACTTATTGCGCCATCAATGCTTAAAACATTTATTCAACATGGTAAACGAGCTGTATCACATATTAGTTTAAATAAAACAAGCGAGGCGAAATCATGAGTAAAGTTGGATTTGGAGTTCTGAATTGGGTTGTCTTAGGAGCATACTTATTGGCAATGCTAGGTGTCGGAGCTTATTTTACCAGAAAAGCTAGTAAAAACACGGATTCATTTTTCAAAGCAGAAGGGCATATTCCTGCTTGGGCGGCGGGGTTCAGTATTTACGCAACTACTTTAAGCGCAATTACCTTTATGTCAACTCCAGAACAAGCATTTTTGAGTGACTGGGCATACGCTATCGGAAGTTTTTCGATTCTAATTATTATTCCAATTTTAGTTAAATTCTACATTCCATTTTTCCGCAAATTGAAAGTAACGACAGCTTATGAATACTTGGAAGAACGGTTTAGCCCAGTCATGCGGGCCATTAGTAGTTTGCTGTTCGTACTTTATCATATCAGCCGGGTGGCCATTGTCATCTATTTACCGATTATTGCTATTACATCGGTTTCAAACATCAATCCAATTCTAATTGCCTGTGTTGTCGGTGGCCTTTGCATTCTCTATACATTCTTAGGGGGGATTGAAGGAGTTATTTGGAGCGATGTTATTCAAGGATTCTTGCTTCTAGGTAGTGCTCTGTTAATTTGTGTTTTAGGAATCTTTTATATCAAGGGTGGTTTCGGTACGGTGGTTAACGATGTCGTTACCAATCATAAGTTTATCTCTGGTAACGACTTTAATATTGGCGATCTATCTAAGTTTGTGCCGTTGATCTTAGCTGGTCAAATCTTTAATAGTTTGTATCAATATACTGGTAGTCAAGATGTTGTACAACGTTATCAGACGACAGCTACGATTAAAGATACTAATAAATCTATGTACACTAATGGCTGGTTAGCATTGATTACCATTCCATTATTTTTTGGAATGGGTACGATTCTTTACAGTTTCTATCAACACACAGCTGCCTTGCCAGCAGGATTCAATACGAGTGCGGTGGTACCATATTTTGTCATTACCCAAATGCCAGCTGGGGTTGCAGGATTAGTGATTGCTGGAATCTTTGCGGCCGCGCAATCAACGATTGCTTCTAGTCTCAACGCGATCTCCTCGTGTGTAATTACAGACTTTAAACAACGTTTCTTTAACGATAAGTTCAAAAATAGTAATGATGTTACCTTGGCTCGGGGAATCATTATCATTGCAGGCGTGTTAGGATTAGCCGTTGCGATTTATCTGTTGATGGGTAACGCTTCACAGATTTGGAACTTATTCTTGTCGGTCACTGGTATCTTTGGTGTGCCAATTGCCGGAATCTTCGCTGTTGGGATCTTTACGAAGCGTGCTAATACGGTTGGGGTGTTAACCGGACTAGTGTTAAGTGTCGGCTTGTCCTTCTGGGTACAATCATTAAACATCTCTTCATTATTGGTTGCTTGCGTTGCCTTCATTTCAGCTTTTGTCTTGAGCTACGTTGTTAGCCTGCTCTTCCCAGGTGGTAATCATGATGTGACTGGATTGACTGTTTCAACAATTAATGAAACATACGTGAAGAAGAATTAAAATGTCCGACGATCTTGTATTAATATCGCTTGGTTATTAGTCTAACCCATGATGTTTAGGACAAGACGTAGACGTAAATCTGAAATCTCGATTGTCTTCACATGAGGATAGTCGAGATTTTGTGCTCAATCTGTTTCAAGGCAAGTTATTGACACAGATTTTAAGGAGGTTATGGAAATGGAGATACGCACACTAGCTTTAAAAACGCCCGAAGGACAGCCATTTACGATGTGGATCTATCAACATGATCAATTCACGCTATTTCCGGATGATCGACTGTGGCCATTAGCGTTGATTTTTCCTGGCGGTGGCTTTGCGGGCTACTCTGAGCGGGAAGTTGAAGCTGTAGCACTTAAATTTATTGCAAAGGGTTACCAGGCGGCCGTAGTGAAGTATAATCTTACGTCGGATGGCCCGTTTTATCCAACAGCTGCCACGATTGGATTAGCGGTATTAAGCTACGTTAAACGGCATGCGCAGGAGTTGAATGCTGATTCTGATCATGTTGTTGTCAGTGGCTTTTCGGCGGGGGGACATTTGGTAGCCGTGATGACAGCGCTTGGCGCTCAATCAGAATTCTTAAATAATCATGGCTTTGAAGAGACAAAGCTAGTACCATTTGCGCAAATTTTAAGCTATCCGGTGATTGATCTGACAATGGGTTTTCCAACTAGTCAGCATGAGATGATGGCTGTGACTACGGATGAATCTTACTGGCATGCGCAAGAGTTAGTCACGAGTCAAACACCGCCGACTTTCATTTGGGCAACGCGGACTGATGAGCTTGTTCCAGTTGTGAATAGTCTGGTCTATTTAGCAGCGCTAGGTGAGCATAATGTTCCATTTGAGAGCCATATCTATGCAGCCGGTGTCCACGGATTGGCATTTGGTGATTTAGCTGATTCTCGCTATCATCACCCTGAAGATGTGGTCCCACGGGTTCAAAACTGGTTTCCAATGGCATTGGGCTGGTTACGTACATTATATGCTAGCAAGAATAGTACTGAAATTTAGGGGGGTGTGAAAATGAGATATGAGCAATTGAGATTAATGACGCCGCAACATTTTGAATTTAAATTAACCTGCTATTGGAAAGACCAACTTAAAATGGATTATGATCCTCGGAGATGGCCAATCCTTCTAATTTTTCCGGGCAGTGGATTTATTCAAATGACAGAGCGTGAAGCAGAACCGATTGCTTTGGCTTTTAGTGCACAGGGCTATCAGACAATGGTAGTGGAATACAATCTATTGGATCGCGGGCCAGTTTATCCCAACGCAATTGATGTCGGTTTGACTGCCTTAAAGTATGCTAAAACTCAAGGACCACCACATTATGGTGATGCGAATAAGACGATTTTGATGGGCTTCTCGGCGGGCAGTCACGTCGCAGCATTAACTAACGCGATGGGGAATAACACTGAGTACCTCAAAACTCACGGCTTTGGTGATAGCCCATTGACGTCACGCTTGCAGGTCTTAGGTTACCCGGTTATCGACTTGGCGGCAGGTTTTCCGAAAAGTCGAGAAGAGGCCTTTAAAATTAGTCCAGATGAACAATATTGGGCTAGTCAGAACCTAGTTACTGATCAGACACCGCCAACGTTTTTATGGAATACTTGTGCGGATGCGGTAGTGCCAACAATGAATAGTTTATTGTACGCAGAAGCACTAGCTAGGCATCATGTCGAGTATGATATTCATACATTTACACATGGAAAACACGGTCTGTGCTTGAGTACAGTTGAAACTAGTCGATATAATTACCCAGAAGATATTGAGCCACGTGCGGCGAACTGGGTTCCGTTAGTGCTAAGTTGGTTGAGTGAAATGTTAGATTTGACGCAAGTGGACTTTAAATAGGAGTGACGAATGCAAGATAATGAGGAAGTATTGGGTACTCGTTTGCAAAATGGAATGTTTGGTGTACCGGATCTACATCCAGATGAACAACACCGTTATTTAGGGACCTTTTACGAACGAGTTGAACTTCAAATTTCATTTAAGCAGGCTCTGAGGTATGACTTTACGTCAGTACTAGTGCCGGTATTGCGGCAACCAAGAGACTATCAGCTTTTGTTGAACGGTCAATTAGATATGGATATCATGGGGCGCTATATGCGGCTAGCGAATCAGTATAGCATTTTGTTTACTGTCAAAAATAGTCACTTTTATCATCATAATCTAGATAGTGCAGCGATTATCCTGTGCGCTGACCATGCACTTAATCGAACTGAAGTTGACATATTGCAGCGATACCCACAAATTGCTCAGAGATAAATCGGAAAAACTACCATCAAGATTAGCTGAAATCTTGATGGTAGTTTTTTAGCGTTTACCGAATTTATTATCTGTAATTAAATCGATCGTATGATTCATTCGATCACGATACTTCGCATTCTCTAATAGCATGGCGGCGATAATATCAAGAGCGTAGGTTATGGCAAATTGCGAGTTAACAAAGCGCGAGTTGTTGACGAATTTGCTGTTTTTTACGAGAATCGTAAGATCACTTAGTTCTGCTAAGCGACTGCGTTCATCAGACGTAATGGCAATAACTTTGGCTTGCTTCTTTTTGGCTAACGCAACTGAGTCGTTGACTTCTGCTGTAGCACCAGTAAGAGAAATGGCCAAGATAATATCACCAGGTTGCATGATGCCACCGCTGATGTACATGATATGGGTGTCGGTCATCGAGAAAGCGGCAATCCCCATTCGAATTAAGCGCTGGGTCATCTCTTGTGCGGTATAGCCCGAGCTACCCAGACCGTACAGATAGACTCGACGAGCCTTGGAGATTAAATTAACGGCGGCATGGAGATCGTCGGGGGATAATCGTTCCCACGTTCCACTCAGTATTTTCTTGTAGTAACTATAGACCTGGTCCGCAACGGTATCTTTTTTGTCAGTGGTTGTTGCAGGGACAACTGGTCCTTCGGCTAATTGAATTTTGAAGGCGTAAAAGTTTTCACAGCCCATTTTTTTGACAAAACGGGTAATGGTCGCATTACTAACGTGAACGTTCTTAGCCAGACTAGAAATCGTCATTTTTTGGACTTCTTTCGGCTCTTGAATGACCTTTAAGGCGACTTTGCGTTCTTGTCGTGAGAGTGTCGGATACGACTCCTCGACAGTAGTTACAATACTCATAGATTTGGCTCCCATCATGGTTTCCTTATGTTAACGCTACAATAGCATAGTTTGGGAAAAATGGAAATATCGAAGGGAAATAGAAGAATTAGATTGAATTTATACGCAATGAAAACTGACATATTTATTGATGCGGATAAATTGGCCTCGATAGTTTTTATGTGACAATATTTATTTGAAATGTTATTAGTGAAACCAAGTTTGACTGTAGTTATATTTGATATAATAGAGCGTAGAGTATAGCCGGCACGAGGTTTAAAATTCTATTTTCCTGATTGGAGTAGGTGACGGTATGATGGAGAAGGGAGTACTATCGGCATTAAATGAGTCGATACGGTAGTACTGAGTGGAGTAGTGTATGGAAAATAAATATCAAAAAGTCAAAGATGCCCTGAAAGAAGCCATTCTTTCGGGAGAATATGCAATTGATGCAAAATTACCTACGGAGACGGAAATGATGGAACGTTTTGCCGTCTCAAGATATACGATTCGACGAGCTGTAGGAGACCTTGAAACGGAGCATTTCATTTATCGTATTCAAGGCGGGGGAATGTTTGTTCAAGATTGGCATAAGGACTGGTCGAGTGAACATGACAGTAAAATTATTGGTGTGATTGCGACACATGTTGCAGATTATATCTTTCCGCAAATTATTTATGGGATTGATCAAGTTATTTCGGAGGGTGGTTACTCATTGCTACTTGGCAATACGCATAATAATCATCAACGTGAACGTAAAAATTTGATCAATATGCTCAATAGCAAGGTTGCGGGGCTAATCATTGAACCAACTCAGAGTGCTTTGGACAATCCTAATATGGACTTGTATCAGGAAATTAAGGATAATGGTATTCCCGTGTTATTCATTAATGCAAGTTATCCTAATTTGGACTTTCAAGCCGTCACAACCAGTGACCAAGAGGCCGAACAGCGGATGATTGAATATTTGTTTGAAATGGGTCATGAGAGCATTCTGGGTATTTTTCAGGTGGATGATGCTCAGGGGGTTCATCGTATGAATGGTTTTGTGAAAGCTTATCAAGAGCAGCCTGAGATTTCATATAAGAGTAATATTTTGATGTATCAGTCTGGTGATCCTTTTGAAAAATTAGCGCATCGGCTGGATACTTATCTGCAAAATAATGAGCGACCAACAGCAATCGCCTGTTACAATGACCAACTAGCAATTCGGGTGATGGATTATCTCAAAGGGAAGGGATTAAACATTCCAACAGACATATCCATTGTTGGCTTTGATGATTACCATATGTCACGGTACATGAGTCCAGGAATTACCACGATGAATCATGAGAAGACGACGATGGGCGAGGATACGGGGCGGCAAATGCTACGGTTGTTGCACAAGCAGCCAGTAGAGTCGATCGTCTATACGCCTAAGCTGATTGTTCGCACTTCAGTAGCAGACTTAAATTAACCCTGTTGAACTTATAACTGTCTTAATCGAAAACGGATTAGGACAGTTTTTTTGTGCCTGAAACAGCTAGTAGCCGTGACAAATCGGAAAAGGAATAAATAATTTGTACTGATAAAAAATTTTGTGTTGATTTATACGTATAAATATATTAGACTGTAGTTGTTCGAAAATGAAAGCGTTTTATCAAAAGGTGAATCGTAATAACGTTGTTAATTAAAATTCAACTCTTTTTGAAAGGGCTTTCTAAAATGGTTTGCAATTATTAACAAGTCCAGATATGAGGAGGAACAATTTTGAATAAGCAGAAAAAGGTTTCCAGTAAATTTATTTTCTTCTTTGGTTCGTTTGGTGGCATTCTCTTTGGGTATGACATTGGGGTAATGACAGGCGCATTACCGTTTCTGAAGACCGATTGGGCATTGACTAATGCAACATTGGTTGGGTGGGTGACATCAGCAGTAATGTTTGGCGCAATTTTTGGTGCTGCAATTGCCGGTCAGTTGGCGGATCGACTAGGTCGTCGGCGGATGATCTTGATGTCATCATTGATTTTTGCAATTGGCTCGATTCTGTGTGGCTTTTCACCTAACAACGGAACTTACTATTTGATTGGCATGCGGATCTTCTTGGGGTTAGCCGTGGGTGCTGCTTCTGCACTAGTACCTGCATATATGTCTGAAATGGCACCAGCACGATTGCGCGGTAGTTTATCTGGAATTAATCAGACCATGATTGTGTCGGGGATGTTAATTTCTTACATTGTTGATTATATTCTGAAGGATCTACCCGAGAATATGTCATGGCGGCTAATGTTAGGATTGGCAGCGGTTCCAGCGATTATTCTCTTTCTGGGAGTCTTGAAGTTGCCGGAATCCCCACGGTTCTTAATTAAAGCCAATCGGTTAGACGAAGCCCGTCAAGTTTTATCTTTTGTTCGTAAACCAGATGAAGTTGACAGTGAAGTTAAAGCGATTCAATCAACAGCCCAAACGGAGGCTAACAATTTAGAAAAGACCTCCTGGGCGACCTTGTTCAATGGGAAATATCGGTACTTAGTCATGGCAGGTGTTGGGGTTGCAGCTTTTCAACAATTTCAAGGTGCTAATGCAATCTTTTACTACATTCCGTTAATCGTTGAAAAGGCAACCGGTAGTGCTGCAAGTTCAGCACTAATGTGGCCAATTGTTCAAGGCATCTTATTAGTTTTAGGATCATTACTTTACATTTGGATTGCTGAAAAATTCAATCGGCGGACTTTATTGATGTTGGGTGGTTCCGTCATGGCATTATCATTCCTGCTACCAGCTGTTATTAATAGTTTGGTGCCAAATGCAAGTCCAATGATGATTGTTGTCTTCTTATCGATTTACGTGGCTTTCTACTCATTCACTTGGGCACCATTGACTTGGGTGCTCGTGGGTGAAGTCTTTCCGCTTGCAGTTCGCGGTCGGGCATCAGGCTTAGCTTCTTCATTCAATTGGATTGGGTCATGGGCTGTGGGGTTATTATTCCCAATTATGACGGCTTCAATGTCACAAGAAGCAGTTTTTGCGGTGTTCGGTGTGATCTGTGTATTAGGAGTGCTATTCGTTCGATTCTGTGTTCCAGAAACTCGTGGTCACTCACTTGAAGAGATTGAAGCAGCAGGAACGAATCATCACAAACAAGTACCCGTACAACAAGCGAGTCATTAATTAGGAGGCAGGTCAGATGAATTTAGTTGAAACAGCCCAAGCGATTAAAACTGGCAAAGTTTCTTTAGGAATTGAGCTTGGCTCAACTCGAATTAAAGCCGTTTTGATCACGGACGATTTTAATACGATTGCTTCGGGAAGTTACGTTTGGGAAAACCAATTTGTTGATGGTACTTGGACTTACGCACTTGAAGATGTCTGGACCGGAATTCAACAAAGTTATACGCAATTATCAGCAGATGTCCGCAGTAAATATCACATGAGTTTGAAGCATATCAATGCTATTGGCATTAGTGCCATGATGCACGGATACCTAGCATTTGATCAACAAGCGAAATTATTAGTTCCGTTTCGGACTTGGCGTAATAACATTACGGGGCAAGCAGCAGATGAATTGACCGAATTATTTGATTTCAACATTCCACAACGGTGGAGTATCGCGCACTTATACCAGGCAATCTTAAATAATGAAGCGCACGTTAAACAGGTGGACTTCATAACAACGCTGGCTGGCTATGTAACCTGGAAATTGTCGGGTGAGAAAGTTCTAGGAATCGGTGATGCGTCTGGCGTTTTCCCAATTGATGAAACGACTGACACATACAATCAGACGATGTTAACCAAGTTTAGCCAACTTGACAAAGTTAAACCGTATTCATGGGATATCCAGCATATTTTACCGCGGGTTTTACCAGCGGGAGCCATTGCTGGAAAGTTAACGGCTGCCGGGGCGAGCTTACTTGATCAGAGCGGCACGCTCGACGCTGGCAGTGTTATTGCACCGCCAGAAGGGGATGCTGGAACAGGAATGGTCGGTACGAACAGCGTCCGTAAACGCACGGGTAACATCTCGGTGGGAACCTCAGCATTTTCGATGAACGTTCTAGATAAACCATTGTCTAAAGTCTATCGCGATATTGATATTGTTATGACGCCAGATGGGTCACCAGTTGCAATGGTGCATGTTAATAATTGTTCATCAGATATTAATGCGTGGGCAACGATTTTTCGTGAGTTTGCAGCCCGGTTGGGAATGGAATTGAAACCGGATCGATTATATGAAACGTTATTCTTGGAATCAACTCGCGCTGATGCGGATGCTGGAGGGTTGGCTAATTATAGTTATCAATCCGGTGAGAATATTACTAAGATTCAAGCTGGTCGGCCGCTATTTGTACGGACACCAAACAGTAAATTTAGTTTACCAAACTTTATGTTGACCCAATTATATGCGGCGTTCGCACCCCTCCAACTTGGTATGAATATTCTTGTTAACGAAGAACATGTTCAAACGGACGTTATGATTGCACAGGGTGGATTGTTCCGAACGCCGGTAATTGGCCAACAAGTATTGGCCAACGCACTGAACATTCCGATTACTGTAATGAGTACTGCTGGTGAAGGCGGCCCATGGGGGATGGCAGTGTTAGCCAACTTTGCTTGTCGGCAAACTGCAATGAACCTAGAAGATTTCTTAGATCAAGAAGTCTTTAAAGAGCCAGAAAGTATGACGTTGAGTCCAGAACCGGAACGGGTGGCCGGATATCGTGAATTTATTCAACGTTATCAAGCTGGCTTACCAGTTGAAGCAGCGGCTGGGCAAGTAATCAAATATTAGAGAAGAGGGTTAATAAAATGCTAGAAGCATTAAAACAAGAAGTTTATGAGGCTAACATGCAGCTTCCGAAGCTGGGCCTGGTTACTTTTACCTGGGGCAATGTCTCGGGCATTGACCGGGAAAAAGGCCTATTCGTGATCAAGCCATCTGGTGTTGATTATGGTGAATTAAAACCAAGCGATTTAGTCGTTGTTAACTTACAGGGTGAAGTGGTTGAAGGTAAACTAAATCCGTCTAGTGATACGCCGACTCATACGGTGTTATATAACGCTTTTCCTAATATTGGCGGAATTGTCCATACTCATTCGCCATGGGCAGTTGCCTATGCAGCTGCTCAAATGGATGTGCCAGCTATGAACACGACCCATGCTGATACGTTCTATGGTGACGTGCCGGCCGCGGATGCGCTGACTAAGGAAGAAATTGAAGCAGATTATGAAGGCAACACGGGTAAAACCATTGTGAAGACGTTCCAAGAACGGGGCCTCGATTATGAAGCTGTACCAGCCTCATTAGTCAGCCAGCACGGCCCATTTGCTTGGGGGCCAACGCCAGCTAAAGCCGTTTACAATGCTAAAGTGTTGGAAGTGGTTGCCGAAGAAGATTATCATACTGCGCAATTGACCCGTGCAAGTAGCGAATTACCACAATATTTATTAGATAAGCATTATTTACGTAAGCATGGTGCAAGTGCCTATTATGGTCAAAATAATGCGCATTCTAAGGATCATGCAGTTCGCAAGTAATAAGGATTAGTTGAATTAAAAAACATACAAATAGACGAGGAGTGCTTAATTATGTTATCAGTACCTGATTATGAGTTTTGGTTTGTTACCGGTTCACAACACCTTTATGGTGAAGAACAATTGAAGTCTGTTGCTAAGGATGCGCAAGATATTGCGGATAAATTGAATGCAAGCGGCAAGTTACCTTATAAAGTAGTCTTTAAGGATGTTATGACGACGGCTGAAAGTATCACCAACTTTATGAAAGAAGTTAATTACAATGATAAGGTAGCCGGTGTTATTACTTGGATGCACACATTCTCACCAGCTAAGAACTGGATTCGTGGAACTGAACTGTTACAAAAACCATTATTACACTTAGCAACGCAATATTTGAATAATATTCCATATGCAGACATTGACTTTGATTACATGAACCTTAACCAAAGTGCCCATGGCGACCGCGAGTATGCCTACATTAACGCCCGGTTGCAGAAACATAATAAGATTGTTTACGGCTATTGGGGCGATGAAGATGTGCAAGAGCAGATTGCACGTTGGGAAGACGTCGCCGTAGCGTACAATGAGAGCTTTAAAGTTAAGGTTGCTCGCTTTGGCGACACAATGCGTAATGTGGCCGTTACTGAAGGTGACAAGGTTGAGGCTCAAATTAAGATGGGCTGGACAGTTGACTATTATGGTATCGGTGACTTAGTTGAAGAGATCAATAAGGTTTCGGATGCTGATGTTGATAAGGAATACGCTGACTTGGAGTCTCGGTATGAAATGGTCCAAGGTGATAACGATGCGGACACGTATAAACATTCAGTTCGGGTTCAATTGGCACAATATCTGGGTATTAAGCGGTTCTTAGAAAGAGGCGGTTACACAGCCTTTACCACGAACTTTGAAGATCTTTGGGGGATGGAGCAATTACCTGGTCTAGCTTCACAATTATTAATTCGTGATGGGTATGGTTTTGGTGCTGAAGGTGACTGGAAGACGGCTGCTTTAGGACGGGTTATGAAGATTATGTCTCACAACAAGCAAACCGCCTTTATGGAAGACTACACGTTAGACTTGCGTCATGGTCATGAAGCGATCTTAGGTTCACACATGTTGGAAGTTGATCCGTCTATCGCAAGTGATAAACCACGGGTCGAAGTTCATCCATTGGATATTGGGGGTAGAGATGATCCTGCTCGCCTAGTATTTACTGGTTCAGAAGGTGAAGCAATTGATGTCACCGTTGCCGATTTCCGTGATGGGTTCAAGATGATTAGCTACGCGGTAGATGCGAATAAGCCAGAAGCCGAAACACCTAATTTACCAGTTGCTAAGCAATTATGGACCCCAAAGATGGGCTTAAAGAAAGGTGCACTAGAATGGATGCAAGCTGGTGGTGGTCACCACACGATGCTGTCCTTCTCGTTAACTGAAGAACAAATGGAAGACTATGCAACCATGGTTGGCATGACTAAGGCATTCTTAAAGTAAAGTGAATATCACAAAATGGTTGTGGTTACATATTGTGGCCATAACCATTTTTATTCAGAATCAGAAGTGGAGTGATTAGTGTGATTAAGAGTGAAAAGGCCAAAATGATTGCTGGTGAGTTGTTTAATGTTTATGACCCAGAACTAGTCGGTGAGCGAGCCATAGCACGGCAACAAGTAGAAGCTTTCAATCAGCTCGGTGAGACGAATCCCCATAAAAGCCAACAAATAATTAAACGATTATTTGGCGCGACTGGTGATAAAATTGAAGTTCATGCTACCTTTCGTTGTGATTACGGGTATAACCTATTCGTTGGTGAAGATTTCTTTGCTAATTATGACTGCGTGATTTTAGATGTGGCCCCGATTAAGATTGGAAAACACTGTCTATTAGGTCCCAAAGTACAAATTTATTCTGTGAATCATCCTGATGACCCTCAGTTACGACGCAATGGTGCCATGGGTATTGGTAAGTCTGTGAATCTAGGAGATGATTTATGGGTTGGCGGTGGCGCGATTATTTGTCCAGGGGTCACATTGGGAAATAATGTGATTGTTGCTGCGGGGAGTGTGGTCACCAAGTCCTTTGGAGATAACGTGGTTGTTGGTGGTAATCCAGCGCGGGTGATTCGGGAATTATGAGAAGGATTAGTGATTATTATTGAACGTGTAATTTGGAAATGTGATCTTTAGTGTAGTCGCTTATCTTCTTGAGGTGAGAAAATGCAAAATAAAGATTTAGACATTGACGCTCGTGTCAAAAATGCAGTTTTAGGGCTGCCATTACTAAAGCCTGATGAACAAAATCGCTGCTTATGAGCGGATCGAGCTTAAAATAACGATTAGTGAAGCAATGCGTTATGATTGGACGACGATTCTTGAGAAGGTTATGAAAAAGAAACGGAATTATCAACTATTATTTAATGGTCGTCTTGATATGGAGATTTTGGGACAATATATCAGGTTAGCTAATCGATGTGCAATGCCATTTGCAATTAAGAATAGTCAGCATTATCGGCATAATGCTGAAAGCGCTGCAATCATTTTGTGTGCTGATCATGCGCTGAATCGCAAAGAAATTGATATTATGAAGCGTTACCCGCAATACTAATAATGTGCAAAAAGCGACTTTCAAATGAGAATTCATTTGAAAGTCGCTTTTAATTTACGCTGAATTATTGATTAAAACTCTACTTCAATGCAGTCCATTTCCAGTTTTCAACTTCTGGAATATCGGTACCTTCAGCACGGATATAGTCATGATGCTTGTCTAAAATGCTGTTCATCTCTTGAATGACATGGGCACCTTTTTCGGCATAAGCTGGCGTTGCTAATAAGGCAGCTTTGACTAAGTGGAAACGATCGAGTTCGTTGCGAACACGCATGTCGAATGGCGTTGTAATGTCGCCTTCTTCGCGGTAACCATGAACGTGTAAGTTATGGTTATGGCGATCGAAGAAGATGGTCTTTACTAAGTCGTCGTATGCATGATAAGCAAAGATAACTGGTTTGTCCTTAGTGAAGAAAGCATCAAATTCAGCATCTGATAAACCACGAGGGTCGTCTTTCTTCAGCTTCAGAAGATCAACAACGTTAATGAAGCGAATCTTCATTTCAGGGAAGCGTGCATGCAAGATTGATACGGCAGCTAAGCTTTCAGTCGTTGGTTCAGAGCCGGCAGTTGCGAAGACAACGTCGGGTTCTTCACCATGATCAGTGCTTGCCCAATCAACAACACCAAGGCCATCACGAACTAAGCGCTTAGCTTCGTCCATTGTGAACCATTGTGGACGAGGGTGCTTGCTGGCAATGATTAAATTAATCAATTGTTTGCTTTGGATAGCCTTATCAAAGGTTGCAATCAAAGTATTGGCATCACCTGGAAGATAGGCACGAACGTATTCGGTCTTCTTTTCAGCCAAGTGTGAAATGATACCTGGATCTTGGTGAGAGTAACCATTGTGATCTTGTTGGAAGGCTGTTGATGATGCAATCACATTCAGTGAAGGTACATCAGCCCGCCAAGGGGTTTCTTCGTGAGAATTCCGTAACCACTTGAAGTGTTGGGTTAACATTGAATCCACAACGCGCAGGAATGATTCATAACTTGCGAAGAAACCGTAACGTCCGGTTAAATTGTAAGCTTCCAACATCCCTTCATCCATGTGTTCTGACAACATGGAGTCAATAATCCGGCCTTGAGGTGCTAACAAAGCATCATTAGGTTCGTGGATTGGTTCCATCCACTGACGTTTGGTATCTTCAAAAGCAGCGCCTAGTTTGTTAGATAAGGTTTCGTCAGGACCCCAGCCACGGAAGTTCTTGTTGTCTTTGTTCAACTCAATTAAATCACGGATGTACTTACCAAGTTCAGTCATGTCTGAACCGTCTTCCTTACCGTGATCCTTGTTGTCCAAAGCATAATCATCGATATTTGGTGTAATTAAGTCTTTAGTTAACTTACCGCCGTTAGTGACGGGGTTAGCAGCCATACGAGCTTGGCCTTCAGGGATGATTGCGGCAATTTCTGGTTTTAAAGTACCATTTTCATCAAATAATTCTTCTGGTTTGTATGATTTGAGCCAGTCAACTAATTTGTCGGCGTGTTCCATGTGATTGCGATCGACAGGAATTGGAATTTGGTGAGCCCGGAATGAACCTTCAATTGGTTCGCCGTCCCAACTCTTAGGACCGGTCCAGCCCTTAGGTGCCCGGAAAACAATCATTGGCCACTTAGGACGAGATTCATCATTGTTATCCTTGGCGTTCTTACGAATTGCGTGGATTTCTTCAATGACTTTATCCAATTCTTCAGCCATGATTTTGTGCATCTTGGCAGGGTCTGTACCTTCAACAAAGTGTGGATCCCAGCCTAGACCTTTAAAGTAGTCTTCAAGTTCTTCATGTGATTCACGTGAAAGAACTGTTGGATTAGAAATCTTGAAGCCGTTTAAGTTCAAGATTGGTAAGACTGTCCCGTCTGTAATTGGGTTAAGGAACTTGTTAACTTGCCAAGAAGTTGCCAATGGTCCAGTTTCAGATTCACCATCACCAACAACGGTAGCGGCAATTAAACCTGGATTATCTAATACTGCACCAGCACCATGCAGGATTGAGTAGCCAAGTTCGCCACCTTCATGGATCGAACCAGGCGTCTTAGGATCGGCATGGGAAGCAACCCCGCCTGGGAATGAGAATTGCTTGAATAAGCGTTTCATCCCAGCTTTGTCTTGGGTGATTTTAGGATACGTTTCCGTATAGGTGCCATCTAAGTAGGAGTTAGAAACCATTACTTGACCACCATGACCAGGGCCTTCAATGTAGAACATGTTCAAGCCATACTTATTGATTGCCCGGTTTAAATGGGCATAAATAAAGTTTTGACCAGCAATCGTGCCCCAATGGCCGATTGGATGAACTTTCACGTCGGTCGCCTTTAGTGGTTCCCGAAGTAACGGGTTATTTAGTAGATAGAGTTGACCAACTGAGATGTAGTTAGCAGCACGCCAATATTCATCAACGCGTTTTAGATATTCATCAGAAGAGTAATCAACTGTTTTGGATTTAATTGCTTCACTCATTATTTTGCAACTCCTTTGCAAATGTTTGTTTTATTTATCATTACGGTTATTATGATAGCGGTTTCAATTGTAAAGTCAAGCAATATTTGGCAAATTTATCAGTTTAACATCAAAGGACAAACAGGGAAGCGGTATGTAAGTACCCTTGACTGTTTGTCCTTCTATTGTTTATTTACCGCTGATCAATGAGATGTCAGCCAGCCGAATTTGTTTCGCAAGCCGACTATCTAATTGTTCATCGGTGATAATGGCGTCCACGTTACTAATGTCTGTAGTTTTATAAAGTGCGTTTTTTTCGAATTTGGTATGATCAGCCAAAATAACTTTCATCCGACAATGTGACATCATTTTTTTTGAAACTTCAACTTCTTCGATGTAGTGGTTGGTAATGCCAGCTTGCAGATCAACGCCACCACAACCAAAAAATCCGATATCTGCATAGAGATTATCAATGTTATCTAATGTAATTGGCCCTGATAGAGACCCTTCGCTAGTTCGCATAGTGCCGCCTAATAAAACGAATTGAATGTCTTTAACGAACTGTAGCGAATTTAAAACGAAAGTCGAGTTAGTAATAACTGTTAAGTTAGTTAGTTGACTATGTTTGATTTTTTCAGCGACTTGAAATGCCGTGGTGCCATAATCTAGGAAAATGGATTCGCCGTCATGGATAAGTCGAAGTGCATTGGTAGCAATCTCTTTCTTCTCCGCAACGGCTTCATGCTGTCGTTTGCCATACTTGGTCTCATTGACGCTTTGTGGCGTTGTTGCCCCGCCACGAATGGCTTGGACTAGCCCCTGTTTATCTAAAGTGTAAATATCTTTACGAACAGTTTCGCGAGAGACACTAATTTCTTTACTAATATCTGTGATTTTGATTGTTCCTTGTTGCCTTAGTTGGTCTAGGATATATTTTTGACGTTGCATGACTTCCATCGGGCTAACCTCCCTAAAATATAAAAGTATTTTCTATTTGTAATAATATCATATATTTTGCATTTATTTGCATCTGGTTTTAGTAAAGTGAATTAAATAATTAATTTTGTCCCAGATTTGTAAGCGCTTAACATACTGATTATATAAACTTTGTGAATATAATAATTTGGTGTTTTTTATGTAAATTGCCTTGCAAAGTATCGCTTGCAAAGAGCACTTTAAAAAGTTTTTAAAGAAAAGTATTGCAAAAGATTTGCAAAATGATACAATTTGAACTGTTGAAAGCGATTACATTTATATAAATACGAAGGGAGCGACTTATTTTGAGTGAGAACCTTGTTGAAGTAAGTGATTATTTGAGAGACCAACTTATTTTTCTACACACCTCTTTTAAAACGTCGAAGGAATTATTTACAGCGATTAACGCGAAGGCACAGGAAAATGGGTTTGTAACTGATCAATTTTTACCGAAAATAATCAAGCGAGAATCAACTTTTCCAACTGGCTTGCAACTGGAACATCGAGGTGTTGCAATTCCACATACTGACGCGGATACAATCAACAAAGAATTTGTTGCCGTGGTTGTTAATGATGCTCCAATTGCTTTTAGTCGGATGGATGATCCAGAGCAAAAGGTTGATGCAAAATTAGTTTTTGTGCTTGGTCTTAATAAACCACATGCTCAGTTAGAGATGCTGCAAGCATTAATGGAAATTATTCAAGATGATTCATTAATAAATTCATTGGAAAATGCCGAGAGCTTTAACCAAATTCATCAGTTGTTAAGCAAATAAAAGATAAATAGAAGAAATACGAGGAGAGATTATTATGAAAAAATTAAATGTATTAGTAGCTTGCGGTGCCGGAATTGCCACTTCAACGGTTGTTATGAAAAAAGTTGAAGATTTGTTTGCCGAAAATAATATTGACGCTAATTTGATTCAAATTAAGATTGCTGAAGCTGCTTCTAAGCAGGATGACGCGGATATGTTGATTTCAACAACTGTACTACCAACTGAATATAAGATTCCAGCGATTAAAGCAATGGGCTTTTTAACTGGTCTTGGTGTTGATAAATTGCAGGATGAAATCTTGACTAAAGCACGCGAAATTCAAGCACAATAATTAAGAGCTAGGGTTTTAAGCAGGAGGATGCATTATGAAAGTATTATCTGATGTTGTACAAAGCATCATTAATGTCGGCCCCAGCGTTATGCTTCCCATTATTATCTTTATTGTTGGGTTAATCTTTAGGGTTAAACCGGGTAAGGCACTCACATCTGGGATTACTGTTGGTATCGGTATGATTGGGATTAACCTAGTCATCAATTTGTTGACAACTAGTGTTGGTCCTGCTGCGCAGGCGATGGTTAAACGGTTTGGGTTTCATTTAACGATTATTGATGCTGGATGGCCTGCCGTTTCTGCTGGGACATGGGCACAGCCGATCTCAGCTATCATGATTCCAATTATTTTAGTCGTTAACGTTGGCTTAATTTTGTTAAATCTTACTAAAACACTTGATATCGATATTTGGAATTACTGGCATATGATTGCGGCCGCGGCTACGGCTTATGTGGTGACGAAAAACTGGTGGTTTGCAATTCTTTGCGGGATTATCTATGAAATCGCTGTCTTAATTATTGCTGATAAAACTGCACCAAAAGTCGCTGAGTTTTATGGCTTGGATGGCATTAGCTTTCCAACTGGTTCTGCTGCGGCTTATGGCCTACTTGGTATTCCAATTGGATGGGTTGTCAGCAAAATTCCTGGAATCAGAAAATGGGATGTGGATCCACAAACAATTCAAAAACGGTTTGGGGTCTTTGGTGAACCCATGGTCATGGGGATTGTCATTGGGATGTTACTAGCAGCCTTAGGTGGTTACAGCGTACCGAACATTTTGAAGCTTGGAATGTCCATGGGTGGTGTGATGTTCTTAATGCCGCGTATGGTTAAGATCTTAATGGAAGGGTTAATTCCAATTCAAGAAGGTGCCCAAAAGTTACTTCAAGAGAAGTACGGGAACCGGAAGATTTACTTAGGGATGGATGCTGCTCTTTCAACCGGGTCACCAGCTACTTTGGCAACTGGACTATTAATGGTACCAATTACGTTATTCTTAGCCATTATTTTACCTGGTAACCGGGTATTGCCATTCGGTGATTTAGCAACAATTCCGTTCTTTGCTGCTTTGATTGTTCCTAGTCGTAAAGGAAATATCGTCCACTCTGTACTCTCTGCTACTATCGTAATGGTATTTGCATTGTTGATGGCAACTGACTTTGGGCCAACGTTGACATCAATGATGCACGGTATTGTTGCCTTTCCAAAGGGCGCATCAGAGGTCACTAACTTGGATACGGGTGGTAACATCTTGAACTGGTTAATTTTGAAACTATCACAGTTAGTACAACCATTATTTAATTAAAGGATTATCCGTAGAAAGGAAAATGGATTATGGATACTGTAAAAACAACTAAAACTGACGAATTAAAGGGCGCTAAAACTATGGAGGCTGTCGTTAAGACGGAATCTGGTTACGACAATATGGAACTGAAGCAAATTCCAATCCCTGAAGTAACAGGAGACAAAGTTTTATTAAAAGTGGCCTACACTGGGATCTGCGGTACTGATATTCATACATTTAAGGGTCAGTATGCCAATGCGGTGACACCACTTGTTTTGGGCCATGAATTTTCAGGTGAAGTTGTTGAAGTGGGACCAGATGTTAAAACGCTAAAGCCTGGCGATCGGGTGACTAGTGAAACGACTTTTGCAACGGATGGCACATGTGTTTACTGCCAAGATAAAGAATATAATTTATGTCCTAACCGTGTAGGAATCGGAACTAAAGCTAATGGTTCAATGGCAAATTATGTTCTAACTCGTGAGGAAAGTGCTCACATTTTACCAGATAACGTTTCCTACAAGATGGCTGCAATGTCGGAACCTTTAGCATCTTGTGTTCATGCTATGTATCAAAAGACACCATTCACGTTACATGACACTTTATTAATTATGGGACCAGGACCAATGGGGCTACTCTCATTGCAGATTGCCAAAGAAATTGGTGCCTTTGTTATTGTTTCTGGGATCACTAAGGATGCTGATCGTTTACAAATTGCTAAAGAGTTAGGTGCTGACATTATTGTAGATACCCAAAAAGAAGACTTGGCCAAGGTCGTGATGGATGCGACAGATGGCGTTGGCGTTACCAAGGTTTATGACTGTTCAGGTGCAACGCCAGCGGTTAACTCTGCATTACCATTGATCCGTAAGGGTGGAACTTTCCAACAGGTTGGTCTTTTTGCAAAGCCGATGAATGAATTAGATGAACGTTCAATTATTCAGCATGAAATTACGTATCGTGGCTCACGGTCACAAAATCCGTATGATTGGGCGATTGCTTTACATCTTGAAAGCAAGGGTGCTATTAACCAAGATGCAATGATTACGAAGGTCTTTGATCTTGAACACTGGCGTGACGCTTTTGATGCAATGATGGCCGGTAAAGAGCTCAAAGTTATGATTGCCTCTAATCCTGATGATCCAGATTTAGCAGACTAAACTAATTGTAGTTGAATGACAGAATATTAAAATTATAACCTCCTTAATTTAGAGCGCTGAGATATTTGTCTTGGTGCTCTTTTTTGGGAGCAGGAGGGGTTCTTTATGAAGTATCAAAATATCTTGTTCGATATTGATAATACCTTGATTAATTCAGCGGACTTAATTGCTAAGTTATTGAAGGAGGGGGCAGTTCGCGAGGGTGTTGATATGCCAATTGAAGAATATCGTAAGAGAATTGGCCAGCCCGGTGAGATGATCCTGAGAGAATTTGGTGTTCAAAATTGGCAGAATGTATTAGCCAGATATCTAATTGAATTTAACGAGAATATGAATGAACTAACGTATTTTGTGGGAGTTGAACAAATGTTAGATGATTTATTGGCAATGAATCTCACAGTGGGAGTGGTTACATCTAAGGATCGTGTTCAATTTGATAAAGAAGTCAGTCATTTTCCGATTATCGCAAAGATGCCAATTGTGACTACTGCTGATTTAACTAAAAATCCAAAGCCAAGCGGAGAGCCGATTACCTACACATTAGAGAGATTTAACTTAGCACGTGAAAGGACGTTGTATGTTGGTGATAGTATCTTTGATATGCAGGCTTCAAAGAATGCAGGCGTTGATTTTGTAGTTGCTAAATGGGGAGCATTACCGAATGTCGATTTTAATAATGCGAAATATCAAGCTAAGACCCCGAATGATATCGTTGGAATAGTTCAGTAAGTAAATGAGATTAGACTGGAAAGAGCGCATTATTTAATAATAAAAAATCCTTTTTAACTCTAAAAGCAGAGGCCAAGATAGCAACTTTCGTTTCTTGGCTTCTGCTTTTAGATACATTAATAAATGAAATGAAGACGAGCTAGTTATCTTTATACAAATATCTGAATAAGTCCCTTTTATTATTCAAATGATACAGATTAGTTAACCAATCCTTTTGTTGTAATTGTGTCATCAAGTCACTGATAAATGATAGATGCTTCTCGTAATCTATGGGGGCTAGACCAATAATTACATGGACCATTTTTTGATTTGTCATAACAGGTAGCGGCTTATCAAGTAAAAAGAAAGTAGCACCGAGATTATTAACGCCATCACGTGGAGCAGCGTGCGCCAACATAACGCCTGACCCAATAACCATGTATGGTCCGTTACTTTCAGTTAAATGAATGATCTGATCGATATAATTTTTTTCAACACTATAGTCTTCAAGTAGGGGGGACAGTGCTGTACGCACCGCCTGCTTCCAAGATTTTTGATGATTTAGAAAACCAACATGTTCTGGCGGCAGTAGTTTGATTAATTCTGATAAATTTTCTTGGGGTGCGGCTAATAGTGGTTCCTGAGTTAGCTGGGTCAAATAGTCGTTGAGTGCGAGTTTCAGACCCATAGGATTTCTTATCATAGCGTAGTTGCCTACAATATCCAATAGTGTATCCACATTAAATAACTTGAGTGTGTCAGAAGTTGCCAACCCAGCCTTAATAATAGCATTATCGATGATCTTCCACTCCAACTCGGAAGGAAAAGCAGATACGGTAGTTATTGGTATGTTGCGCTGGGTGTTCAATTTGATTGTACTGATGACAAGCTGAACATTACTTAGATCTGAATTTTCGTATTGAAGCACATTCATTGGACTAGAAAAATGAATACCGCGGTAACGGCTTTCTAGTTGTTGAAGTAATAGACGACTGGTACCGATGCCACTAGAACAAACGACAAGTACTTCATTTTGTGTTGGGGTGCTTGTTTTTTGCTCACGAATAGCACCACCAAAGTAAATGGCAATTAATGCGATTTCATCATCAGAAAGTGTGTGATGAATATATTGTTCAAATGGTACGACAACTTTACGAGTGATTTCAAAAGTGTGGTGATAATGCTGTTGAATACTTTTTAAGTCAGGGTATTCAAATGGCATATTATATTGAGCACGATAGTAGGTTGAAAGCAAGTGAACCGTTAAACTGTCACTAATCGACTTGATTGAAACATGTGCGCCGGAGAGGTGGTTAAAACTAGAAATCATTCGAACTGAGAATGGTTTTAACTTTTGAATCAAGTCGTCATTCCAATTGACATGAGCAAATTGACTAGAATTGATCAACTTGACTAAGTAGTCAACCTCATTAGAGTTATCGATATGATAATCGTTCAAAAAACTTTTAGCCCAAATGTGATCCAGTGTTAAGTCAGTTTGTGCGGATATAACATCACTTAGTTGGTTATTACAGTCTCTAATGTTAGTTAAGTACCAATATAAAAATAGTCGAATTGTGATACTTGCATCGTCGGTTAAATATTTTCCAGTTATTCTTTCAAAGAGTTTAATCTGGTCGTTTATGGTAGTGGGCTTAATGGTAGCCCGCCTAGTTTGTTCAATGAGTGTCTTCAGTTGAGTAGCATGATCGTACACCCATTTGCGAACTGCTGTCGGGGAACCCGTGATTATTTTACCGGATTCTGTATTGGTGATTTGTAAATGATATAGCGCTAGTTGTGAGTGTAGTACTTTGATATCTCTAATAACTGTGTTCTTAGAAATATTAAATTGGTAAGTTAGGTCCGCTAACGAGCAACCACTAGTGTTGAGGATACTAAATGCAATTAGTAGTTGGCGTTGCTTAGCATTGTTGGTCATGATCTTGCTAGAAGTTTCTTTTTCTGTCATTTTATGCAGAAATTTGATCGTGTCAGTTGGAAGGTAATATCCTAGTTTTTTAACATTAGTAATCGGAAATTCTGCATGCTGATCAAGCTCATCGTTTACTTTATTTATTAGATAGAATAGGCTACGACGTGAGATATGTAGATGTTGTTGTAAGAAGTTAGCTGTGGTGTAGCCCGATGACGTTAATAGAATTTCTAATAATTCATTACCATGTTTTCGTTTGCTGAAATTTACACGCAATTCAGTATCCTCCCTGTATTAAGTCTACTAAAAAATTAAAGCATTAAGGTACCAAAGTGCCAAAGTTGCACTATTCTCAAAAACATTGTTGCACTTGTGGCGCTATTATTCAAGTTTATACTGGTCATTGTCAGATAAATAGCGATATCAAGAAAGGAGGATGAATAAAAATGCTGTTGGATTTATTGAATAAACAGACTGTGCAAGTATCAGAAGGCACAGGGCTAGATTGGAAGCAAGCAATTGAATTAGCTGCGGAACCATTGATTAATAATAAGACGATTGAAGATGGATACATCAAGGAAATGCTCAATGTGGTGGAATCAGAAGGCCCGTACATCAATATCGGACCACAAATCGCACTCGCACATTCTAGACCAGCGGGTAACGTCCATGAAATCGGATTATCTATCTTAAAAACAAATCATAGTATTAGTCTAGTCAATGATGAACACCCCATCAATTTATGGTTCGTATTGGCCGCGGTAGATAATAACAGCCATTTAGCCGTTATTAAAGAGTTAATGGAGTTATTAACCGATGAGTCGGCGGTGACAGCTATGTTAAATGCAACTAGTGAAGTTGATATTTTAGAAGTTATTGCACATGAGCAAGAATTACAAAAATAGGAGGGTACTATTATGAAATTTTTAGCTGTATGTCAAAGTGGTCTGGGAAGTAGTTTTATGGTTCAGATGAACATTCAGAGTATTTTAAAGGACGAGAATGTTAAAGAAGATATCCAAGTGGATCATTCTGATGTTGGGAGCGTTGGCGCTGATTCAGCAGATTACTTCTTTGTTGAATCAACGCTTCAAAGTGCATTAGGAAGTATTCCTGAGAATAAGGTTGTGTTACTAAAAAGCTTGATTGATAAGCAAGAAGTCCGGAACCATGTCAATACAATTTTGGATCAAGAAAATATTGAATATGATTAGCCGCTGAAAAGGAGGAGAATCACATGAAGACTGTTTTGAACTTATTTGTTGGTATTGTGACCCAACCGTCTATTTTAGTAGCGCTAATTGCGATGTTAGGGCTACTACTTCAAAAAAAGAAAAGTACGGAAGTTGTTCAAGGAACTATTAAGACCTTTGCCGGTTTCTTAGTCTTAACTGGTGGTGCCGGAATTCTTCAAAATGCATTGTCACCCTTTGCTTCCATGTTTAAGTTTGCGTTACATGTGCAAGGAGTTGTTCCTAGTAATGAAGCAGTTGTTGCAATTGCCCTGGTTAAATACGGCTCAACAACAGCACTAATTATGTTAGTTGGGATGATTGTTAATATTTTATTAGCTCGTTTTACTCGCTTTAAGTATATCTTCTTGACAGGGCAAGCAATGTTATATGTTTCTTGTTTAACTGCAGTTATATTGGTAAACGCTAACATTGGCACGGGTTGGCAAACGATTGTACTTGGTGGTCTATTTGAAGGGACATTATTAACGGTAACACCAGCATTGACACAACCATTTATGCGTAAAATCACGGGTGGCGATGATGTTGCTATGGGACACACGGGTAACATTGGCTATGCGCTCTCAGGATTGATGGGTAAATGGTTTGGTAATGCAGAAAAGTCTACAGAGGATCTAGAAATCCCTAAGAGTTTGGGCTTTCTGCGTGATTCGACAGTTTCAATTACGATTTTGATGGGTATTGTCTACATTATTTTGGCGATTGTGACAGGTCCAGCTTACATTGAATCGAAATTGAGTGGTGGGACTAATTATATTGTTTATGCATTAGTACAAGCAGGAACATTTGCTGCCGGTTTCGTGGTTGTTTTACAAGGTGTTCGGATGATTTTGGCCGAAATTGTGCCAGCTTTTCAAGGTATTGCGACCAAGTTGGTTCCTAATTCTAAGCCTGCATTAGACGTTCCAATTATTTTCCCATACGCACCAAATGCAGTTTTATTAGGATTCTTTGTCAGTTTCATTGTTGGGACGCTAAGTATGTTTATCATGATTGCGCTAGGAACTACTGTTATTATTCCAGGTGTAGTGGGGCACTTCTTCTGTGGTGCTGCTGCAGCAATTTATGGTAATTCTACTGGTGGTCGGCGTGGTGCAATCATTGGCGCTACAGTAAATAGTTTGTTGATTAGTTGGTTGCCATTGTTTATTTTACCGGTTTTGGGAAGCTTGAAATTAGCAGCTTCAACGTTTGCAGATACCGACTATTTGGTTCCAGGAATCTTGTTAGGAAAATTAGGGAGTTACGGAAGTGTAGCAGTTATTACAGGAATTATCTTGTTTACAATTATTGTGATTCTTTGCAGTATTTTTCTTACCCGGCGTGCTAAACGTATGACTGATGGAACTAAGTAATCAGTAATTATGAGTACTACTTTCAATAATTTATGAAAACTAATAATAAAGGAGATAAATCTAATCATGAAATTTTTCTTAGATACTGCGAATACTGAAGATATTAAACATTTCGCGGAACTTGGTTTAGTAGATGGGGTAACAACAAATCCAACGTTGGTGTCACGTGAAGGTCGTGATTTTGAAACCGTTATCAAAGAAATTACGCAGATTGTATCAGGTCCAGTGTCCGCTGAGGTAACGGCAACCAAGGCCGAAGAGATGATTGCCCAGGCTCGTAACGAAGTTAAGTGGGCTTCAAATATTGTGGTGAAGATTCCGATGACGGAAGAAGGCTTAAAAGCAGTCAAGGTGCTGAGTGAAGAAGGAATTAAGACGAATGTGACCCTTGTATTCTCAGTTTCGCAAGGCTTATTAGCGGCAAAGGCTGGTGCTACTTATATTTCACCATTCTTAGGACGTCTTGATGATATTGGTGGCAGTGGAATTCAGCTAGTTAAGGATTTGCGCCAAGTTTTAGATACTTATGGATTCAAGACGGAAATTATCGCTGCCAGTGTTCGAGGGCCACAACATGTTCAAGAAGCTGCGTTGGCTGGTGCTGATATTGCCACAATTCCGGCCACAGTATTCGGTAAATTATGGTCTCATCCACTGACTGATAAGGGCTTAGCCAGTTTTGCTTCGGATTGGAAAGCATTTCAGGCGGCACAGAAATAGTTGTAATGACGGCTTAGGAGGTAAGTGGAATGTTTGATAAAGTTGATGAATTAGGTGTTAACACGATTCGTACACTTAGTATTGAAGCGATTCAGAAAGCTAACTCGGGGCATCCAGGACTACCAATGGGAGCTGCACCAATGGCTTACGTACTATGGACGAAGCATTTAAATATTAATCCCAAGACTCACATGAACTGGGTCAATCGTGATCGATTTATTCTATCTGCGGGGCATGGTTCAGCTATGTTATATAGCCTGTTACATTTAGCCGGGTATGATGTTTCGATTGATGATCTCAAGCATTTTCGGCAGTGGGACAGTCGGACTCCGGGGCATCCAGAGTATGGACATACCGATGGCGTTGAAGTAACTACTGGTCCGTTGGGACAAGGCTTCGGTATGGCCGTTGGAATGGCAATGGCGGAGGCACATCTAGCTGCCCAATATAACCGACCTAATTTTCCAATTGTTGATCATTACACTTATACAATTGTCGGTGATGGCGACTTAATGGAAGGAATTTCGCACGAAGCTGGTTCACTAGCTGGGCATCTTAAGCTGGGAAAGTTAATTGCACTTTACGATTCGAACGGCATTTCATTAGATGGTAAGACGTCGCAAGCGTTTACTGAAAATGTTGGTGACAGGTTCACTGCTTATGGCTGGCAGCATCTGGTGGTTGAAGATGGGAATGATCTTGATGCAATTGACGCGGCAATCGAACTTGCAAAAAAGACAACTGATCGTCCTTCTTTGATTGAAGTGAAAACGGTGATTGGTTATGGCGCACCTAAACAAGGGACTAATGCTGTTCATGGTAACCCAATTGGTGCGGATGGCATTAAAGCAGCTGAAAAAGTATATGGCTGGAATTACTCGGATTTTGAAGTGCCGTCAGCTGTTTCAGACCGGTTTGAAGTAACTATTCAGGAAAATGGTGCGCGTGCTGAGCAGCAATGGAAACGGCTATTTGAAGAATATGAGGCGAAGTATCCAGATCAGGCGCAGTCTTTTAAGCAAGCGTTCAACGGACAATTTTCTGATGACTTGAAATCTACTTTACCACACTATCAATTAACAGATGCATTGGCTAGTCGGGCGGCAAGCGCTAAGGCGATTAACGCTGCTGCCAAAGTAATACCTAGCTTATGGGGTGGCGCAGCCGATTTGTCGAGTTCGAACAAAACAATGATTGCGGAAACATCAGACTTTCAACCAGAATCCTACGATGGTCGTAATATTTGGTTCGGCGTACGTGAATTTGGCATGGCGGCTGCGATGAACGGAATTGTATTACATGGCGGCACTCGGGTATTCGGGGGAACATTCTTTGTCTTCACTGATTACTTACGTGCGGCAGTCCGGTTGTCCGCACTACAACACGCACCGGTTATCTACGTCTTAACGCATGATTCAATTGCGGTCGGCGAGGATGGGCCGACCCACGAACCAATTGAACAATTAGCTAGTTTACGATGCATGCCGAACGTACAAGTGATTCGGCCAGCTGATGGTAATGAGACTTCAGCTGCGTGGGAGCAAGCACTGAAAACAACTGATAAACCAACCGTTCTGGTATTGAGTCGACAAGCCTTGAAGACTTTACCTGTATCAGTTGATACGGCCTTTGCTGGCGTTGAAAAGGGTGGCTATATGGTCAGCGTTGCTCAAAAAGAAATACCAGATGGTTTACTAATTGCGACTGGTTCTGAAGTTAACTTAGCATTGGAGGCCAAAGCCCAGTTAGCAAAGCATAATCAAGATGTCGCGGTCGTTTCAATTCCGAGTTTTGATCGGTTTGCGCAACAATCACCAGAATATCGCGCTAGTGTGCTTCCGAGCGCGGTCACAAGAAGGGTGACAATTGAAGCTGGATCAACATTTGGCTGGGATCAGTATGCTGGCGATCATGGTGCTAAGATCGGTGTGGATCGCTTCGGAACTTCGGCACCTGGTGACTTGGTACTTGATAAGTATGGCTTTAATGTAACTAATGTTGTGAATACTTATCTGAAATTAAAATAATTATTGAAGAAATAGAAACGGGGCGTTGCTCGGTTTCTATTTCGTGTTCGATAAAGAATGAGGATGGCTATGATGGAAAATATTAAGATGATTGCGATTGATATCGATGGCACACTAGTTAATTCAAAAAAGCAGGTGACATTGCGAGTCAAGCAAGCGATTAAAATGGCGAAGGAAAAGAAGATTAAAGTGGTTATCTGCACGGGACGGCCATTAACAGGTGTTAAAGCATTGTTGCAGGAGTTGGAACTCGATGCTCAAGATGATCAATACGTTATTTGTTTTGGCGGTGCTGCAACCTACACAACTAGTGGCGAACTGATTGATGAACGACCGATTAGTTATGAAGATTATATTGACTTGGAAGCCCTAGCACGCAAGCTACGCTTGCATTTTCACGCGGTATCTGAGGATCGGCTGTATACGGCCGACCGTAATATTGGTGATTATACACTCTATGAAGCTAATCTCGTTTCAATGGGTATCTCATATCGGACGCCAGAAGAGATGCGGAATATTAAACTGATTAAATCGATGTACGTTGATGAACCCGAAGTTTTAGACGCTGCCATTAAACAGCAAAAACTATTTGAACCGTTGAAAAAGCAGGTTACTTTCACGAAAAGTGCACCATTTTATTACGAGGCCAACGCTAATGGTGTTAGTAAGGGCAACGCTTTGCAAGTACTCTGTGAAAAGTTGAGTTTGACTGCTGCCAACGTGATGGCAATTGGTGATGAAGCTAATGATTTGAGCATGATTAAGTTTGCAGGACATGGAGTAGCGATGGGCAACGCTATTCCTGAAGTGAAGCAAGTGGCTGATGAAATAACTGTCGATAATGAACATGATGGGGTTGCAAAGGCTATTGAAGCAATCACGAGGTAAGGATAAGCAGGTATAAAAGCATTGTTATATCGGTTATAAGGGTTACAATTGATTATTGGCTCTTAAAGTGTTTGGAATAGATTAAATTATTTTAGAGATGATTTTATGAAAAAAGCTTTATTTTTTCAGCAACGATATTATACTAAAAAGATGTAAGCTTATTGACTTATCAAATCTAAATATTATTTTCGAGGAGGATTACTAGTTATGTGTACTGCCATAACTTATCAATCTTATAATAATTACTTCGGTAGAAATTTCGATTATGAAATTTCATACAATGAAATGGTTACGATTACGCCTAGAAAATATCCACTAGTATTTCGTAAGGTGGAGAACTTAGATCACCATTATGCAATAATTGGAATTACTGCTGATGTAGAAAGCTATCCACTTTACTACGATGCGATGAATGAAAAAGGCTTGTGTATTGCGGGATTAAATTTTGCAGGTTATGCTGATTATAAAAAATATGATGCTGATAAAGTTAATATCACACCATTTGAATTAATTCCTTGGTTATTGGGACAATTTTCAAGTGTTAGAGAAGTGAAAAAGAACATACAAAAACTAAACTTGGTTAATATTAATTTTAGTGAACAATTACCATTATCACCGCTACATTGGTTGGTTGCTGATAAACAGGAATCGATAGTTATTGAAAGTGTTAAAGAAGGACTAAAAATTTACGACAATCCAGTAGGTGTGTTAACAAACAATCCTAATTTTGACTACCAATTATTTAATTTGAACAACTATCGTGCCTTATCAAATAGCACACCCCAAAATAGTTTTTCGGAAAAAGTGGATTTAGATAGTTATAGTAGAGGAATGGGCGGACTAGGATTACCTGGAGACTTGTCCTCAATGTCTAGATTTGTCAGAGCCGCTTTTACTAAATTAAACTCGTTGCCGATGCAGACAGAGAGTGGCAGTGTTAGTCAGTTTTTCCATATACTAGGGTCTGTAGAACAACAAAAAGGGCTATGTGAAGTTACTGACGGAAAGTACGAATATACAATCTATTCTTCTTGTTGTGATATGGACAAGGGAGTTTATTACTATAGAACTTATGAAAATAGTCAAATTAACAGTGTCAGTTTAAACCATGAGCACTTGGATACGACTGAATTAATTTCTTATCCATTACGATCAGAAGCACAATACTATGCAGTTAACTAAAAGCCACTACTGTAATAGTTAAAATTGTTTAAAAGAGGAAATCAGTTTGTTATCAGTTGATTTCCTCTTTTATGTATCACTGTTTTCAGAGTAAGTTCCAATGGCTGGCATTGCTGTTAATATGACACTAGATGATATAAGTTATCATGTTAAGCTCGATGGTAAGTTGGGTTTAATTGATAGAAAACATAATAGTTATGAGATGCTTGAAACACCTACTAAAATACATTTTTACCAAATTTTATATGATCATGTTTTGAATAAGGGGATTAATTTGAGCGACTGGATAGACATTAAGATATTACTGACAAGTTTATTTAGGAAAAGAGCACGTTAATATATCTAATAGTAATTGAAATAATAAACACCTTAGGAGTGATTGGTATCCTAAGGTGTTTATTAAAGTTAAGGATTAAAATATTAAGCTACTATTCTCGATAACAGCTACTGTCATTATCGTAAGTGAGTTTAACAACATGATCAGACAATTCAACTGTGATCTGCTGGTAAACTGGTTGATAACCGTGATGAGTGAGTTGCACATTAACCTTGTTATGATCAACGGTAATTGTGTAATTGTTCCATTCACCTGACTGATACTTAAAGTCACGTCCATTATCTTGATAGTGTTGGTAGGTCCCTTGAGTACCAAATACTCTAAACGTCATCGCTTTCAACGGTTCATCGCTAATGTGGCTAACAGCGGGTCCCCATGGCAAAATGGTGTTTTGTTTTACAAATAATGGTAGTTTATCGAGTGGGGTATCGACTACAATATCCTGATTACCGGCATACTCAGCCCCGTTCCAAAAATCAACCCAGTTCCCAGCTGGTAAATAAACTAACCGCTTAAATTGAGATTTTTGAACAACGGGGGCAACTAGTATGTCGTCACCAACCATGTATTCGTCATTCAAGTCGCGTACACGAGGATCCTGATCGTAGTTTAAGACAACGGGACGCATGATTGGTAAGCCAGTTTTGGTTTCCTTAGCAAATAAATCGTATAGATAAGGAATCAGACGATAACGCAATTTGAGATACTTGCGATAAATGTTTAACGTTGGCTCGCCAAATGCCCATGGTTCTTGTTGGCGAGTCCCTAATGCTGCATGGTTCCGTAACAGTGGACTGAAAATTGCCCCTTCAATCCACCGTGTCAGTAATTCAGATGTCGTGTCTGAGGCAAAGCCACCAATGTCAGTTCCAGTAAAACTAAAGCCACTTAATCCTAGATTGCAGAGTTGTGGGATCATCATTTGGATATGTGGCCACATACTGCGGTTGTCACCGGTCCAAACAGTCGAGTATTTCTGAGTTCCGGCGTAAGCTGCCCGTGTGATGACAAATGGTCGGTTGCCAGTTTGCTCTTTTAGTCCAGCATAGGTTGCTTTAGCCATATTATGGCCATAAACGTTATGCATCTTCTTATGTGTTGAAGGCGTGTCTTGATCATTAAAGACCGCGTCATCTGGAATCGGACCTTCGAACGTAGCGGGTTCGTTCATATCGATCCAAATACCAGCGACACCTAAATCAGTTAAAAATTTACCGTTGTTAGCCCACCACTGACGAACTTCTGGACGACCAAAGTCTGGAAAAGCAGCGTTACCTGGCCATACTTTGTTAATATAGACATCACCGTCAGCAGATTTAACGAAATAGCCTTTTTTAAGACCCTCGGCATAAATGTGATAGTCAGAATCTTGTTTAACACCGGGATCGATGATCGGGATGACCTTGAGACCCTGTTGGTTCAACTTGGTAATAAACTTCTTGGGATTACCCTGGTATTTATCCTTGTCCCAGGTGAAGACCCGATAACCATCCATGTAATCGACGTCAAAGTGAATCGCATCGCATGGTAAGTCGTACTTTGCAAGGTTATCTGCAATTGCTTGCACTTCTTCTTGACTAGCACTGTAACCCCACCGTGATTGTTGGTAACCGAGCGTCCACTTTTGAGGTAGTGGCGTTCGACCAGTTAAGTAGGTGTAATTAGTGACAATGTCTTTTAACGTGGTACCACCAATAATGTAGTAGTCGAGGTTACCTTGGACAGCTGAATAAAAGTAGTAATGGTTGCTTTCCTTACCCATATCTAAATGGCTCTGGTAGGTATTGTCGAAGAAGATACCGTAAGGATGTCCATTTTTTAGCCCCAACATCACTGGGATTGACTTGTAAATATTAGGTAGGATCTCCAGCTGGGGAGCGGGGTTATCAACGTTCCAATTATCATAGGCAAAACCACGTTTGTTCAGATATCCGGTCTTGTCACCAAGTCCATAAAGATATTCATCAGGTGCTAGCGATTTAATGATTTCGTAGTAACCTTGATCAGATTTAGTAGGTGCCTTAGTCACTGAATGGCCTTCTGCCTCAACTAATCGTTCATGGACTTTGTCGACACCTTTCAAGTGAATGCGTTCACCACGATAATCGGTAATCAAAGCATTGCCATCTTTATCAAAGGTATCAAGATGCCGTTCGGAATCGAGGTGAATCGTTAAAGCTGATGTCCGGATAATGTAATGATCACCAGCACTTTCAATAGTGAAATCAGTCGCCTGAATTTTATGACCCTCAATTGCATAGGATTCACCTTGCTCACCGCGATTAATAAAGACGCGGATGATTTCCGGCGTAACAATAGTTAATTGTAATGGTTGGGCGAAAGCAAACGTAATCGTTTGGCCGTTCTGTGTGTAACTTGGTAATGCACTCATATTAAAAAACACTCCTTAGTAAAATGACTTTTATTTAGTTGGATTCTCTGACAAATCTTCTTGAGGCTTGTCTTGCTTAATAATACTAATGGCAAGTACTGCGATGAACATTGAGATACCAGCAATAAGCATCATTCCAGGCATCGAATTACCAACGAATTTAAAGACCATAAAGCTGGCAACGGATGCGAGAATTTGTGGCAAGCAAATCGTACCGTTAAAAATTCCAATATATGAGCCTTCATTGGCACCATCTAGTGAAGAAGTAAAGATATTAAAGGGCTCGACATGCACCGTAAAGAAGCCGATACCGATTAAACAGAATGGGGCAATTAATAGGTACTGGTTGTGAATGAAGAATACCCAAACGAGGCCAACTGCGAAGCTAGCTAAGCCAAAGCAATACCAAAACTTTCGCTTGTATGGATTAGTCTGTGAAAGAACTAAGAAACCATATAGAACGGCGGCCATTGATTGAATGAAGGTCAAGATTCCATACCAATTACCGGCAGCTTGATAGCCAGCCGAGGCAGCATTAGTTGTGTGCCAAACGTTTTCGGCGATGGCACCAGTAGTATAAGTCCACATATATTGAATACCAATCCAGGCAAATAGTTGAACGAGGGCAACTTCCCAGAAAGCTTTTGGGGCTTCTTTTACTAATTGCCAAATAGGCTTGGTGTGCTTATGTTGTTCAGGATCGATATGATGATAAAGTGCGTACGTGTCAGGATCATATTCCTTAACCGTATGAATAGTATATGCTGAGATGCCTAATAAAATAATGGCACCAATATAAAACGCAATTCTTACAGAAAGAGGGACAACGCCTTTTTGCGCCGTGTTTGCAACACCAAAGTAAGTTAGGACGAACGGTAGAATAGTAGCAAGTACGCCTCCTAGGTTACTGAAAGCTTGTTGCCAAGACCATGCTTTGTCCTTCTGATTTTCATTAACCATATCTCCAATAATCATGCGGAATGGTTGCATGCAAACATTACTTGATAAATCCATAAATAAAATAGCAATAGCACCAAATAGTAATGCAGCAGTTGAAGCGTAGCCAAAGCCGAATGAACCGGCATTTGGTAATAACACCATGACCAGCGCCGCTAATGGTGCGCTGAATAGTAAGTAGGGCATTCTACGACCAAAACGCGTCCAAGTTCGATCAGAGTATTTACCGACTAGTGGTTGGACGAATAATCCAGCCAATGGTGGCAGAATGAAGAAGAGTCCTAGTTTGGTCGGATCAGCGCCAATGGTTTGGAAAATCCGACTCATCTGTGATGATTGTAATGAGAAGGCCATATTAACCCCACAAAAACCAAAGGTAATTGCAAAGATGGTTTTTAATGGGAGGTTGGGCAGCGAATTAGCAATAGTAGATGTCTTAGGCTTACTGGAAACATCAGCGATTGGTTTATTCGGGTGTACTGCAGGTTGGTTCATGAGAATCCATCTCCTTAAAAGGTAATCACTTTTCAACAGGGCAATACTAGCACTTAACGTAAACGTTTACAATACTGTTTCAATAATAAAGTAAACGTTTACACTTTTGACGATGATTTTACCTGCTTTTAGCGCTATAATTAATTTAAATCGGAGGGGAGCTGGAAAAATGAAGCCAACAATCAAAGATATTGCCGCTAAAACTGGCTTTTCAATTGCTACAGTGTCACGAGTGTTGGCGAAAAAACAGGGTACATATAGCGACAAGACTCAGGAGCGTATTTTAAAAGTTGCTAAGGATCTCGGCTATCGGAAGAATACACTAGCCATGGAATTGGTTAAAAAGAAGACGGACGTGATTGCCGTTATTGTCAACGTCACGCCGACGAATTTTTCAAGTGGAATTATTGATGGTATTCAACAGCGCGCGACTGAGATCGGGTTACAGGTTATTATTCTATATGCTGGTAATCGGAATACCGAGTTACAACATCAAGCAATTGTGACTGCCTTGGAACGTACTGTTTCAGGTATTTTGTTAATGGCGATTGAACCAGATAAAGCAGACTTACAATTATTAACAGAATCAAAGACACCGTTTTGTTTTGTTTCGATCAATCTAGCAGATGAACGCGTCAAGTCTGTTAGCTCTGACAATTATCAGGCGGCCTATTTGGCGACAAAGTATTTAATTTCGCATGGTCATCGGACAATTGGCCTAGCCGGAATCGACCATTATCATACAGGTAGTCAACGGCTTGCTGGGTATCAAGCGGCGTTAAAAGATTATTCGATTCATGGGCAAGCTGAATGGGTGCAACCCGGAGATTATAGTTATCAGGCTGGTTATAATGTTTTTAATGCTTATCAAGAGTTGGGCATTACTGGGGTTGTTGCAGCTAGTGATATGACGGCGGCCGGACTACAAAAGGCTGCTCAGGAGAGTAATGTGAAGCTACCTGGGGCGCTTTCTGTTGTCAGCATTGATGGAACGCTCATCTGCGATATTGCGACTCCTGCGTTGACAAGTGTTACCCAGAATTTTGTCCAGATTGGTATTGAAAGTGTTAATTGTTTGGTTGGCAAATCTGCCACGCGGTTAGTCCCAGTCACATTGGTTGAACGTGAGAGTGTTGCAACTATATAAAGCGTACTGAGAAATAATTTTAGCTTCACTGACCTGATAATCGAGAACTTGATTGTCAGGTCAGCGAAGCTTTTTGGTTACAACGAGATTATTCCGTCACTTTAAATACGTTCTCATTAACGTTAGTATATTGTCGGTACTAAGCGATTGTTTTATGCGAAAAGCAGCAAAGTGATTCTCAAATCGATGAAACCGCTTTATTTCGGATGTTATACTACAGCAAATGAAGTCGAAAGTGGGGGAGACTATGCAAATTGATAAGTTAACATTAAAAGATGTGGCAACGACGAATCGGCAGTATCTGGAGACGATTTTTGCCTTGGGTGATGGTCACATGGGTGTTCGAGACTCAGTACCGTTTACAGGTAATCAACAAGCAACACTACCAGTGATGCTCATCAATGGCTATTATGCGACGAATCCAATCACATATGGAGAAAGTGCCTATGGATATGCGAAAAATCATCAAACGATTATTTCATTAACAAGTCCGCGGTACTTAGACTTTGCAACTGAGAAGACAAGTTCTGAGATTCCTGGTGATTGGGATATGATGGTCGACGATGCCGTGCTTGATTTTGATACGGGCGTATTAACGGAAAAGTTTCAGATTGTTACCTCCGACGACCATCATTTTGAACTGGTCGTTAAATCAATGATTGCGTTGGATAATTCGCATCAACTATTCTTGAACTACGAACTGACTTCGCTTGATTATACGGGGACGTTGCGGTTCACGCGGCCAATTATTCATGATGTGACTGCGACGACGGCGGACGCGGACGATCCGCGAGTAGCGCAACGACAATCTGGGTTAACCAACCAATTTATACCAGCTGATCGTCAGCAGCAAATAAAGTGGCAGACGTTGGTAGCTTCAACACACCAACAAATAACGCAACGGGATTGGTTGACCAGCTTTCCGACAGGCTTTGAAGTATATGGCGATCATGCCGGTTTTCATGGCAGTGGTACCATCGAAGTACAGACAACGCTGAGCTGGTCGTTTACGCGTCAAATCAGTGAAATTAATCAAGCGCTGCCGGATACGATAACGAGTTGGACCAACGATATTGTGGATCGTAATCGGCAGATTTTAACGAACTTTTGGCAACAGTCGCAAGTGCAAATTAGTGATAAAAAGTTACAAACTGGGATTCAATATAACTTGTTCCAGTTATTTCAATCAGCTGGTCGTAACGGGTTAACGAACATTGCAGCTAAAGGGATTACTGGACCGGGCTATGAGGGCCATTATTTCTGGGATACCGAGATGTATATGTTACCGTTCTTCATTTATACGCAGCCACAAATTGCCAAGCAACTGTTGCATTATCGGTTTAGTATCTTGCCGCAAGCTCAAGAGCGGGCGCGGAGCTTGGGTGTGACATGGGGCGCATTGTACGCATGGCGAACGATTAATGGTGAAGAAGCAAGTGCCTATTTTCCTGCTGGCACTGCGCAATATCACATCAATGCGGACATTGCGCATACGGTTAAGTTATATTTTGATGTCACTAATGATCAGAACTTCTTGCGGGAACAAGGTGCAGCAGTTGTCCTGGAAACCGCACGTTTCTGGTTGCAGTTTGGTAGCTGGCAACAGCGTGATGGCCGGTCGCAATTCTGCTTATACAAGGTGACGGGGCCGGATGAATATACCGCCTTGGTAGATAATAATTACTACACGAATCGGATGGCTAAGGAAAATATGGCTTTTGCAGCTTGGTTACTTGAAAATCATTATATTGACGGCGATGCTGATGAGCAAGCACAGTTCACAAAGGCAAGTACGAACATGTACCTACCGTATGATCAAGAACAACAAGTCACTGCACAAGATGATAATTCACCAAAGATGCCGGTATGGCCTTTTGCGACGACGGCAGCAACACAATATCCATTGTTGTTACATTATCACCCGCTCATGATCTATCGTCACCGGGTCAACAAGCAGGCAGATACGTTATTAGCGGAAATGTTGTTTCCAGAAGATCAATCACTGGAACAATTGCGGCGAGATTACGAGTACTATGAACCAATTACGACGCATGATTCCTCTTTATCACGATCGATTTTCAGTATTTTGGCGAGCCGACTAGGTGATCATGATAAGGCGTTCAGTTATTATATGGATACATCGTTAATGGATTTGGTTGATCTACAAGGTAATGCCAAAGATGGGCTTCATGAAGCAAATCTGGGCGGCAGTTGGTTGGGATTAACGTATGGATTTGCTGGGATGTATGTCGCTGACGGTAAGTTACACATTACCAATCATTTACCAACTCAGATAACGCATCTTAGTTATCGGTTGCGTTTTCGTGGTCGAGTGCTAGAAGTTCAACTATATCAAGATAAAACGCAAGTTAAGCTTGTCACTGGCTTACCGTTAGTAGTGGTAGTGGCTGGAAAAGAATATGATGTATTGCAAGGTGCCCGTAGCGAATGATGAAGGATTATAGCGAATTGACCAGATGGAAGTATGAAAAAAAAATATTCACATGCGGTTGACACCGCTTACAATTGTTGCTAGTATAAATAACATAAATTAAAGCGTGTTACTGATTCGATCAGGCATAAACCTACTCATATCTGTATTCACAGTCTCTTCAGTGAGATGTGATACTCTTTAAGTAGGTTTTTTGTTTGAAAATCCAGGAGGCGTGAGTGGTGAAATTTCTAAAGAACTTCAATAATAATGCCGCTTTAGTGGTGGACGATCAGGATGTTGAATGGATTGTAATTGGTAATGGCGTAGGTTTTGGTAAGCATCAGGGTGATCAGATTGATGATCAGAAAATTCAGCGGCGTTTTGTGGCAACTTTGAAACAGAATGTTGATATTGACGCTTTTCAAGATTTAAAACCCCAATCGTTTGTGATTACAACAAAGGTGGTTCACCTAGTGGAGCCGCTGTTGAAGGTCAGTTTTAGTGATTATCAGTACTTTGTGCTTGCAGACCACATTGATTTTGCGTTGAAGCGAGCCAATGATGGAATCGATGTCGATAACGGCACAGTCCGTTGGGAAGTTAAAAAATTGTTTCCTAAGGAGTTTCACGCAGCCAGTCAAGCGGTCGATTTAATTAATGTGACGGCGGACGTGATCCTTCCTAAAAGTGAAGTGGTTTTTATGACTTATCATTTCATCAATGCTGGTTCAGATGGTTCCAAGTTGCAGGAAACGATTAAAATCACGAAATTGATCAGTGGCATCATTGATATCGTGCAATATCAATACCAGATGCATCTGGACCCAGAGTCCTTCAATTACAATCGTTTCATTGCGCATTTACGTGCGCTAATGGTGCAACGCGTTAGCCGCAGTAATGGAACTGGCAGTGAATTAGATCAGTCATTACTGCAGTTGATGCAAGTAAAATATGCGCATGCCTATGCAACAGTGGAACGGATCGATACATTTTTACAAAGTAAGGCTGGCTGGCGACTAGAGCCGGATGACAAAGTCTATTTGACCCTTCACATCTGGCGCGTCACCCACCGACAAAAAAGTGAATAAATAAGATTATTAACGGTGTGTTACTGGTTATGCAGGCATTAACCCAAATATCTTTTCTTGAGAGCAGCAGTCACTAGGGCCCTAGTGGCGTGGTTTGAAGAAAGGACATTTGGGTTTTTGTTTACTCAAATTGCAATTATTGATTTATAGATAAATGAGGAGGAACAATGATGGCTTATGAAGATTTAAGTAAAAAGATTATCGCCGGAGTTGGCGGTAAGGATAATGTTAAGAGCGTGGTTCACTGCACAACCCGGTTGCGGTTTAAGCTCAAAGATGAAAGCGCTACCCATACTGATGAATTAAAAGATACAGATGGTGTTATTACAGTTGTTCAGTCCGGTGGTCAGTACCAAGTAGTCATTGGAAATGAAGTTGCAGACGTTTATGAAACGCTCATTCGCGTCGGTGGTTTTGCCGATGGTGGTAGTGTACCTGATGATTATGAAGACGGGGAAAAGATGAGTATCTTTGACCGGTTCATCGATTTGATTTCTGGTATTTTTACGCCGATGTTAGGTGTTTTATGTGCGGCTGGGATGATCAAAGGGTTCGTTGCGATGTTTGTCGCGTTCAATTGGTTGTCAGAGAATTCAGGAACATACAAGATTCTCTACTCGATCGGTGATGGTTTCTTCTATTTCCTACCAATTGTTTTGGGATTGACAGCAGCCAAAAAGTTTCATGTTGATCAATTTGTCGGAATGGCGATTGGGATGGCGCTTTGTTATCCAAGTATTGTCGCTTTGAACAGCAGTAAGACAGTATTAAGCACGTTGTTCAGTGGTAGTATCTTTGAATCACAGATTCACGCGACTTTCTTAGGTATTCCGGTTGTGATGATGAGCTATACTTCTTCAGTAATTCCAATTATCTTGGCCGTTTGGTTTGCATCTAAAGTTCAGGCATTTGCAAAACGAATCGTGCCAACGGTAGTTAAGACGTTCTTAGTCCCATTTATTACGTTATTAATTGCAGTGCCGATTACCTTTTTAATTATTGGACCAGTTGCAAGTTGGTTAAGTGATGGTATTTCAACAGTGTGTGTTGCAATCTATAACTTCAGTCCGATCGTTGCTGGGCTTGTGATGGGTGCTTTCTGGCAAGTTTTCGTTATCTTTGGTGTTCACTGGGGGTTCGTAGCTGTTATGATGGCCAACCTAGCCTCACAAGGCTTTGACCCTATTTTAGGATTATCATTAGCCGCTTCGTTTGCCCAAACTGGAGTTGTATTAGGTATTCTATTACAAACGAAAAATCAAAAGACACGCGGTATTGCTTTACCAGCCTTTATCTCCGGTATTTTCGGTGTTACGGAGCCTGCCATTTATGGGTTAACATTGCCACGTAAGCGCCCATTTATTCTGAGTTGTGTGGCCGCTTCAATTGGTGGCGGCATTATTGGTTTTGCAGGTACAAAAATGTATATGATGGGCGGTATGGGATTATTCTCAATCCCAGCTGCGATTAATTCTAAAACTGGGGTAGACGGCTCTGTATATGGCTTAATTATTGCGATGGCCATTGCTGCAGTCCTTGGCTTTGCCCTACAAATGTTATTTGGTTACAAGAGTGTTGATAGTAATGATAAGCAAACTAAGGTCGTAGAAACTGCGGCAACGGCTGATCCAGTCATGGCCGGTGGTGTTTCAGTAGAAACGACACCAACTGGTGCAGCAACTAAAGTAGAACCAAACGTCACTTACAATGCGGCCACTAAGTTAAGTAGCCCCGAAACGGGCCAAATCATCCCACTAAGTGAAGTTAAGGATGAGGTCTTCTCATCAGGTGCAATGGGCAAAGGTGTTGCAATCGAACCAACTGATGGTGTCTTATACGCTCCAGCTGACGGCGAAGTAGCACTCGTGTTCCCAACTGGACATGCCGTTGGTTTAAACACAACAGATGGTGCTGAAATCTTGATGCATATTGGAATGGATACTGTCGAATTAGAGGGCAAAGGTTTTGAAACGCTAGTTCAAAAGGGCGAGACGGTCAAAGCTGGTCAGCCGCTAGTGAAGTTTGATATTGAAGCGATTAAGGCGGCAGGGTATCCCGTTACAACGCCAATGGTTGTGACTAATTCTAAGAACTATCATGACGTTAAACTGGCTTTTCCAGCTGCTACGGAAGTTAATGCAACTGAACCATTATTACAATTAAACTAATTAAAGGGAGTTTTCAATTATGTATTCAAAAACAATGCCAATTGGCTTTCCAAAGAACTTTTTGTGGGGCGGCGCGACTGCTGCCAACCAAGTTGAAGGGGGTTGGAACGTTGATGGGAAGGGCCTAACAACTGCTGAAGTTGTTCAGAAGGCTACTGACCGCAAAGTAATGTCGATGAACGAGGTTACTAAAGAGAGTGTCCAAGCTGCCATTGATGATCAAACGGATAAGCTCTATCCTAAGCGCCGTGGCGTCGACTTCTATCATTACTACAAGGAAGATATTAAGCTATTCGCGGAAATGGGCTTCAAGGTATACCGACTATCCTTAGCATGGGCTCGGATCTTTCCTAAAGGTGATGAAACTGAACCTAATGAAGCTGGTTTGAAGTTTTATGACAATGTTTTTGCTGAATGTCACAAGTATGGTATTGAGCCCCTAGTGACCATTTCCCACTATGAAATGCCATTAAACCTAACATTAACGAATAATGGCTGGGCAAGTCGCAAGACAATTGCAGATTTCACTCGCTATACTGAAGTGCTATTTAAACGCTATAAGGGTGTTGTGAAGTACTGGCTAACGTTCAATGAAATTAACGCTTCAACTTGGGGATTTACTGGTACTGGTGCAATTGATAGTGATCTAAGCTTACATGATCAAATGCAATTACGCTACCAAGCGCTACATCATGAGTTTGTTGCAAGTGCAATTGCAGTTAAGCAGTGTCACGAGATTGATCCTGAGGCACAAATTGGCTCAATGCTTGCGCGGATGCAAACTTATGCCAATACGCCTAATCCAGCTGATGTTCGGGCGGCCCAATTGCAAGATCAATTGAATTTGTTCTTTACTGACGTACAGGTACGTGGTGAATATCCAGAATATATGAACCGGTACTTTGCAGAAAACGGGATTGAATTAACGATGGAAGCTGGCGATGAACAATTGTTAGCTGAAGGCAAGGTCGATTACTTAAGTTTTAGTTACTATATGACGACGATTACTTCGGCGACTGATGATGTTGAACAAGCCAGTGGTAACTTATCAATGGGTGGTAAAAATCCATACTTGAAATCCAGTGCCTGGGGCTGGCAGATTGACCCAGTTGGTTTACGGATTACCTTGAACGAGTTCTGGGATCGTTATCGAGTACCATTATTCGTTGTTGAGAACGGCTTGGGTGCCGAAGATGAAATCAGCGCCGATGGTAAGATTCAGGATGATTATCGGATTGACTACTTACGTCAACATATTGAACAGATGAAAGAAGCAGTCAAGGATGGTGTTGATTTGATGGGCTACACGACCTGGGGTTGCATTGATGTCATTAGTGCCGGTACCTCCGAAATGTCTAAGCGGTATGGCTTCATCTATGTCGATCAAGATGATGAAGGTAATGGTAGTCTGAAGCGGATGAAGAAAGACTCATTTGACTGGTATAAGAAAGTAATTGCTTCGAATGGGGAAGATTTGGGATAGTTATTAATAATTGATATTCAGACCAATGATTGATTATACTTGTTGTAAGGGCTATCATTATTAGCTAACTAGAAAGGGTGTTGATTAAATGTCAGAGTTCCCAGAAGGATTTCTATGGGGCGGCGCGACTGCTGCCAATCAGTTAGAGGGTGGCTACCAAGAAGGTGGTCGTGGCTTATCGATTGCGGATGCGTTACCAGGTGGCAAAGACCGATTTAAAATCGTTAGTCAACCAGATTTTGACTGGACGATCGATACAGATAAGTACACCTATCCAAACCATGAAGGTATTGATTTCTATCATCATTACAAAGAAGATATTGCACTGTTTGCCGAAATGGGTTTCAAGTGTTACCGTTTCTCAATTGCATGGTCACGAATTTTTCCAAACGGTGATGAAACGCAACCTAACGAAGCCGGATTAAAGTTTTATGATGATGTGATTGACGAATGCTTGGCTAATAATATTGAACCAGTGATTACAATCTCACATTATGAATTGCCATTGAACTTGGCCAAACGGTATGGTGGCTGGAAGAACCGGTATTTGATTGAATTCTACGAAACTTTCGCGCGGACCATCTTAACGCGTTATGCTTCAAAGGTTAAGTACTGGATGACCTTCAACGAAATCAATAGTGCGGCACATTTTCCGGTGATGGGCCAAGGATTAGTGCCATCGACGGGTGCTAATGACAAAAAGAACGTTTTTCAGGCATGGCACAATCAGTTTGTGGCCAGTGCTAAGGCAGTCAAAATCGCCCACGAATTGCGAGACGATATTCAGGTTGGCTGTATGATTCTCTATGCCACTAGTTATGCTTATGATTCGAACCCAGTTAACCAGCTGGCTAATTTGCAGCATAATCAAGATTTCAACTTCTTCTGTGCGGATGTTCAAGTACGTGGAGCTTATCCGACCTATACCAAGCGACTGCTGGCTGAATATAATCTGACCTTTGATGATCTGGAGACCACGGATGGCGACTTGGCATTACTACAACAATATCCAGTTGATTATATTGGGTTTAGTTATTATATGTCGAGCGCGGTGGAAACCACGGGTAGTGTAACCGATACTGTTGCTGGTAACCTGATGGGCGGCGTCAAGAATCCATTTTTGAAGGCGAGTGACTGGGGTTGGCAGATTGACCCAACCGGGTTACGGATTGCGTTAAATGAGCTATATGATCGCTATCAGAAACCGTTGTTTGTGGTTGAAAATGGCCTAGGTGCGATTGATAAACCTGATAAGAATTTCTATGTTGAAGATGATTATCGCATTGATTATTTGAAGCAACATATTGAAGCGATGGCTGGTGCCATTGATGATGGCGTCGATTTGATGGGCTACACACCATGGGGGTGCATCGACCTTGTTAGTGCATCAACTGGCGAGATGAGTAAGCGGTATGGCTTTATTTACGTGGACCTAGATGATCAGGGCCACGGGACGTTAGCTCGCTATCCCAAGAAGTCGTTCTACTGGTATCAAGATGTGATTAAGCATAATGGGTTAGCGGAGAAATCTGAATAGTTGAAATGCAATTAGTGATATCTAACAGCGATATATCATTGCTGAGATGATATAAATTGGCATTTAACGCTTGCAATCGTTTTCCGAAACCGCTATACTAGCTAATTGTAAATAAGGATTGTTACCGCTAACATTAGCTAGTGGGCAAAACCTAATTAATCGATTGTATTCGTGATTGATAGCACGGATGCAGTGGGTTATTAGGTTTTTTTCTTTATTTAGGTATGAGAGTCGAGGAGCGTGCGCATGCGAATCAAAAAGGTTTTTAATAATAACGTCCTATTGGCTGAAAAAAATGGACGGGAAGTTGTCTTAATTGGTAAAGGAATCGGGTTCAAAAAGCATACTGGTGACGATGTTGAGCAACAACAGATTACTAAGATTTATACGCCAGAAGGAGATAATTGGATTAGTAATTTCCAAAGCTTGATGGCAGATATTGAACCGGAATATTTTGAAGTTGCTTCGCAAATTATTGAGTTGGCAGAACAACAATTGCAAACGACTTTTAATGTTTATTTGTTGATTTCATTGACTGACCATATTCACTTTGCTGTCTATCGGCACCACCATCAGATGGATATTCATAATGAAATCTTGTGGGAAACTAAGCGAATTTATCACCGTGAGTTTCAAGTCGGTATGCAAGCATTGGCACTGATTAAAAAGCATTTTGATGTGACGTTGTTGGAAGATGAAGCTGGATTTATTGCAATGAAGTTTGTTGAGAATAGTATGGCTGACTCTAACACTGATCAAACACTTGCAATGACTAAGTTGATTAATGATATTTTGAATATTGTTAAGTATCAGCTGTCATTAACGATGCCAGATGAGAGTGTTAGTTTGCAACGATTTTTAGTTCATCTACGCTTTTTTGCGGAGCGTTTAACGCTGAAACGACCTGATCAATCCCAAGGGGCAGATGATGATTTCTTATTTGAACATTTATCTAAGCAATACCCCCGAGCCTTTGCCTGTGTCCAAAAAATCGCTGTTTTTGTGAAGAAGTCGACGGAACAGACTGTTTCGGTGAATGAGCGTATTTACTTAATCATGCACATTCAGCGGATGTTGAACGAGAATCAATAATATTTTTGGGATTGTAACTATTCGATTAGGCAAAACCCAAGTAGCAACCAGTCAACCTGTATTTTTAGTGTTGATAACGGGCCTACTTGGGTTTTTGTCGTTTTATAAAGGGAGGAAAAAGTGTATGGATTATTCAGAATTAGCACAATCAATTCTTACCAATATTGGTGGAAAAGATAATATTAGCAAAGCATGGCACTGTGCGACCAGACTACGTTTCAACTTAAAGTCAACGGACAAAGCGAATACTGAGGCGATTGAAAACTTAGATGGTGTCATTACGGTTGTTCAAAGCGCGGGCCAGTATCAAGTTGTTATTGGTAATGCTGTGGCGCAGGTCTTTGCCGTTTTAGCAGATTTAGCAGGATTAGCAAATCCTGATACGGCGGCTGATGCAGCTACTACAACGGAAGATACGGGTGAAAAGCAAAACATCATTAATCGGTTTATTGCTTTTATCTCCGGAATCTTTACGCCGTTTTTAGGTGCTTTGGCTGGTGCTGGTATTTTGAAAGGGTTGCTAGCTTTAGCGGTTGCTTTTAATTTGATGTCAACGACTAGTGGGGCTTATAAGATTTGGTATTCTGCTGGTGATGCTATTTTTTACTTTTTACCTGTTTTTCTAGCATTTACTGCTGCTAAGCAGTTGAAGGTTAACCAATTTGTAGCGGTGTCACTTGGTGCAGCTCTGCTATACCCAACTTTAGTAACTGTTATGGCGAATTCAACAACACTACATTTCTTTGGTATTCCGGTGGTTCCAACAACATACACGTCAACGGTTATCCCAATTCTGCTGGCAGTTTGGGTATTGTCGTATTTAGAGCCAGTACTGGACAAGCTATTTCCAGCGGCAATTCGGAATATTTTCACGCCCCTCTTTTCATTAATTATCATGGTGCCATTGACGCTGTTAGTTGTCGGCCCAATTGGGGGACTCATTGGTAATGGATTAGCAAGTGGTGTTATGGCAATTTATAACTTCATGCCAATTGGTGCTGGTGTTATCATGGGTGCCTTCTGGCAAGTCTTTGTTATCTTTGGTGTACATTGGACGTTCGTACCATTGATGATGAATAATATTGCTAAGATGGGTTATGACCCGTTGTTACCAATTCTTAGTGCGGCCGTATTATCACAGGCTGGTGCTGCGTTAGCTGTTTTTTTGAAGTCACGAGATCAAAAAATGAAAGCATTAGCAGGGTCTTCTTTTGTCACGGCATTGTTTGGAATTACCGAACCGACGATTTACGGGGTAACGCTTAAGTTAAAACGACCATTCTATTGTGCCGTTGTGGGTGGTGCCCTTGGTGGTGCAATTATTGGCGCCGCTGGTACGCACGCTAGCTCATTTACACTCCCTAGCTTATTAGCGGTACCAACTTTTCTAGGGCATGGGTTTATGGGTGAAGTCATTGGATTGATTGTAGCATTCTTAGGTGGTGCGATCTTAACGTACTTCTTTGGATTCGCTCGTCAACAGCAGGCTGATTACTCAGTAGTAAGTGATCAAAGTGATAACACAGTAATGGCTCCGGTTGAAGGGACAATTATTCCATTGACTAGCGTTCATGACGAAGTATTTGCGTCTGAAGCAATGGGCAAAGGATTAGCCATTGTTCCAAATAAAGGGACGGTCACAGCGCCCGTTGATGGGACAATTACGGCAGTATATCCCACTGGTCATGCGATTGGAATTACGGCCAATAGTGGTGCTGAAATTCTGATTCACATTGGTATTAATACGGTTCAATTAAATGGTCAATACTTCGAAACAATGGTTAAGCAAAACCAAGTAGTCAAACGTGGTGATTTATTAACTAAATTTGATGTGGATAAGATCAAAACGGCTGGTTACGATACAACTGTCATGGTCATTATTACGAATACGGCTGACTATCAAATGGTCAAGCCAACTGATGCGACGGAGACTAGTGATAATTGGATTTTAGAATTACAACCTAAGGAGATCATGGAAGGAGCACCAGCTAATGTATAAACCAACTTATCCTAAAACGTTCCCTAAAGACTTTTTGTGGGGCGGAGCGACAGCAGCTAATCAAGTTGAAGGTGCCTGGAATGAAGCAGGTAAAGGCCTGACAACGGCAGAAGTAGTGAAAAAAACGACGGATCGCAAGCATATGTCAATGGATGATGTAACGATATTTTCAATTCAAACGGCGCTAGATGATCAAACTGATACAATGTATCCTAAGCGTCGAGGTGTTGATTTTTATCATCATTACAAAGAAGATATCAAACTATTTGCTGAGATGGGATTTAAAGTTTATCGTTTCTCTATTGCTTGGTCGCGATTATTTCCAAAAGGTGATGAACTCAAGCCAAATTCAGACGGACTTGCTTTCTATGATCGAGTCATTGATGAATTACGACGCTATCACATTCAACCATTAGTTACACTGTCACATTATGAAATGCCCATTGGATTAACGCTTAAGCAAAATGGGTGGGCCAGCCGGGCAACCATTGCCGATTTTAATCGGTTTACTGAAGTTGTTTTTAAACATTTTAAAGGTCGCGTTCCGTACTATTTAACTTTTAATGAAATTAATACCGGAACTTGGGGGTTTCATGCCACTGGAGCTGTTGATACTGAGAATTCGGCGCATGATCAGATGCAGTTACGTTACCAAGCGCTGCACCATCAATTTATCGCTAGTGCACTGGCTACCAAACAATTACATGCTATTGACCCAGATGCTAAGATTGGGTCAATGCTGGCAAGAATGCAAACTTACCCAGCGACACCTAATCCTGCAGATGTTCAGGCTGCTCAAGTGGAAGACGATAAGAATTTATTCTTCACGGATGTTCAAGCTCGGGGAGAATATCCAGAATTCATGAACCGTTTTTTTGCAGAGAATGATATTCAACTGCAAATGGCACCAGATGATCAGACGATTTTAGCGAAGTATCCGGTTGACTTTATTAGTTTTAGTTACTATATGACAACAGTAACTCAAGCTGATGCGCCTGAACAAGTGAACGGTAATATGGCTACTGGTGGTCGTAATCCTTACCTTGAGGAATCCGATTGGGGTTGGCAAATTGATCCGGTGGGGTTGCGAGTGACACTGAATGAGATGTGGGATCGTTATCGTAAGCCATTGTTTGTTGTTGAAAATGGGCTAGGCGCTCTAGATCAATTAACAACTGATCAACAAGTACATGATACGTATCGGATTGACTATTTACGTAAACATATTGCGCAAATGAAAGCTGCAGTTCAGGATGGCGTACAACTAATGGGCTATACGATGTGGGGGCCAATCGATTTGATTAGTTTTTCTACCTCAGAGATGTCCAAGCGATATGGTTTTATTTATGTTGACCAGGATGATGCTGGTAAGGGAAGTCTGAAACGTTATAAGAAAGATTCATTTTACTGGTACCAGAAGGTCATTAAATCTAATGGTGAAGATCTAGCTTAATTAGTTAATGATGGTGAATTTACGTGATATAAGAACTGACTTGCCGCTGGTGTGATCAACTGATGGGAAATGATACTGTTAGCATCCACCCAGTTTAAAATAGCATGTGAATTTCAGAAATTTGCTTTGATAAGTTGGATTAAACTAAAAAAGTCTATCTCGAAATTATTAAAATTTCGAGATAGACTTTTTTATAATCAGTAACATATTTTTTACTATATTCAATCCACAAACCGGAATTTACTCCAAGGTTTAATAAAGTCAAGCAGTAACAGTTCCTCAGGTGCAATCCGACCAATCCGATTCTTTCGGGGTTCACAGTGGGGTTGCAAGACGACTTGCAATTCATTTTTATAAATGCCGAAGTTGTCGTTGCCTACTAATACGTCGCCACGCTGAAATTCCACATCATTATCGTGTGGACTGTTGGGCGTTTCCTTGTAGGTCACACGGGGCATGGTTGAACGGATGACATTTGGGTTAATATCGCCACGGCGAAAATGTTGTGGGGTCAAGGCAATGGTTCTTTCGATCGCATTCGTCTGAGCTTCAAATTCAATGTGAAATTGTACTTGGTACCGATTGATTGCTGATAATGCGGCCAGTTCGGCTTCACTCGCATAAGCGTTACCGATAATTACATCGTCGATTAGTCCGGAAGCGAAGAGATGCTTGGCCTGGACGGCGATTGGTAAGCGCCGATCAGCTTCTAATGTTGGCAGACCATCGTTGACGTTCCATGGCCCCATCGTACCAACCTGACTTGCCACGAAAGCGGCGGAGTGAATGCCGAACTTACGAAAACGTTCGCTACACTTAACGAAAAAGTTGTAAGGTAGTGCGGTTCCAACTTGGGGATAGAAATTATGGCAGCCATAAATAAATGGGACGTTTGCTTGGTAGCTGAGAATATTATTCAGATAATCGACGTCATTACTCATATTAAGTTCGATGATCAAGCCGTACGGATTATACGAGAGCAGCGCCTCGGTCGCGCCATCGAAACCCTCATCTAGTCGAATACCGGTGACGTGTAAATCAGCGAAAAACTTTAGATCTTTATAGGAAATTCCTAGTTGTTTAAAAATCCGTGGTGAAACGTCCAAAATCGTTTGGTAACCCAACTGATTTCCAACGTCAATGATTTTCTGGTACTTAGCTTTGGTTTCGGCGACCGTACCAGATATTTCCAGCATGCTCATAAAAATTCGAGTGAAGCCGTAGTGTTGGCCTAATTTGAGATAAGCGGCGTTTTCTTCAAAGTCGCTATGATCGGGATAAATGGATAAACCTAGTTGACGCATTGTCATGAATTAATTTCCTCCTGAGTCCACCGGTGCCAATAGATGACGGCGTGGGCGTTGTTAGTTGTAATATCGTTAAAAGCAATTGTTGGTATTGACTGGTGCACTGTCGTCGTTAACGTGTCGCGGACCAGGCGATTGTGTTGTAAAACGGAACCAGAGAGGGCGACCCGTTGTGGCCAGGACTCTGCAAACCGCTGATATAAGGTAACGACTTGTTGTGCCAGTGCTTGGGCTGACGTGACTAATACCGTGATGGCTTCAGAATTTTGTTGCTCGGCCAGTTTGGCGATTAACTGTGCTAATTGAGCGTTAGTTTGTCGATCTTGAGCGTAAAATTTCTGGACGGCGGCAGCAATATCGGTAACTTTAAGTTGTGCCAATAGGGGAGCTGTTAGTTGACTAGTTTGACCGTTATCAGTCTGGGTCAGAACCTGTTTAAGTGCCCGCTTGCTAATGTCATAGGCACTGCCTTCGTCACCTAAAACGTAACCCCAGCCGCCAACGCGCAGAAATTTTCCGGCTTGGCGGCCATAAACGACCGAGCCCGTGCCGGCAATCACTAAGGCGCCGTCTGCTCCTGCAAGACCGTTCAGTAGGGCCAGTTTTGCATCGCTTATGACCTGGGTATTAGCGTGGTAACGTTGGGTGATGGTTTGTTGGACCTGATCAGCCCGGCCAGCAGTTTCAATGCCAGCAATTCCGATTAAAATCAACCCAAGCTGACTAGCTGGAATTGCGGCAGTGAGCTGGTCTAAGACAGTGGTTAAGTTAGTAACGGCAGCAGAGTAGTCTAGGACAACGTTACCAGGGCCACCCGTAACGCTTTGGACTAGATGCTCGGGGGCTGTCGTCCAAGTTTGACCAACGATGTGCGTGCCACCACAGTCAACGCCAATTAAATATGTCATTTTAGACCTCCTCATTGCAGTGCGAGTGCGTCACGAACGACACCGTGTGCGCGCTGTAAACGCTGCTCGGCGTCGCTGACAGAGACGCCAGCCAAGTCCATGACAATCGCTGTCTTAACGTTTTGATGAGCTGCAGCGAATAGTTCGCTGGCTTCATCGGCAGAAACGCCGGTGGCCAGTTCGATCATGTGTTTCGCGCGAATCACGAGTTTTTCGTTAGTTGGTTTAACGTCCACCATCAAGTTATGGTAAACTTTGCCGATCTTGACCATCGAAATTGTCGATAGCATGTTAAGAACCATCTTTTCTGCTGTGCCGGCTTTCAAACGGGTTGAACCAGCGAGAACTTCAGGGCCGGGGGTTACTTCGATGGCAACCCGAGCGTGTTGACTGATTAGTGCCTGATTATTGCAGGCTAGACTGATCGTTGCCGCACCGATTTTTTGTGCGTAGTCCAGTGCACCGATAACGTAAGGTGTGCGACCACTTGCTGCCAGGCCGACCACGGCATCATTAGCAGTTAAGGCCAGATCTTTCAAGTCTTGTGCGCCTAAATTAGGATTATCCTCAGCACCTTCAACGGCGACCGTCATAGCTTGAGCCCCGCCAGCAATGAGTCCTTGAACCATCTCTGGTTCAGTACCAAATGTTGGGACACATTCAGCAGCGTCTAAAACGCCTAGGCGACCGCTAGTACCAGCGCCCATGTAAATTAAGCGGCCATTAGCTTTAAAGGCAGTGACGATAAGGGCAATAGCAGCGGCAATTTGTGGTAGTTCGGGTGTGATGCTTTGACTGACTTTAGCGTCTTCTTGATTCATTAACTGGGCAATTGCCAGGATCGACATTTCGTCTAAGTCGTTACTGGCAGGATTACGACCCTCAGTAGTAAGTTGGTTAATATCAGATTTCAATCGTTTTCCCTCGTTTCTTAGAATATGTACAAAGAGGACTGCGGCCAATGCAGCAGTCCTCCCAGAATCATGATCATAATGGCTAATTACGGTTGACGCTAAAGTCAGACCGATTGTCAGCAAATAAGCAATCATGTTCATTGAAAGTAGTCGTTAGTTTAAGCATACCGTAATGACAAATCCGTGTGATTTTTGTGCAAGCTATTATTCGGCAACGGCTGCTTGAGCTGCTTTTTCAGCATCGGCTTTAGCAGCGTCTTGTTCAGCCTTCAATTGGTTACGATCCCAGATCTTGAAGAATGGGTAATAGATAAAGGTGGCCACAATAATATTAATAATACATAGAACGGCTGCTCGCCAGTCCCAAGCAGTGGTCATCAACGCCCCAATTGGTCCTGGTAATGTCCATGGAACTAAAGCTACTGTCCGACTAACGAGATGTAGAACAGTTGCAGCCCAAGTGATAATCCCCATGGTTAACGGTGCGAGGACAAATGGGATTGCAAAGTATGGGTTCATGACAATTGGAACACCAAAGATAACGGGTTCGTTGATGTTGAAGATCCCTGGGATAATGGTAACCCGTCCAATTGTTTTACCGTAAGCGGACTTAGAGAAAAATGCTAATAAGATACAGAGAGACAGTGTTGCCCCAGCACCACCAATGTAGACGAACCATTGGAAAAATTGTTCAGTCATGAAGTGAGGAACCGTTGCAGCAGTTGCACCTTTGGAAATGGCAGCTAAGTTATCGTTCAGGTTTGGATACCATAATGGCCAGAAGATTGGGGTGGCTAAAGCAGCACCGTGAATCCCGAATAGCCAAACAATATCAGTTAAGAGGATTGGTACGATAACTGAAAGTAAATTGTCACGACCAAAGTAGGCTAATGGGCTGAAGACCCATTGTAGGAAAGCATTAACGTCAAAGTTCAAACCAACGTGAATGACCCAAGCACCAACGATTAAAAAAGTCGCGGGAATCAAAGCTGAGAATGAAGCTGCAACAGCCGGTGGGACTCCATCTGGTAATGTGATGACGAGGTGATGATCGCGGCAGATCCGAGTCACTTCGGCCGTTAGAATCCCAGCGAGCATTGCTGTAAATAACCCCGCAGCCCCGAAGTGTGTTAGCGGCACCACGGTGGCAGCGGCCTTTAGTCCTAACGCTTTGAAAGCTGCTGGGGTGGTCGTAATTGGTTTAACTGCCAACAATAGAAAGACCATCACTGAGACGACCCCGGTTGAAATATGATCGAAGTGATAATCTTCAGCTAACCGACCTGCAATGGCAAACGCGGCGTAAATAGCCATAAACCCCATTGAAAAATTAATTGGAATTGCTAAACCAGCGGCATAGGGTTTAATAAAGTTTGTCCAAGCAGTAATAGGTAGTTGCGTGACGATCGTAAAGAATGAGCCAACGATGGTAACTGGAATAATGACGGCCATTCCGTCTCGAATAGCACGTAAATAACGGTTGGCTGCGATCTTACTCATGACATCAATCGTCTTATCTTTCCACGTACGTGAATTATCCATAATTCATTCATCTCCTTAACAAATTAGTAATGACAAGTTAGTGTTGAATTAAGTCCTCCCTTTTTGATTTGAGTTAACACATTAACTTGATTTCATGAGTGAGTATAGCATAATATAACAGTATAGTTAACGCTTTCATTGTTGTTAGTTAATTGACATGGGTAAATTTTGATTAAGTATAGACATTTAATGTATTAAGTTAATAATAAGGGGGGCAGCCATGAGTCGTAAAGAACCAATTTATCAAACCATTTTAAGCGCCTTGATTCTGGAATTGAACACGAACCATTTTCGAAAGAATGATCCGTTTTATAGTGAGAGTGAGCTACGGAAGAAGTATCAAGTCAGTTCCACGACAGTCGTGCGGGTACTGAATATGTTAGCCGATCAGGGTTATATCTATCGTATTCAGGGTAAGGGCAGCTTTGTTTCCAAATTTAATCGGGGGACTGCGGTACGAATTACGGATACCCATACATACGATGTTGATGAGGAACAGGTTGCAATCTTAGTGGCCAATCAGACGACGCCACTACCAACACGGGCTAAGTTTACGGCTGAATCGACAACCTGGTATTTAGAGCGATTACGCGAAATTAGACACGCACCATTTGAATTTTCGCAGTCGTGGTATTTGGCGACGCTGATTCCTGCCACAGCAATGAAGAAGTTACGGGCCGTACATTCGATTTATGCACTAATTAGGAAACATGCGCAGCTTGATTTATCACGCCAGCCCTTTGAGCAAGAATATGCGGCGACCTGCGTTCCTAATCAACGAATTGCGGATTATTTGCACGTGAGTCTGGATACGATGGTGATTAAGATCGAACGGTGGGTATTTCAAGGGGAAGAAACGCTGGAATATACCGTTAGTTACATGTTGCCTAACTATTTTGGGCTGGCGCTAACTAGTGATTCCAAGTCGGTAGATCCTAACCGAATTCGATGATCGATGCATAAAGAGAGGAGTGGCACACAATGTCAATTCATAGCAATAACTTTTATTCCAACGTGTTACGACAGTCAGTGCAAGTCCAAGTTATCTTGCCGGAACCAGTGAACGCGGTCGGACAAATTTTACCAGACTACAGTAGTGGTGAACAGCAACTTCCAACTGTGTGGCTGTTGCATGGCTTAGGTGGGGACGCAACGTCGTGGTTACGGCGAACGGAAATCGAACTACTAGCAACGCAATACCGAGTAGCGGTCGTCATGCCGGAAACGGGGCGGGGATTTTATACGAATATGGTCCATGGTCCACGCTATTGGGATTACTTGACCCACGAGTTACCAACACGAATGCGTTATATCTTCCCGTTGTCGGCACGACCGGAAGACAATTATTTGTTGGGGAACTCCATGGGTGGCTATGGGGCATTACGTTATGCCTTTACCTATCCGCAGCGGTTTGCGGCTGTCGCGGCACTATCACCGGTGACGGATCTCAAAAGGTTTCACGTGGAACAATCGGCAATTATGCCAGACCTTGAGCTGGCTTTCTCACCAGCACAGATGCAAGGGACGCCAGCGGATTTGTCTTACTTGGTACAGCAACCGACAAACTGGGGGACGTTACGTGTTCTAATGGCGACGGGTGATCAAGATATGTTACGGTCAATGGATGAAGCCTTCAAGCCAGAGTTGGCGGCTGTGTTTAAAGACCAGTTTGAATGGCAGTTACAACCGGGTCACCATGATTGGCGGCTCTGGAATCATCAATTACCATTTGCGATGCACTGGTTAATTAAGGGAGGTTGGCGCAATGTTTAATGTTAAAGATGAGCACGGCCACTATAATTTGTGGCGGCAGACGGGATTAGCTTTATTACCGCTATTATTGGCAATTATCGCATATCCACTGCTACCTAATCGTGTCTATGTGCCAACCGCTGTCACCAGTCTGACGCCGTGGGGAATCAAGAGCAATATCTTCATTTATCCCGTCTTTTGCCTGATTCTGTGGTTCTTTATCTGGCTATTTATCTTCTTCAACCGGTTATATGAAAAAAATCTCAAGGTAACCCGCCAAAAATATCGGCCAATGGAGAACTACTATGTGTGGAGCAGCTGGGTGTTGGATATTCTGGCGACTTTGATGGTGGTGGTTCAGATCTTGGTGAGTGTTAGTCGGTGAGTGGTCGAAAAAATTGAAATATATTAAGTAAACTACAATTGATAAGCGCTTACATCTGGAGTAAAATATTATGTTAATAGATGAGCAAAACACTTTGTTACTCAATTCAAATTTTACAAGGGCAAAGGTTAACTCATATGACATCAACAGAACGTATTAAAACAACGATATGTTTGTATCTTAATTACCTTGTTCATGGTATGGCTATTGTGATTCTCGCCCAAAATATGACTGTGTTAAGTCAACAATGGCATGTCAATGATGCTGGTGTTTCACTTGTTATTTCATCATTAGGTATTGGACGATTACTAGTGCTTTATTTAGCCGGGACCTTCTCAGATCGACTTGGTCGAAAATTATTTGTTCAGATTGGTATCTTAACATATACACTGTTTTTTATTGGCATTGTCATTTCTCCTAACATTGCCGTTGCCTATTTCTTCGGTATTCTAGCCGGAATGGCTAATTCATTTTTAGATTCGGGAACATATCCAGCACTCATGGAACTTTATCCTCAAAGGCAAGCAACGGCGAATATCATGATTAAAGCGTTTGCTTCGATTGGTGAATTATTATTACCTATTATCGTGGCTGGACTAGATCATTTTCAACTATGGTATGGTTGGGCATTTTTATTGTGTGTGTGTTTAATGGTAGTTAACTTTAGCTTTTTACGTCAGCGAACTTTTCCAAGACTAACAACTAATCGAGTAACAATGCCTAATAAAAAGCAGAACACTCTGCAAAAGCATATACCACTAACGCCAAAGAAAATTATCCTTGGATGTGTTCTGACGGTTTTTGGATATATCTCAATGGCAACTTTTTATTTAGTGAGCCAATGGTTGACAAAGTATGGCAGTGACGTGATTCATTTGAATTTAGTACACGCTCGCATGTTAGTCAGCGTCTATAGCGTTGGTTCTATTTTAGGCGTGATTGTAACTGCTTTACTAGTTGAGCGGATTATTAAGCCGGTTTGGTTTATGCTGTTTGATACGGTGGTATCGTTGTTAGCACTGGTAGCTTTAACGCTAATCCCAACGTGGTGGGTAGCTTTAATCAGTTCGTTTGTGATTGGATGCTCAGCTGCAGGCGGTGTTATGCAATTAGGATTAACCGTTATGAGTAATACGTTTCCCCGCGCTAAGGGCCGTATTACAGGAATTTATTATACTGCGAGTGGATTAGCTTCATTTACGATTCCGGTATTTACCGCTTGGATTTCACAGATTGGTATTTATGAAATTATGTGGTTTGACGTATTAATTGCTGGAATTGGTGTTCTTTGCAGTATTGTAGTTCTTACCCTATCGCGAGAAAAGAAGACAATTGTTGCTTAGTAAAAAATCTCTCAGGTCTATAACACGCATTATCACTAGTCTGGCGATAATGCATGTTGCAAACCCGAGAGTTTTTTGTCCTAAATTAAACGTTCCTGTTGTGTGTAATGTTGCCAACAGTAACTGCGACTGAATTCTTCAAATCGACTAACTGAAGGTGTAACAAAATGATTACGTTTGCTGATGAGGTATATTTGGTGACGTAGTGGCTGATCGGCTAAGTGCTTCAACGTTATGCTGGTCTGGTCTAAAAGCGGTAAGTATGGCATCAAAGCAACGCCAAAATTATAGCTCACAAAGCCAGCCATGGTATGGTCCTCCTCGACTTCGTAAACGATTTTTGGTTTCACATGCGCCTGCCTTAGAATTCGATCAATCAAAGGACGTAAACCACTATTATGTGAGAAAAATATCATGGGATATGGTTCCAAGTCTTTAACGAATAATTCTTCTTGTTTGGCTAACGCGTGGTGGCTAGGGACAGCCGCCACAATTTCTTGTTGAACCAATGGAATAAAATCAAACAAGGTATTAGTGGGTTGCTCGCCAAGGCGTTCGACACTTGAGGCTAACACTAAATCAAACTTTTCATCAGCAAGTTCTTGGAGTAATTCAGTTGAGTTTCCTTGACCGAGTTCAAATGTAATTGCATGATTTTTATCATCTGTATGGAACTTAGTGATTAGTTCGGGGACTAGCTGCTGTCCAAGTGTATAAGTAAACCCCAATTTAACATGTCCTTTGTCAGGATCCATTAATTGCTGAACGAGTTCATTGCCTTGTGATAAATCGCTTAAACTTGCCGTAATATATTTTAAATACACGGAACCAATCGGTGTTAAACGAATATTACGACCATCTGGTTCAAATAAAGGGACCCCCAATTCACTTTCTAACTTTTTAATGGCATAGCTCAATGAAGGTTGTGAGATACCAAGGTTTTCAGCCGCTTTTGCCATATGTTGTGTCCGTGCTAATTCTTTAAAAAATTCTAAGTGTCTTAGATTCAATCTACATGATACCCCTTTCATTCATAAAAGAATTTAATCGATTTAGCAACTGTTCTATATTTATTATATTAAAGCATTTTGTTAAGATGACAAGTGAATTGAGTAACAAATATTAAAAATATAAATTTATAGGAGTGGATTAACATGACTGAACGCATTGATGGACACACATTATTAATTGGATTGATGGCATATCCGATTCGGCATTCAATGTCACCAACGATGCACAATAATGCATTTGCTAAATTAGGACTGAACTATGCATATCTAGCATTCGAAATCGATAACAAAAAGCTACCTTCAGCAATTGAATCGATTCGGACGTTAGATATGCGGGGTTCTAATGTTTCAATGCCTAATAAGCAGAAGGTTTTGCCACTGCTAGACAAATTAGACCCAGCTGCTGAGATGTGTGGTGCGGTCAACACTATTGTTAATGATGATGGAATTTTAACCGGTTACACGACTGATGGTATTGGTTTTATGAAGTCTCTGGACGATGAAGGAATTAATATTCGTGGTCATAAGATGACGTTAGCAGGTGCCGGTGGTGCTGGGACTGCAATTGCTGTTCAAGCAGCTTTGGACGGAGTTAGTGAAATGTCAATCTTTAACTTACATGATGCAGAGTGGGAAAATGCTAAACATAACGTTGATTTGATCAACGAGCGGACTTCCTGCCATGCTACTTTACACGAATTAGAAGATCGTGATGATTTTAAGAAGGAAATTCAAGATTCTTATATTTATACTGATGCTACTGGTGTTGGTATGAAGCCATTAGAAGATAAGACTTTAGTTGATGATCCAAGTTGGTTACGTAAGGATCTGATTGTATTCGACACCGTATACGCACCACGGACAACTAAGTTAATGAAGGTTGCCCAAGAAGCTGGCGTTGAACATGTCTTCAATGGTTTGGGTATGATGCTCGAACAAGGTGCTGCTGCTTTTAAGCTCTGGACTGGTGAAGATATGCCGGTTGATTATATTCGCCATATTTTATTTGATGAAGACGCTGCAGCACAAAAATAGACGGGGGTTGCCATGAAAAATAAATATATGCCGACAGCCATTAGCTTATATTTAAACTATTTTATTCATGGGATTGGGGTTATTATTTTAGCCCAAAACATGGAAGCTTTGGCTCAACACTGGCAGACGACTACAGGTGGTGTTGCCGTGGTAATTTCATCACTTGGAATTGGTCGTTTGATTGTTTTGTTAGTTTCTGGATTTCTATCAGATAAGTTTGGCCGTAAACCATTCGTGGTTCTTGGTGTTGTTACGTACTTGCTCTTCTTTGCTGGTATTCTATTAAGCCCTTCAATTACGGTGGCTTATGTTTTTGGGATACTTGCTGGGATAGCGAACTCATTCCTTGATTCTGGGACTTATCCGGCATTAATGGAAATGTTTCCAGATTCAAAAGGAACTGCGAACGTTATTATCAAGGCCTTCATTTCTGTTGGTCAATTTGGATTGCCGTTATTCGTTAGTTTCTTAGTTGCTGGTAATTATTGGTACGGTTGGTCGTTTATCTTCTGTATTGTTGTATTAGTTGTTAACTTACTATTCATGTTGGCTGCTGGGAAGTTCCCAGTTGCTAATCAGGATGCTAAAGTTGCTGCGAAAGAAGAAGGTAAGACAGTTCAATCTGAATCAAAGGGTAGCTTATGGTTTGATGGAACGCTATTTATCTTATATGGTTATGTATCTCAGGCAACCTTCTACTTAGTTAGTCAATGGTTGAGTCAGTATGGTGCAAAGGTTGCCGGCATGGGCGATGCAAGTTCACGAGCACTGATCAGTTATTATAGTGTTGGGTCAATCGTTTGTGTACTGGTGACGGCTGCGCTAGCTAAACGTGCTGTAAAAGAAATTCAATTCTTAGGAATCTATACCTTACTTTCATTTCTCTCGTTACTACTGATGTATCTGGTACCAACATCTTTGATGTGTTCAATCATGTCATTTGTTGTTGGATTCTCAGCTGCTGGTGGGGTTATGCAATTAGGATTGACAGTCATGTCCACCTTCTTCCCACAAGGAAAGGGGACGATTACCGGTGCTTTTTATACAGCGGGGTCGATTGCGTCCTTTACGATACCGTTAGTTACAGGTATGATGTCAACTAATCTTGCAAACATTTTCTTGTTTGACGTTATTATTGCGTTGATTGGATTTGTATTGGCTGTACTCATTACAGTTCGCTATTACCACTTGTTTGGCAAGAACAGTCAAAAGGAGGTCACGATTGATCATGACACCAATCGTTAAATTACGTGATATTGAATTAGGAACGGGACGGCCTAAGATTGCCGTTCCAATTACGGGAAAAACTATTGCGGATATTTTAGCTGCAGTTGAACCAATAAAGGCTGCACAGCCAGATGTCGTTGAATGGCGAATTGATTTTTTCAAGGATGTAACTAATCCAGAACAGTTGAAATCGGCCGGTCAGCAACTTCGTCAGGCTTTAGGTGATATTGCCTTATTAACTACTTTCCGAACTAAAGGTGAAGGCGGCGAATTAGCACTATCAGATACTGAGTATTTTAAACTGTGTGATACGGTCTTAGATGGTGGGTTCACGGATGCCTTAGATGTTGAGCGTTACCATGACGAACAAGCTGTTAAACAAATTGTTGCAGCAGCTCATGAGCATCAAGTAGTTGTGATCATGAGTAATCATGATTTTGATAAAACGCCGGCGGTTGCTGAGATCGTTAAGCGCCTGACTAGTATGGTCGATTATGGTGCTGACGTTGCTAAGATGGCTGTGATGCCACAATCGGTGGAGGATGTCTTAACATTACTGACAGCGACTAATATTGCACGCCAAACACTACCACAGCCAGTAATCACAATGTCGATGGGTGACTTAGGAAAAGTGTCACGGCTTGCTGGTGAAGTGTTCGGCTCTTGTTTATCATTTGCAACGGTCGGGGCGGCTTCGGCACCTGGGCAAATTGCACTTGAAAATTTACGGCCGGAATTGGAAGATCTGAAGTTAAATTAAGGCATAACTGAAAGAAATCGTGAGGTCAGAGTGATGATTGGGACACAAAAAAAGTATGTTTCACAATTTACGATGATGGGAACCGTCATCTCGCTGACATTATTTGAGCCGAATCAGTTAGCAGTCGAAGCGGTCTATGATTACTTGCAGCGGATGGATGGTGTCTTTTCTGTCAATCGTGCCGATTCAGAATTAGCTGCGATCAATCAATATGCCGGTATTCATCCAGTTTTGGTTAGCACTGAATGCTTTCAACTAGTGTCGGATGCTATTAAGTACACAAAGCAATATGCGGATAGTTTTAATGTGCTAATTGGACCGTTGGTTAAACTTTGGAAGATTGGTTTTGGTGGGCATCAAGTACCAGCGGCCAAGGAAATTAGACAACGATTAGCCTTATTAGATACGCACGAAGTTATCCTAGATGAAGCCCAATCGAGTATCTACTTGCGTCAATCTGGCATGCAATTAGATCTTGGTGCGATTGCCAAGGGGTATTTTGCCGATCAGGTCGTTAAGCAGTTGCAGCAGGCTGGTATTACCAACGCTATTGTTAATCTTGGTGGTAACGTTAAGCTATTAGGGGCCAATCCGCTAACCGATAATCGGCGTTGGCAAGTTGGAATTCAAGCACCCGAAGCGCCACGTGGCTATCCAGCGCTACAGGTCGAAATGCCTGCCAGAACGGTAGTAACGTCAGGTATCTTCGAACGATATTTTAAAATTGGCAATCACCGCTACCACCATATCCTTGATCCGCGAACTGGTTATCCGGTTGAAAATCAAGTTGATCAGGTGTCGATTATAACTGAACGGTCAGAATTAGCTGAAGTGTTATCAACGGTGGCCTACTTTGAAGGGCCAAACCGTGGTTGTCAACTAATCGAACAGTTGCCACATACGGAAGCAATTTTTATTGATCATGAACAACAGGTAACAGTTACCAGTGGCTTAACGCCGCGACGCAAAGGAGTGTTTACTATTGAGTAAAAAACAAATTACCGGCCAAGCAATGGGCCACAACGGTATTATCAATTATGAAGTTGACGTGCAAGATAATAAGATTGAGGATTTGAAAATATTAAAGCATTCCGAAACGTCGGGGATCTTTAACCAAGTCATTGATAAATTGAAACAAAATATCATTACGGAACAATCATTCAATGTTGACACAATTAGTGGTGCAACGGTGATGACCCAAGCGTTACTTAAGTCGGCAGATAAGGCTGTAACCGATGCTGGTGTTGATGTGCAGCCAGTTCCTAAGAAAAAAGCCCCCAAGACGCAAAACTTGCGGACCGACGTGCTCATTATTGGTGGCGGAGAAGCGGGCTTAGTCGCTGGCTGTCGAGCGTTGACAATGGGTCAGAAGGTTATCTTAGTTGAAAAGAACGGCTATCTTGGTGGTGCGACGATTCTGAATGGTTCTAACGTTGTTGGTACCGGGTCTGATGTTGCTGCGCAAATTTTTGATAATAATCATGATACGCCAGAAATGTTGGCACAAGATGTTGCTCGTGAAAGCTTGGAGACGAACTATCCAGCTTTGACCGACCTAATGGTGCATAACATTGGTCCAGCCATTGATTTTATTAGTAAGTTTGCAGATTTACATTATCAAAAAGCACAGACGCAAACGCCAGAACATTCGATTAACCGTCAGATTGAACTACCTTCAGCAAGTAGCTATGAATTCATTCAAAAAGTTTCGAAGGCGTTTGCTGCTGCGGGTGGTCAGATTATGTTGGATACTCGAGTCGAGAAGCTTATGTTGGACAACGATAAAAAGTTACGCGGTGTGATTGCTGCTCAAAAGGACCAAACAGTCAACATCAAGGCACGTTCAGTTGTGCTTGCTGCAGGTGGTCATGGCGCTAACCAAAAGATGCGTGGTACCGAAAGTGAAGGCATTGATTATTATGGCCCAATGACTTCCACTGGGGATGCCTATCAATTTAATGGAGATTTGGATTTGCAAACGCACGATTTAGGTTGGTACAAGCTGTATCCACATGGTGTTGAAGTGGAACCAGGCGTTGCTAAATTGACCACGTACGCGTCGAAACAAGCAACTGATATGGGTGCAATTTACGTTAACTCTAAGGGTGATCGAATCGTTAACGAATCAAATGTTTATACGACTTTTCGGAATGCCATCCTTAAACAAGCGGATAAAGTTGCTTACCTAGTAATGGATGAACGGACTTGGAAGAAAGTTTACGACCTACTGATCCTGCATGATTTCACACCAGAAGAAATTAAGAGCTTCTTTGAGAATAAGGGTAAACGGCCAGTATTTGTTAAGGGTTCTTTGGAAAGTGCTGCTGAGCAGGCCGGAATTGTGGTTGATGAATTAGTCCAAACGGTCAAAAATTATCAAGGCTATGTTCAAGATGGTCACGATCATGATTTCGGTCGTGATCCGAAGTACTTGCACCAATTTGAAGGTGAAACATTCTACATCATTGAACAACGTGATCGCTTTGCGACGACTTTAGGTGGCTATAGTGTTGATGCTGATAACTTGCAATTGGTAACGACTAAAAATGCACCGGTAGCTAATTACTTTGGTGCGGGGGAAATCATCGGCGGCGCTAACGGACATGATTCAATGCCAAGTATGATGAATACTTGGGGGATTTCGTCGGGTTACGTTGCCGGCGCCGCGGCTAGCGAAAACGCTCAGCGGCAGGCAACCGCGGGCGATGACGAAGCCAATATTGTGGCCATTGTGGGGACTAACGCTTCAAAATCATATAACCGTAAGTTGTTGTATGCCATGAAAGAATTATTTGAAACGCAAGTTAATTTTGAAATTTGTGAAATTAAAGATTTACCGCTATTCAATGAAGATGATATGGATCGGGAACCGGCAAGTGTAAAAGCGTTAGCCGCTAAGATTGAAGCCGCTGATGGTGTCGTCTTTGGCGTGCCAGAATATGATCATTCGATTCCAGCTGCCTTGAAGAGTGCCATTGAATGGCTGTCCTGTGCAGAACATCCATTCAAAGACAAACCAGTGATGATTGTTGGGACTTCGTTAGGTATTCAAGGTACGGTACGTGCTCAGATGAACTTACGACAGATTTTGGACTCACCCGGTGTGGATGCCAAAGTTATGCCTGGTAACGAGTTCATGTTACCTCAAGCCGGCAATAAGTTTGATGAGAACGATCATCTGAATGATGACGGTAGTGAACACTTCCTGAAGCAGTGCTTTGGGCACTTTTTAGAGGGGCTTGAATTAGCATCTAAGAAGACAGTGACGAATTAACTACTGTCTAGACTAAAAGAACGTACACAACTCGTGTACGTTCTTTTAGTCTAGATTTTAGTTGTTAAATCTTTTGTTCCACATCGTCGATTGTGACAACCAGGGTCGCGCGAATCCAATCAAACTTAGTATGCATTTGATCGAAATAAGCGCCACTAGTTTCAAACTTGCCGGTACCATGAATGTGGAAACCACAGCCAGTACCAGTTGTGCCGGGAACCTTGTAACTACCGACAGCAATTGTAATGTGGTTGTCGGTAGCAAAATCGGCCTCAATTGAGTGCATGCCAGCCGATGGGATCAATAGGGTATGATCATCAATAAGCTGCATATAATGACTCCAGGTGTTGACGACGTGTGCTGGTGCGGCGTTGACCGTGACGATGGTTGCGGGGGTCGTGTCTTTGATCACTTCAATAAATTTAGGGTCCATAATAAGTACTCCTTTACGTTTATATTCTCATAATATATTGTAATTGATATATATAAATTATCAAGTGAGAGTGTTCGATGTCTCAATAATCTTAGCGGAGGTAGCATGGTAAAACCAGGCGTTGCTTTTTACTAATGAAAGCGGTAACTTTAGCTAGGAACGAATAACGAGAGGGTGTTTAATATGTATCAAGCAAGCCAGAAGCGCTATGACCATATGATTTATAATCGAGTAGGCAATAATGGTTTGAAGCTGTCAGCAATCGGGCTAGGTCTTTGGAATAATTTTGGAAGCGTTGATCCGATCGCTAATCAAAAGGCAATCATTCATCAAGCTTTTGATTTGGGAATTACCTACTACGACTTAGCCAATAACTATGGCCCGGAGCCCGGTAGTGCAGAAACTAATTTTGGTCGTATTATGGCTACCGATATGCGGCCATACCGTGACGAAATGGTCATTGCTAGTAAAGCGGGCTATGTGATGTGGCCGGGACCATACGGCAATTGGGGGTCACGAAAAAGTATTATTGCCAGTGCTGATCAGAGTCTGCAGCGAACTGGTTTAGACTACTTTGATATTTTTTATAGTCACCGTCCTGATCCTGAAACACCAATGGAGGAGACGGCCACTGCGCTTGATCAGCTAGTACGGCAGGGTAAGACATTGTATGTAGGCATTTCAAATTATAATGGCAAGCAGACGGCTGCTATGACCAAGATATTTGAATCATTAGGAACCCCATACATTATTCACCAACCACGCTATAATATGTTTAATCGACAGGTGGAACAGGACTTGTTCCCCGTTCTACAAGCAACTCATAAGGCGGCGGTTGGCTTTAGCTCACTATCACAGGGGTTATTGACGGACAAGTATCTGCACGGAATCACGACAGATTCACGGGCCAATAAGCAAACAATTCCATTTTTGAGTCCAGTCCAGGTAGAACAGACACTAGCTACGGTAAAGCGCTTAAATGAAGTCGCGCAACAACGGGAGCAAAGCTTAGCTCAAATGGCTTTGGCTTGGAACCTACGTCAGCCAGCCTTAGCAAGTGTCTTGATTGGTGCTAGCCGACCAGAGCAGGTGGTTAATAACGTTGCTGCATTGGAAAAGTTGAAATTTAGTGAATCAGAATTAGCAACGATTGAACAGATTCTTACCGAACAACCGGCAATTGATTGGAATGCTGGTCGATCATAGCGTTTGCACAATTCGCTATAGTCAATGTTATAGAGCCGCAAAAGAAAGGGCCATATCCGAGGATATGGCCCTTTCTGTACCTAATAGTTAAGTTAATAATAACATAATTTTGCAGATTTGCACGCACAGGGGGGCCTTTACTAAATAAATTAGTGTTTAAATTCGCCAATTTTCACAATTAATGATAAAGTTTTACATGATAGTTATCACGATTATGCGTTGAAGTTCGGCGCAATACTTGAAAATTAAAATAATTTGCAAATAAATCATGCGATAGCGACTTTAGATGGTAGTAAGAATTAGTTTGAATTTAAGGGGGGCCAATTCATGGCGGCGACGCTAAAAGATATTGCAAATAAAGTTGGCGTATCATTGGCAACGGTATCGCGCGTGTTAAACAAAGATCAGTCATTGTCTGTTAGTGATACAACGCGCCAACGAATTCTAGATGCAGCAGAAGCATTACAGTATTCAAAAAATAAACGGCATACTGTCACGACGGCGCGTAAGCGACTTGCTATTGTTCAATGGTATTCGGAATCTAAGGAACAAGATGATTTGTATTATATGTCAGTCCGGATGGGGATTGAACGTCGTGGACAAGATAATCAGTTTGAAGTGACTCGGATCTTCCAAAATAATTTACAAGAATTGGGACCAGACGTAGATGCAGTGATTGCAGTTGGAAAGTTCAGCGAGCCACAAGTCAAGGACTTGGCATCAGTAACTGACAACTTAGTATTCGTAGATGATGATCAGTTTGATGCTGGTTTTGATAGTGTCATTACTGATTTTCGGTTGGCCACAGAAAAAGTTGTCGATTATTTTTGGCAACGCAACTTTCATCATATTGGCTTTATTCACGGTCAAGAAATGACAACCGACCATCAGTTAGCGGTAGTTGATCGACGCATGCTAGGTTTTCGGGCCGCGATGGAACGACGGCATGCGTTTGATCCTAAGTTCGTTTTTAAGGGCGATTATACTAGTGAATCTGGGTTTAAAATGATGCAAAAAGCCATTCGTAAGTTGGGAGATCAACTACCAGGAGCCTTTTTTGTGGCAAATGATCCGATGGCGGCAGGTGCGCTTAAAGCGTTGCAAGCTAGTGGCATCCAGGTGCCAGAACGAGTGAAGCTATTTAGCTTTAACAATACTTCGCTGGCGACATTCGTTTATCCCGAATTAAGCGCAGTTAACGTAGATACTGAGTTAATGGGGGCGACCGCAGTTAATTTGGTCATCAGTCGACTAGCAGGGCGAACAACGACACAACGGGTTGAGCTGGGTACTAATCTGGTTGAGCGAGCAAGTTCCAAGTAGTGAAGGGCGATCTGGGATAGAAACCAGATCGTTCTTTTAGTATTTTAACTAAAAGTTTTACTCAACTTCAAGAAATTCTGGTATACTTCTAAATGAAAGCGGTTTAAATAACACGGAGGTGCATGATTTTGGAAACTAAAAAAACGGTGTTTGACCAACTAGATGGTCAAGATGTAATGCGTTATACGCTGGTCAATGACCATCAAACTCGTATCTCGGTCCTTAGTTATGGTGGGACGTGGCAAGAATTCGTCGTCAATGAAGACGGCGTTGAACATCCCTTGATTTGGGGCCTTGATAACATGACTGACTATCAACGAGTGGGATACTGCCTATGTCAATCAATTGGTCGGGTTGCTGGCCGGATTGGCGGCGCTAAGTTCAAAATCGATGATCAATCCTATCAAGTTGATATGAACGAACAAACCCATTCGCTACACGGCGGGAATCATGGTTTTAACACGCTGAACTTTGAAGGTGCTTTTAGCCAAACCAATGATAGTGTCAGTGTGACTTTGAAGAAGCATATCAACGCCAGTGATGATAATTACCCGGGAAATATGGATGTCGCTATCAAGTTTACATTAGATAATCAGGATCAAGTATCCATTGCATTTACCGGTGATACTGATGCAGCAACCCTCTTTAATCCAACTAATCACGTTTATTGGAACACAACTGATGATCGGACCAGTTTGGCCCAACAAAAATTACAGATTACGAGTGCAGCTCACTTGGAATTTGATGATGAAAAAGTCCCAACTGGTAAGAAATTAGCAGTTAAAGGCACAGCGTATGACTTTAACCAGGCACAACCAGTTGAAAAGGCATTAGACCAGCTGAAGACTGAGAATGGTGGCATTGAATTTGACGATGCGTATGAAGTTGCCCCAAGTGCGGCAGAACCAATTGCTATCGTTGGGGATACTGATGATAAGCGCCAAGTAAAAATTTATTCAGATCGCAATAGTCTTATTATCTTCACGGCTAATCCGTTTGATGCTGATAAGGAAGACGCGCATCAATATAATGCGTTAGCGACGGAAGCCCAGACACTTCCTGATGCAATCAATCATCCTGATTTTGGTGATATTGTGTTACGTCCAGGAGCACCAGTGACGCATACGATTCGGTACCAATATGAACGGTTAAATTAATACTAGTTGAGGTGTCAGGCGAGTTCTGCCTGGCGCCTTTTTTGTAAACGTATGAGTAAACAATGTTTAATTTAGTTAACAAAGTCCCGAGCATCTGATTAATACCGTGATTAGTAAAACGATGATCATTGGTAAGATAATGAGTACTATACTGCTTAAGCCCTTGGAAAGCGGGCAATCAGTGTCGATAGGCGCATTAGCAGGTCCTAATCAAAAGCGGTATAGATAAAACTTTTGAACAAATTTTACTAAAAATCATTGACATTACTTCTGAAAACGATTACATTTAAACTTGTAAATTATTCAAGGAAGATGTGAGGCGAGATTATGGATGCAGAGACAAAGCAGAGTAAAGGTCGTAAAATAACATCGCGACTTGCTTATTCGTTTGGGGCGTTTGGGCACGATGCCTTCTATGCCACTTTATCAACTTATTTTATTATGTTTGTGACCTCCCACTTGTTCGATAAGAGTAGTGGGGCTCAAGGAACACAAATGATTGCTTGGATCACCATGATTATTGCAGGTTTGCGGTTCGTGGAACTAGCAATTGATCCTTTGATCGGGAATGCCATTGATAATACTAATTCTCGGTGGGGCCACTTTAAACCATGGATTGTCATTGGTGGGATTATAGGTTCCGTCGTTTTAGCACTTTTATTCACGAGTTTAGGCGGATTAAATACCTCAAACCCCATTCTATATTTAATTATTTTTGCAATTTTATACATTACAATGGATATTTTCTATTCGTTTAAAGATGTTGGTTTTTGGTCAATGATTCCAGCAATCTCATTTGACTCAGCAGAACGTGAAAAGACGGCGACATACGCCCGGGTTGGCTCTAACATTGGTGCCAACATCGTTGGGGTTATCGTTATGCCAATCGTCTTAATGTTTTCTGTTAAGTCTAACAGTGGTCAAGGTGACAACCGTGGTTGGATGGCATTTGGGATCATTATTGCCGCAATCGCTTTGATTTCTGCCTTAGTTGTTGCACTTGGAACCAAAGAAAATGATTCTGAATTGCGTAAGAACACTGAAAAGACTAGCTTCAAGGAAGTCTTCAAAGTGTTAGCCCGTAACGATCAATTGATGTGGTTATCATTGATGTATGGGATCTACACGGCAGGGATTGCCATTACGAACTCACTAGAACTTTACTACTTCACCTATATTTTGGGTGACGCCTCGAAGTTTACACTATTAGGTTCGCTAAATGCGATTATTGGGATTTTTGCCGTATTGGCCTTCCCACCATTAGCAAAGAAGTTTAGTCGTCGTAAAGTGTTCTTCTTAGCAGTTGTTATTATGATGATTTCACTGATCATGTTTGCCTTTGCTGGTCAGTCATTACCAATGATCTTAACAGCGGCCGTATTATTTTACATTCCACAACCATTAATTTTCTTAGTTGTTTTGATGGTTTTGAGTGATTCTGTTGAATATGGGCAGTTGAAGTTTGGTCATCGTGACGAATCTTTAACCTTATCCGTTCGGCCTTTACTTGATAAATTAGGCGGTGCGATTTCTAACGGTGTCGTTGGTTTAACTGCTGTTTGGGCTGGGATGACAGCTGGTGCCACTGCTGGTGATGTGACTAGCCATGGCGCTGCCATCTTCAAGTTAATGATGTTCGGTGTACCTGCTGCTATGATTTTGATTGGGACATTCATCTTCTTCAAGAAGGTTAAGTTGGATGAAAAGATGCATGCACAAATCGTTGATGAACTTGAAAAAACATGGTCAACTCACTTGGAAACCGATGAAACTCCTGCTGAAGTTGAAGCAGAAGCCGATGCCAAGACGACGGTTTATCAAGATCCTGTTGCCGGGGAACTGATCAGTTTGAAAGATGTTGCTGACGAATCCTTCGCAAACGGTAGTATGGGTAAAGGTTTCGCCATTAAACCAACGGATGGTCGCGTTGTCGCACCATTTGATGGTGAAGTTGTTGCAATCTTCCCGACTCGCCATGCAATCGGATTACGTTCTGATACCGGTATTTTAACGCTAATTCATATTGGGATTGGTACCGTTAAGATGCGTGGGACTGGATTTGTTCAGTACGTTGAGAAGGGCGACCATGTCACACAAGGGCAAGAATTAATTGAATTCTGGCAACCAGCAATTGAAAAGGCTGGCTTGGATGATACCGTTATGGTCGTTATTACAAACTATAAAGATATGCCCGAATTTACGTATCTTAAAGATTCAGGAACCACCGTACAAGATGATGAAGATGTCTTACAATTATCGAATGTCGGCTTACCGGATCAAGCATAGTTTCTTTACGAGGAGAGCTATTAATGACGCGAGCCATTAATAGCTCTTTTTGTGAACTGAAATAGAAAAAGCTAATAGCGAAGGGAAGATTTTACTATGGCAGTAACGTTGCAGCAAACTTTAATTGACATTGATGAAGAACAACTTGTCTTTCACCTGCATAACGATCAAATCTCGTATATTCTAGGTGTGGAGACAGGCAACGTGTTGGCCCACTTGTACTTTGGCCCACGGGTTCGGGGTTATCATGGCGAGCGTCAGTATCCCCGGATTGATCGGGGGTTCTCAGGAAATTTACCGAATACGACTGATCGAAGCTATTCCAAGGATGATTTGCCACAGGAATACGGTGGCAATAATACCGGTGATTATCGGCAACCCGCCGCGATTATTCGCGCGGCCAATGGTGCTCGAACAGTTGATTTTCGCTATCAAGACTGCCGGATGGAAGCCGGTAAGCCGGAACTTAAGGGCTTGCCACAAACTTATGTCGAAGATGAGGATGAAGCCCAAACTTTGATTGTGACGTTGCGAGATGCCACATTAGGCGTGACACTCGAATTAGCCTACACGATTTATCGGGATCGGCCAGTTATCACGCGTAGCGCCCGGTTGATTAATCACAGTGAGCAAGCTGTCGACTTAGAAAAAGTGGCTTCGATGCAGATGGACCTGCCAACCCAACCATTAGATGCCATTTCGTTACCTGGAAGCTATGCGCGTGAGCGCCAGCTTAGTCGTGAACGGCTCCATCGAGGTGTAACTCAGTTTGAAAGTCGCCGGGGTGCTAGTTCTCATCATATGAATCCTTTTGTGGCGCTAGCTGATCCGAATACTAATGAATTTCAAGGCAATGTCCTTGGTGCATTGCTAATTTATTCAGGTAACCACCAGATTAGTTTAGAACGGGACCCAATTGGTCAGACACGCTTGACTATGGGAATCAATGAATATAACTTCGACTGGCGATTGGCGGCCGGTGATAGTTTCCAAACGCCCGAGGTTGCAATGGTATACTCGACGACGGGGCTTAATGGTATGTCGCAAACCTACCATGATTTATTGCGTGATCGCGTGGCGCGCAGTCGTTACAAGCACGATCTCCGGCCGATCTTGATCAACAATTGGGAAGCCACTTACTTTGACTTTGATGCGGACAAGATTCAATCAATCTTGGATGCTGCAGCACCACTGGGTATCGAAATGTTTGTGCTGGATGACGGTTGGTTCGGTCATCGAAATGATGATAATAGTTCGCTAGGTGACTGGTTTGTTAATCGGAACAAGTTACCAGGAGGCTTAGCGGATATTAGCAAACGGACCCATGATAAAGGGATGCGGTTCGGACTTTGGTTCGAGCCAGAAAATATTTCAGCCGATTCCGATCTTTATCGGGCCCATCCTGATTGGGTGTTAGGCGTACCAGATCGTGGCCGAACGTTATCGCGGAACGAATACGTGCTTGATTTCAGCCAGCCGGATGTTGTCGACAATATTTTTGAACAAATGACCGCAGTTCTTGATAAGGTGCCCATTGATTATATCAAGTGGGATATGAACCGCAATTTAACGGAAGTCTATTCGCCACATAGCGATTCAACTCATGAAGGTGAGACTAGCCACCGCTTTATCTTAGGTGTATATGACTTGATGGAGCGTTTAACAAAACGCTATCCACAGATCTTATTTGAAGGCTGCTCTGGCGGTGGTGGCCGCTTTGATGCTGGTTTAATGTATTATATGCCACAGAGTTGGCCATCAGATAATAATGACCCGATTGAACGGCTCAAAATTCAATATGGGACTTCACTCGTTTATCCAATTTCTGCAATTACCGCCCATGTTGGGACGAGCCCGGATGAATTGTTAGGACGGTCGACGTCGATGAAGATGCGTGGTGCTGTGGCAATGAGTGGTACCTTGGGCTATGAACTGGACGCGGCCCAACTAAGTGATGCGGACAAGCAGGCCGTTAAAAGACAGGTTGCCTTCTATAAGCAGCACCGTGAGTTAGTTCAATACGGGGCCTTTTATCGATTAGAGAGCCCGTTTGAATCTAATACGGTGGCGTGGATGTTTGTTAGTCCGGATCAGAAAGAAGCCTTGCTGTTCACCTTCGTTATTTTAGGTGCAGTTCAACCAGAACCGCATATTACGAAGTTAGCGGGATTAGACCCTCAGCAGACCTACGTTGAGACCGACACAAACAAAATGTACGGTGGCGATGAATTGATGCAACTAGGACTCTACACGACTCCCGTTCAAACTAGTGACTTTACGGCGCAGGTACATTACTTCAAGGCTAAGGACTAAGCTCAGCCATTAAACATATTAAAACTTAATCATCGTTAATCTAAAAGAACGCTCTGGCAAATAACTCGCCGGAGCGTTCTTTTGAAATCAAAATAACTTTTAGAAATGAATATTAAAGCTGAAGTCAATGTCTTGATCAGCGGGGATATGATATGGGGATTCTACGTCTGTTCCCCAACTATCAATGCCACCGACCCCACGAACGGCACCGTAGATTGATAAGACCGTTCGCCGTGCTAATGGTAATTCTTCCATGTGCGTTGCGTTTTCTAGTTCAGCGGCGGTATAGGGAAGGCAGCTGAAGGCGAATGGTGCATCGGCTTGGCTAAATGTCAAACTGAACGGTGTGTTGTCGTGGTCAGCGTTATTTTGTGTTGTTGATCGCGTTACTGTCACTTGTTCAGTTTGCATGTGCATGCCGCATTCTTGTGGGACCAAGTATGGTGTGACTGGCAGACTGTCAACGTGGAATCGCCCGTGCGTTGCGCCGGCCAGCCGGTCAGGATAAGTCTCACCGGACAAACCGGTATAGTCGAAGCCGGTCGCGGTAGTTGGTATGATAAACCGCAGACCAAATGCGGGTAGCTCTGGCAAATCAGACTGACCGCTATAATGGGTGGCGATATTGATCTGACCGTCTGCTGTCACCGTATAAGTCACTGTGACGATGGTACTAGGAACGGTCGTGGTAACGAAGTGGTAAGCCAGTGAGACTTTCGTGGCGATTTCGTGATCCGTGTATTTGTTATTGAGTGGCGCGATTGGTAACGGTGTGACTGGTTGGTCGTCAACCGTCAATTCGATATCTTGACAAGTTGAGAACTTATCGGCCGCGTACCACTGTGCGGATTTGACTGAAAAGCCGCTACCGTGATCATTATCGGTTGTCGCCCGCCAAAAGATGGGCGTGGGTGTACGATAGAGCCACTCTTTATCGTTGACGACGAGTGATTCAAGTCCGCCACGTTCGTAGCTAAAGAGGTAGTGGAAATTAGCCCCCTGTAGTCCTAAACTCCCGTCGCCGTAAATAACGTGTAGTTGATTATTTGTGTAAGCCATAATAATATTTCACCTCTTGCATTGCTGGTTTTGGTGTCCGGTCGGCAAACATTAAGCCGTCACCGGAGAATTCATAATCGGAGTGGCGTTCGTCGAAATCACCGCCATACCGGAGCACGTCTTGGTCGGTAATTGGGTCATGAACGAAGAGGGCTTGATCAATAAAGTCCCAAATAAAGCCACCTTGATACATCGGATACTTGTCGATCAAATCATTATATGATTGCATACCGCCCAGAGAATTCCCCATGTCATGCATATATTCACAATCTAGGAAAGGTTTGGTTGGGTTATCTTCCAAGTAAGCTACAATATTTTGGGGCTTTTCGTACATCCGACTTTCAACATCAGAAATGCGATCTTTTAATTCTGGTGTGTGGACAACACCTTCGTAGTGGACGAGTCGTGAATCATCGTGTTCTTTATAAAAAGCCTGCATCGCCGCGATATCTTCGCCAGCATACGATTCATTGCCAAGTGACCAAAAAATGATCGATGGGTGGTTTTTAAACCATTCGTAGTTCGAACGGGCCCGGTCGATCACCGCTGCTAACCAGTGTGGATTATCGCCAGGAACATTGTAAGAAGGCTCGATAGCACCCATCTTTTGCCATGACCCGTGCGATTCGAGGTTGTTTTCGGCCATTAGGTAGATACCGGCCTCGTCACATAATTGATACCAAGGTAATTGATCAGGATAATGGCAGGTCCGATCGGCATTGATATTGTTAGCTAACATGGTTTGGATATCAGCGCGCATATCATCCATACTGATAACGCGACCGGTGTGGGCGTTCCATTCGTGCCGGTTAACCCCGTTGATCACCAACCGTTTATTGTTGACGTAAATGACTTTGTCATCGCGCAGCTCGACCGTCCGGAACCCAAACTGATATGGGACGACTTCCAAGAGTTGGCGATCAGCATCGTAAACTTCAATTGTCAATTGATAGAGATACGGCGTTTGTGGTGACCACAAGTGCAGTTGGTCGAATAACATGGTATCAAAGGTTACACTGCCACTACCGGTTTGCGTTTGACTCGTCAGTACTCGCCCGTCATGGTCTTTAACGGTCAGCGCTAAAGTGGCTGGTTCACCGGTTACTTTAGTAGTGATGTTGAGCTCACCACTTTTGAGATTGGCATTTGGAACTGGTCGGATGTCCAAATCAGTAATATGGCTAGCAGGCTCCGCCAGTATATTGACGTCACGGAAAATACCAGAGAAACGGAACATATCTTGGTCTTCAATAAAGGCAGCAGTACTGCGTTTGTAGACCCGAACCGCTAAAACGTTACCTTGGTCCTGAATATACGGCGTCAAATCAAATTCTGAAGGGGTGAAACTATCTTCAGCGTAGCCAATAAAATGGCCATTTAACCAGACGTACAGGGCTTCTTCTACCCCTTGGAACTGAATGATAATACGTTGCCCTTTAAAAGCATCGTCGAGATCAAAGGTTTTGAGGTACGAGCCGACGGTGTTGTCCGCAGCGTCGCTGAATAGGCCTGGTGTTAATTGATCTTGATTGAGGGTATACGGTGGGCGACGATAAATTTTACCTTCCCATGGGTATAGCGTGTTAATGTATTGAATTTGACCATAGCCGGCTAGTTCAATATGACCGGGAACTTGAATCGTATCAAAGTCGGTTGCATCGAAATCGGGTTGATAAAAATCAACTGGGCGTTCAGCCGGTGTCTTGGCGAAGTTAAAACGCCAAGCGCCATTGAGACTCTTGATGAAGCGACTACCCGTTTTGAATTCTGCTGTGTCGTGATAATAATGGTGATCACTATGTGCAGGTAATTGGTTGACCCGGAAGACTTCTGGGTCATCTAACCATTGAAGATTAGCTTGCATGAGGAAGCTCCTTTCAAAGTTACATAAATAAAAACGCTTACAATTATCATAAAACAAAATATTAAATTTGTATATGTCGTTTTAGTTAAACTTTAACTAAATGACAACAACTACTGACAACGACAACGGGCGATAAGAAGAATTTGAATCGATAACGTGATAAATTTGTAAAGCGTTACCAAATCTTGTTCTAAAGGTCTTATGGGGTGTTGACAACAATCAAAAAAAGCATTATAGTCAAACTAATAAAATTTTAGTAAAACTATTTACGGAGGGATTTTTCATGAATACTAGCGACTTAAAACAGGAGTTTACCGAAGCCTTTGATACCAAGCCAGAACGGGTCTTTTTCTCACCTGGTCGAATCAACTTGATCGGTGAACATACTGATTATAACGGGGGCCATGTTTTCCCATGTGCGATTACAATCGGGACATATGGTGTTTATGCACCCCGGACAGATACGACAGTGCGGATGTACTCAGCTAATATTCCAGATGCTGGGATCGTCACGTTTGATGTCAACGACCTTTCATATGACAAAGCCGCTGGTTGGACAAATTATCCTAAGGGAATGATGGACGAAATCGCGAAGACCGGCGTTAAATTCGATCATGGTTTTGATTTCTACGTCCATGGCAACATGCCTGATGGTGCTGGATTATCATCATCTGCGTCAATTGAGTTATTAACTGGAATCATGTTAAACACTGGTTTTAATCTCGGTATTAGCCAATTAGATCTTGTTAAGATTGGTCAAAAGTGCGAAAACAACTATGTTGGTGTTAACTCCGGGATCATGGATCAATTTGCTGTTGGAATGGGTAAAAAGGACCAAGCAATTTTACTTGATACCAACACCATGGACTATTCTTATGCACCCGTAAAGTTAGGCAACAACGTAATCGTTATCATGAATACGAACAAACGGCGCGAATTGGCGGATTCAAAATATAATGAACGCCGCTCCGAATGTGAAGAAGCATTACGCCGATTACAAACTAAGTTAGACATCAAATCACTTGGCGATTTAACTAACGACCAGTTTGACGAAGCGGCCTACTTAATCAATGATGAAACCTTAATCAAACGTGCCCGGCATGCCGTTTTCGAAAATCAACGGGCCATTCGCGCAACTAAGGCCTTGGCTGACGATGATTTAACGACCTTTGGCGAATTAGTGACGGCTTCCCACGTTTCACTACACTTTGACTATGAAGTGACTGGGAAAGAATTGGATACGTTGGCCGAAACAGCTTGGAAACAACCAGGCGTGCTTGGTGCGCGGATGACTGGTGCTGGCTTTGGTGGCTGTGGTATTGCCATCGTTGATAAGGACCAAGTCGATGCCTTTAAGGAAAACGTCGGTAAAGTTTATCGCGACACGATTGGTTACGACGCTGATTTCTACATTGCTGAAATCGCAGACGGCCCTAAGGAACTTTAATAAAAGAATTGATTTAAAATACAAATTAGCAGTAAGCATTGAGAAATATTGAGGAGGAATTAGAATGGCAGTTTTAGTTTTAGGTGGTGCCGGCTACATCGGTTCACACGCAGTTGATCGGTTGGTTGCAAAGGGGTATGACGTGGCGGTTGTTGATAACTTGGTCACGGGGCACCGGGCAGCGGTCAATGAACACGCGCGTTTTTATGAAGGTGATGTCCGGGATACGGCGTTCATGAATACCGTGTTTGACCAAGAAAACGTTGAAGGTGTCATTCATTTTGCAGCTTTCTCAGTTGTTCCTGAATCGATGAAAGATCCGCTCAAGTACTTTGATAACAACACGGCAGGGATGGTTAAGTTGCTCGAAGTGATGGCTAAGCACGATGTGAAGAAAATCGTCTTCTCATCGACCGCAGCAACTTATGGTGAACCTAAGCAGGTGCCAATCAAGGAATCGGACCCACAAGTGCCAACTAACCCATACGGTGAAAGTAAATTAGCGATGGAAAAGATCATGCACTGGTCAGATGTGGCTTACGGGATTAAATTCGTGGCCTTACGTTACTTTAACGTGGCGGGGGCTAAGCCTGACGGCAGCATCGGCGAAGATCACGCACCAGAAACGCATCTCGTCCCAATTATTTTACAAGTAGCTGCTGGTGAACGGGATCAATTACAAATCTTCGGTGACGACTATCCAACTCCAGACGGGACCAATGTTCGGGACTATGTTCACGTTGTCGATTTAGCTGATGCACATATCTTAGCCTTGGAATACCTAAAGCAGGGGCACGATAGCGATGCGTTTAACTTGGGTTCTTCAACGGGCTTCTCCAACAAACAAATGTTGGACGCTGCTCGTGAAGTCACTGGTAAGCCAATTCCAGCAGTCATGGCACCACGCCGCGCTGGTGATCCAAGCACATTGGTTGCAGCTAGCGACAAGGCACGTACTGTTTTAGGTTGGACACCTCAGTATGATGATGTGAAAGAAATTATCAAGACGGCTTGGACTTGGAAAGAAAGTCATCCGGCCGGCTATGATGATCGGGGAGGCCAAGCATAATGACGAGTTTGGATCAATTTGTCACGGCGGTGATCGCGTCGCCTTCGCAATATACTGAATTAGATCGAATCTATGTGCATAACCGGGTTCTTGGTTTGGTCGGCGAGGGTGATCCGATTGCGGCAAGCGATGACCAATTAACAAGTTTAACCGATGCCTTGGTTAAAACGGCGATTCAAAATGGCAAGATCGAAGCGACCCAATCGGATGAAGATATCTTAGCGGATCAATTGATGGATCTTGTGACCCCGTTACCATCCGTATTAAACCAACGTTTTTGGGATAAGTATCAGGTTAGTCCGCAAACGGCAACCGACTATTTCTTTAACTTAAGCAAAGCTAATGATTATATCAAGACGCGGGCCATTGCGAAAAACGTGGTCTTTCCAGCAAAAACGCCATTTGGTGACTTAGAGATTACCATCAACTTATCAAAGCCTGAAAAGGATCCTAAAGCGATTGCGGCAGCGCGTAACCAACCGCAAGATGGCTATCCACTTTGCCAACTATGTATGCAGAATGAAGGCTATCTAGGCCGGCTCGGTTACCCAGCACGGAGCAATCACCGAATTATTCGGTTAACACTTGGTGGCAATACTTGGGGTTTCCAATATTCTCCATATGCTTACTTTAATGAACACTCGATTTTCTTGGATCAAGAGCACCGGCCAATGGTCATTAACCGGCAAACTTTTACCAACTTACTTGAAATTGTTCAGCAATTTCCACATTACTTTGTGGGCAGTAATGCGGACTTGCCAATTGTTGGTGGTTCAATGCTGTCACACGAGCATTACCAAGGTGGTCGGCACGAATTTCCAATGATGAAAGCGCCAATTGCACGCACGATTGACTTAGGTATCGCGGGTGTTAAGGCTGGGATTGTTAAATGGCCAATGTCGACGATTCGGCTGACGAGTCAGGACTTGGTTGCATTAACGGATGCCGCTGTGAAGATTCATGAGACGTGGAAGAATTATTCGGACGAGAGTGTGGATGTTCGTGCTTATACGGATGGCACACGTCATCACACAACGACACCGATTGCACGCAAAGTTGGCGATGACTACGTATTAGATATCGTTTTGCGTGATAATCAGACGTCTGCTGAATTTCCAGATGGCATCTTCCATCCACATCAGGATGTTCAACATATCAAGAAGGAAAATATTGGCTTGATTGAAGTGATGGGCCGGGCCATTTTACCAGCCCGGTTGAAGACCGAATTAGCTGAAGTCGGCAAATACTTGTTGGATCAGCCTAATCAAATGGTCGCGATGCATCAAGCATGGGCTGATCAATTGAAGGCCACTAATACCATCACCGCTGACAATGTGACGACTGTCATTGATACGGCGGTCGGCAACGTCTTTGCCCGGGTTCTGGCCGATGCTGGGGTCTTTAAGTGGGATGACGCTGGTGAGGCAGCCTTTGATCGTTTTGTCGCAGCAATGCACGATTAAGTTGTTAATCAAATGAAGACGTGGGGCAACGGGGTGTTGCAGACGCGATTTACCGACTAGTCATGATTGGTGAATAGTGTCACGCCCAGTTGCCCCACGTTTGTTATTCAGTGCTAATTAAGAGAAAAGAGGAATGACGATGGCCGTAACGTTAAAAGATATTGCGCAACGAGCAGATGTCTCATTGGCGACGGTATCGCGGGTCTTAAATTATGACAAGACACTATCAGTGAGCGAGCAGACACGCAAGCGCGTGTTTACGATTGCTGGCGAGCTGCGGTACAGTAAGCGTAAACGTCAGCATATAAAGGCGCTAATGCGGAAAAATATCGCTGTGATTCAGTGGTACTCTAAGATTCAAGAACATGATGACTTATATTATTTAGCGATTCGTAAAGGAATTGAGCATCAAGCTCAAGTGTGTGGTTTTACGACGACTAGTATCTTCCAGAATAATTTAGATCAGGTTGGCGATGATATTGATGCAATCGTGGCGGTGGGAAAATTTAGCCCTGTCCAAGTACAACAGTTGAGTCGTTTGTCAAGCCAGCTTGTTTTTGTTGATGACGATCACTTTGCTCAGGGATTCAGCAGTGTGGTGACTGATTTTACGTTTGCTACTAACCGCGTCGTTGATTATTTTTGGCGGCGTGGTATCCGAGATATCGGCATGATTTATGGCAAAGAGTGGTCCACTGATCAGCAGGTGGAGATTCCCAATCAACGTCAGCAAAGCTTTGAACAGGCGTTGCAGCGGCATCATGCCTATCATGCTGAGTATGTATTAGCTGGTGATTACACTAGTCAATCTGGTTATCTGATGATGAAACGGGCCATTGAAATGTTAGGTGACCGCTTACCACACGCTTTCTTTATCGCTAATGATCCGATGGCAGCCGGTGCGCTCAAAGCGTTACAGCAAGCTGATATTGCTGTGCCACAGCGGGTCAAGTTGTTTAGTTTCAATAACACGACGCTGGCCGAATATGTGTATCCAGAGATTAGCTCGGTCAATGTTGAGACTGAACTGATGGGAAAGACGGCCATCGATTTGTTGGTGAGCCGATTCCAAGATGATCGTCAAGCAGCCCAGCGCATTGAACTGGGAACGACGTTGGTAGAACGTGAAAGCACCAAATGAAATCATCGAGTGTTCGTGAAATTTGGCAGAAATATCGTAATTAATTAATGTGCCACCCGATTGTTAAAAAGTGGTGCATGACTTTGATGGGGTACTGGTTGGTATTGAATAGCGCGCGTGAATGGGTTGAGTGGTCATGCTACTGCTTTCTGATTAGTTGGTCTGTTTTGCTAAGGTGTGAGGCCATAATAACGACAATTGTACCCTTCAAGGGTATAATTGTGAGTGAGGTGATGAAAATGAAAACAACTGCCACAATCCTTAAGGAGATTCGGCAACATTACCAAATTAGTCAGGCAAAGCTGGCAAAGTTACTCAACACCTCGGTTAGAACGGTGCAGCACTGGGAACAAGCGGACTACCAACCAAGTGGCACCGCGGTACGTTTGATTCAGATTTTGGCTACGGACGATGCGGTGTATACCGCACTGACAAACCTCGAGGAGGAGAATACGATTATGTATTTAGAACACGATGATCAGAAGTTCACCATCATGGGTGTGCAGTTTCGGAATCAAGAGGAATACCGGGCGACCATGAATGCAATTATCAGCAATATGTATGAGGGTTTTGAGCCGACTAAGGAAGATGTTCAAGACGCTCGTCGTTTCTATGACGAAGGCCCGATTAGCGCACAAGAGATGCTAGCAAGAATACGTACTTCGACCAATCGTAAAGCCGAATGAGAAAGGTATGGGCGGACTACCTACAACCAAACGGTATTTTGAAAAATCGCTTAGGCATTACTGAAGCGGCTACTTTGCAGAAAATTGAGTACAAAGTGAGTACGCAACGGCAACAGCAATTATCCCGCAATCAATATCTTCTGCCAGACTCTCATCAATTGACAGGACGTCAAATTGGAGAGCTAAAATTGATCAATGGGTTTTTGCTCGGTGAAATTTACGACTGGGCCGGTCACTATCGCGAAGTTGATTTCAACAAGACTGCGAATGGCGTGGTGACGTTTTTCCACCCGGTGGCTTTATTTGGTAATGCTGAGATGGATATTCAACGCCAACTCGATAATTTTGCGATGTTACCGAATGATCGGGAACAGCTTGCACAGGCGTTGGGACAAGTTGTCACCGAAATCAACATGTTTCATCCGTTTCGGGAAGGTAATGGCCGCACGACGCGGCTGTTTACTGAGGTTTTGGCTTGGCAGCATGGTTTTGACATCAACTATACCCAGGCACAGCAGGATGCTTACATGCAAGCGTCAATTCAAGATGATGGCACAGGTGTTCCTGGAAGTACTAACCAAATAGATCAATTATTGTTAGTCGTGATACTAAGAATGGTCTTAAATTAAAACAACAAGTGCACTCGGAAATTTCTAATCTGAGTGCACTTGTTGTTTTAGTTTAGTGAGATATATGACGTTTGTCGCAGCGGTCAATTTTACTGCTTGAGTGGGCCACTAACTTTTCGTTTATATTCGGATGGGGTGGTCTTTAGGTATTTTTTAAACAGACGAAAGAGTGATGAGGTGTTTTGATATCCGATGATGTCGCAAATGTCAGCGAGTGTACAGTTAGTTTTGATCATCAGATTTTGGGCAGCAGAAATTCGGCGGCGGTCAACAAGTTCTTTAAAGGTCTTGCCCGTCGCTTCTTTTAATTTGTTACCCAGATAATTCGTATTATAAGAGAACTTGGCGCTGACATCACGTAATGTCACGCTGGCGAAATTCTGATTGATGTACTGAATGATTGGCAAAAGATTGTCGTCCGTATTGTCAGAAAAGTTAATGTATTCTTGCTCAATCGATTGCGATAATTCAAGAATTAATGTAGATAGCAGCAGGCCCATTGATTTATTACGTTGGCGGCTCTTTGTAAGGCCCTTGATAATTAAACTTTCAACTAAATTGATGGCAACTTCTTGGTGTGTTAAGTCAAACAGAATAAAGTTGTTGTGCAACGTATTGATGTGGGATGCATTATATAAAAATTGAGTGATTTCATTGGTTGAAACGGCAATATAGTCGAAAAGTTGGTTCATCGTTGAGTCATTCTTGAGCAAGATGTTAATCAAAATATCATTACTGCCCGTTGATTCAATTTGCTGAACAATGTCTTTATCCATCAAAATTAGGTTGTGCTGATGGAGGGTCACTTTTTCGCCATTAATATACTGAGTACAAGTGCCAGCATACATATAATTAAGCTCAATAAAGCTATGCGTGTGAGCTGGAACATAGGAAAAGCGATTATTTTTGGTAACAGCAATATCACCGTGCTTAAAAAAATCTGAGCGGGGCATCTGGGGAATCGGATTATTCACATAGTCTAAGTCCATGTAGTTAACGTTACCATGTGATTGGCGTTGCTTTAGCTCAACCGGTGTCAGAGCAAATAATTCGTAATTGAGAAATTTACTAGTCATTAATACTAACCTTCTTTAATATTTATCGTTTAGTACAACCTGTGATTTTGCACGATCATTCATGTAGTTGAGATATGGTACCCCTTACAGTAATCGCTTACAATATTCGTATAAATAAAGGGAGGTTCTTCATATGAATAACGGCGAGACGTCAACTTCAATGGTGAAAAAATATCGGCCATTAGCAGTAGCTGCAGGAATTGGTTCCATTTTAGGATCAGGAATTATCGTTGGCTTATCCGCGACTATTACAGTGTGGCAGAACGGACTAGGTCTTACTAACAGTCAAGTTGGTATTATTTCAGGTGCACTAACTTTTGCAATTGCAATTGGATCCTTATTAGCAGGACAGATAACAAAATCTTTTGGTCTAGTTAAATCGTTTAATTGGTTAAACCTGATTTATGCGATTGGCGCCTTGATCTGTGTTTTCTCGAATAATTATATCATGCTTTTGATTGGCGTCATCATTACCGGGTTAGCTTCGGGTGCTGATTTACCAATTAGTTTAACCGTAGTTTCGCATGATGCACCGGATGATAAGACCTCGGCTAGTTTAGTATCGTCGACGCAAATCTTCTGGCAAATTGGGGTTTTCATGTCTTATGTTTGTGCCTTTATTGTTTCTAAAATGGCCGGTGCTTCCGGTGCTCGGATTGTTTTTTCGATTTTAGCAATTTTTGCCTTGATTACTTGGGCATGGCGGACTTTTTCAACTAAGTTCCGAGCATTTCATGAAGAAGGTGAACAACGGCGTATTGATCGCGAAGCAGCTTCACAGACAACAGAGAAGGTCTCGATTAAGACGGTCTTCGCTGGTGCCAACAAGGGACGCTTTATGGCATTCTTCTTCAGTATTTTAATCTTCTATGTTTGCTGGAATCTACTGGCCAATACGTTCGGACAGTTTCAAACGTTTACGCTGGTTCAAGCACATGCGAGTCAAAGTTTCGCAACTGGTGCTGGGATAGTCCTAAACTTTATCTCGTTGTTGGCAACCATGGCTTTTGCATCAGTCGCTGGGGGTAAGTATCGTAATAAGTTCTTCTTAGTTGGGATTACCGTTCAATTTTTGGCAATGCTCGGACTAGCAATGAGTAGTCATTCGTTATGGCCAATTGTCATCACGATTGGCTGTTACAACATTGGGAATAATATTGCTGGTGAAGCGATGTATAAAGTTTGGACACAGGAAGCATTTCCAGTTGAAGTTCGGGCATCAGTTCAAGGATTTATTAATGGCTTTTCACGGGTATGTTGTGGCCTATTTGCCTTAATTACACCTGCGTTAGTTGTGCCATCAGCAATTCGTAACACGATGTTTGGGTTCGCTGCCATTGTCTTTATTAGCTTTGTAGCAGGGCTGACAATGATGCGATTGGAAAAGAAACATGGTATTAATAACTTTTAAACAAAGTATTTAGAAAGCGAGTGGAAGAGATGGCGTTTACTTTTCAAATCAATAATGATGTTCAATTTCGGCATAATCAAGCATTATTAGACAAGTCGGCAAGCTATCGGCCAATACTGAAAGAAACCCAAGTTAAGGCGGCATCGATTGTGGCGCTCGAGCGTGATACGCAATACCTTGAAGGATGGGGTGTTAAACAAATTGCACCTATTGAACGATTATCAAGTTATGAGTTGAAACGTGACGACCAAATTATCATAGATTTTGGCGATCATCAGGTTGGTCAATTTAGTATTAATATTAACGCTGTTGGTTCACCAATGGATGCACCACTATGTTTTAAGATTAAGTTTGCTGAAATGCCTGCAGAATTAGCACGCAAGAGTGAAGATTACGACGGTTGGTTGAGCAAATCTTGGATTCAAGAAGAAACTGTTCACTTAGATGTGCTGCCAACCACGCTGACGTTACCACGACGCTATAGTTTTCGTTATGCTGAGATCACAGTTGTTGATACGTCACCAAAATGGCGAGCTGTTTTTAGCAATCCAGTGGTCACGGCGACAAGTGCGGTAGACACTGCGACAGTGCATCAACCGAAATTAGCCGATGCACAATTACAACGGATTTATGAGGTTGGCTTGAAAACATTAGCTGATTGTATGCAGGATGTCTTTGAAGATGGACCAAAGCGCGATCGGCGATTATGGATTGGTGATCTTCGGCTACAAGCATTGGCCAATTATGCAACGTTCAAAGATACAGATCTGGTCAAGCGGTGTCTGTATTTGTTCGGTGCGATGCCTACAACGGCTGGCCGGATTCCTGCCAATGTTTTTACTAAACCAACGGCAGTTCCAGATGACACCTTCTTGTTTGATTACAGTCTATTCTTTATTTCAATTTTGGCTGATTATGAGGCGTTTAGTTCTGATAAAACAGTTTTGAATGATTTATATCGTGTTGCTAAAAAGCAAATGGATTTGGCGTTGGCACAAGTTACTTCTGAAGGTAAATTGAAATTGACTGAAGAAAATCCGGTTTTCATCGACTGGTCAAATGATTTTGACAAAGAAACGGCTGGGCAGGCCATTATTATTTATACGCTAAAACAATTTATTACGCTTGCGGAACTGGTTAATGATACAAGCTTAGAGACCTATACAGCGATACTGCGTAAATTAAACCAGTACGCTAAAACTCAATTGTTTGATTCGCAATCGGGGTTATTTGTCTCAGGGGATCAGCGTGAAGTTAATGTGGCAAGCCAAGTGTGGATGACACTAGCACATGTTTTGGATCCTGAGCAAACCACGGCGCTTATGCAAACGACCGTCACGAAACTGTTTCCAATTACTGGTATTGCAACGCCGTATATGTATCACCATATTACGGAAGCATTATTTGAAGCAGGATTAAAGCAAGAGGCCGTCCAATTAATGAAAGATTACTGGGGCAAAATGATTACGCTAGGTGCGGATACTTATTGGGAAGCATTTGATCCTAATCAACCTGATTATTCGCCGTATGGGAGTCCCATTTTAAATAGTTATTGTCATGCTTGGAGCTGTACACCGGTGTACTTGATTAATAAGTACCTCGTTTAGGAGGAGTGTCTGCGATGGTTGACGAAAAAGTAAAGCTGAGTAAAGCAAACGTACTCTTAATAATTGTTGCTGGTCTAGCTTCCTATATGGATGCAGCGTTGCTCGTTAGTCTGGGAGTAGCGCTACCTATCTGGACAAAATATTTAGCACTGAATAGCTGGATGGTCGGACTACTAAGTACTATGCTGACGGTCGCGGTTGCAATTGGTTCATTTGTGGGCGGCTGGCTGTCGGATAAATTTGGCCGGGTCGCGGTGTTTAATGCTGATATCTTTTTTGTCGCGATTGGCTCGTTTATTATTGCGATTGCACAAAATACGACGATATTGATTATTGGTGTTGTGATTGCTGGTTTGGCCTCTGGTGCTGATTTACCAACGTCATTGGCGGTTATTTCGGAACGGATGTCTAGTAAAGTTTATGGTCGGGCAATTTCTTCAACTCAGATTTTTTGGACGATGGGCATTTTGTTGTCACAGTTTATTGGTTTTATAACTGCTAACAGTGGTATGGGAAGCCCGGCAGCCTTATTTGGTTGGATTGGATTAGTGGCAATTATTAATTGGTGCGTGCGGGTCTTTTCAAAGCGTTTTAAACAGATTGAAACAGACTTAGTTGACCATGAACATGTGGACTGTGCATCTAACGGTCAATCGGTTAAGAAGTATCGATTAGGTCAGCTATTGCGAACAGGTGGTTTGTTAGTACCAATGATTCTACTAACTGTTTTTTATCTATTTTGGAATTTGCCGGCCAATACGTGGGGGTCATTTGTTAACTATTTCTTAGTGACTGTTGATGGCCGTACGCAAGCCTATTCGACAATCGTGGCATTAATTGCCAATATTGTGTGTCTGTTAGTTAACCTGATCTATTTAAAGGTTTCAGACACTAGGTATCGCTACCGAGTGATGTATTTAGGTATTGCCGTAGCATTGCTTTCCTTTGTGACTGCAGGGATCTTTAGCGATGACTGGCAGATTTTCACCGTTGTTTATATTTTCTACTCTGGTAGTACAGTATTATGTGGTGAGGCCCTTTATAAAATTTGGAGTCAGACTTTCTATCCAGTGGATGCACGGGCAACGATGACGGGCTTTTCTTATGGCTTAGTTCGGGTGCTGACCGCTGCTTTCTCGCTAGTAACGCCAACATTAATGGGATATTCGCCGCAACTATTATTATGGATTATGGTTGGATGTACGGTGCTATTCGGTGCCTGTGCAGTGATCATTGTCGCTATTATTAAGAAGACCGGTTTAAAAGACCCAACGATGAAAACGGTTTCTGAATAAACTGATTAATATTACTTAAGAATTAAAAATGTAAGCCGGGCATTGCCGGGCTTATTTATTTAAAATCAAGGAGGATAATGCTCATGTCAAAAGAGGCTGTTTGGTTATGGTATCCTGGTGATTTTGAAATCCACCAAGGGATGTTACAAAATTTTAAACGTGAAGAACGTGGGATGGGTTGGCCTGCCTATTGGTATATTGATGATTGCAACCGTAATGTTAATTTTAAACGGCACTATGATTTAAAAGAATCCACACAATTTACAGTACTCGCCAAAGGAACGGGCTATGTTGATGTTAATGGCACTAAGTATCGCTTAAATCATGCGATTAATTGTGATGCGGGTGCGACTGATATTCAAGTGTTTGTTGGTAACGTTCAGGGATTGCCGACGATTTATATTGTTGGTGAGATTATCAAATCTGATAGTGGTTGGCTAGCTAGCAATTTTGTCACCACATTACCCGCTGGTCACGATATTCTCTACACTGACCGTAACCAGGATCCTAATGTGATTGAATATCGGACAGAAAAAGTAGTGGCCAAAGCACAACAAGCAGTTGACGGTGGCGTTTTATATGATTTTGGTCGCGCTGTGAATGGAACTGTCACAGTCAAAACGAATGGGCCAGTTACGTTATGTTACGGGGAGTCCGAAACTGAAGCACGGGATGTTGAGATGTGTTATTACAAGCAGTCGGACGTTACAGCTACAACAAAGGTTCGTAAACGTGCGTTTCGATATGTCTTTGTGCCTCATTGTCAGTTAGGTGACATTGAATTAACTGCTATGCACGAATATATTCCTAAAAATAATCCCTCCAGTTTTACCTCTGATAATAAGTTGATCAATCAAATTTGGAATGTAGCGACGGAAACGTTAAACCTTTGCAGTGACTTGTTCTTTATCGATGGGATCAAACGTGATCGGTGGATTTGGGCTGGTGACGCGTACCAAGCTAATTTTATCAATCAATATTCTTTCTTCAACGAAGATATTGATAAACGGACGTTATTAGCGTTGCGTGGGCAAGATGATATTAAGCAACATATGAATACAATTGTCGACTATTCCATGTTGTGGGTGATTGGTGTTCTAAATCATTACCAGATGACGGGTGACCGTGAATTTCTCAAAATTATTTACCCTAAGTTAGAGAGTATGGTGCAATACTTTATTCAACAGACAAATGAGCATGGTTTTATTTATGGTCGGAAAAATGACTGGATCTTTGTCGATTGGTCAGAAATGGATAAACAGGGTACCGTGGCGGCTGAACAAATCTTATTACTTGAAGATTACAAGACAATTATGACTTGTGGTGAGGTCTTAGGCAAAGATGTGGCGGGCTACCAAGCGAAGTATGACCAGTTGTTTAAGAACTTAATGAAATACTTTTGGGATGGTGAACAAGGAGCATTTATTGATAGTTATGAATCGGGTAAGCGGCACGTTACTCGTCATGCTAATATTTTTGCCATTTTGTTTGACGTTGTTGATGAGAACAAACAACAATTAATTTTAAAGAATGTTTTGTTGAATAATGCGATTACTCAAATTACCACGCCGTATTTTAAGTTTTTTGAACAAGATGCTTTATGTAAGCTGGGGGAACAACACCGTGTTTACCAAGTTTTATTAGACTATTGGGGCGGCATGTTAGATCGCGGGGCCGTGACCTTCTGGGAAGAATTCGATCCGTCGCAGCATGGCAAGGATATGTATGCCATGTATGGTGATCCCTATGGTAAGAGCCTGTGCCATGCCTGGGGAGCCAGTCCGATATATTTATTAGGTCGTCATTTTGTAGGATTACGGCCCACGGCTCCAGGATACCAGACTTTTGAGATCAAGCCTGAGTTATCAGAATTTCATCATTTACACACCGTGTTACCCATTAAAGGCGGTACCGTGACTGTCGTAAAAGATCAACACCAACTATCAGTCACTGCTAGCCGAGCTGGTGGGACATTGATTGTGGATGGGCAAAGACAATCTTTGGAACCTAATAGAACTGCGGTGGTCCCAGTGTAGCCGTCATTATTTTAATGGGTTAATTTAGAAGACACTTTTGGTATGCGCTTGTTGAAGCAAGTGCATACCAAAAGTGTCTTTGATTTGTGTCAAACTATGATTTATTCGTCGGCTTCACAAAACTTTTCCGATAAATTAATTTAGCATCAACTAATACCATGCGCTTCTGTGAACGGTCAAAAATAATCGTATCTTTCAATGTTGTGATAGCCTGTGCGGCTAAGTCGTCTGTGTCAATGTGGAAAGTCGTCAATGGTGGTGAAACGTAGCGCGCAATGTCGATATCGTTAATACTAATAATTGCGGTATCAGTGGGGACTGTGATTTTGTTTTCATTGAAAGCCTGTAAGACACCCACGGCCAACGGATCTGAACCGACTAAGAACCCTTTGGGCAATGCTTGTTTACTCAACGATTGCACGACTTGTTGTCCCAAGCGATAGCCACTTGCAACGGAGAATTCACCACCAATGAATAGAAACCGCGAATCAAATAGTTGTAACTCGCGTAGCCGACTTTCAAAGTATTTTTGGCGCGGATCTTGTTGATGGGTGACTTGTTGATCTTTATTCCAGTAGCCGCCGTTAATGAGACCAATGGGCGTATCACCTGCGGCTATCAATTGATCGATGGCTTGTTCGGTAATTGCTTGGAGGTTAGGCTGTACAGAATTGAAGTGATGCGGGTCTGGATTGGAATCAACGAAGATTCTGTGGGGTGTTAGCTGGCGCAATTTATGGAGCGCATCAGAATCGAATTCGCCAACTGCCATCACACCGTCGATGTCGTGGGGAATGTGGTCGATATCCGGATAAAAGGTGAGCTTTAAATTAGCCTGTTTTCCGTGTTCAACGAGACTCTGACGCAAATTACTGAAATAAATATCTTCAAGTTCTTGTTTTGGTTGGACAGCGAAGATTGTAGCTATCTGATAGGCAAGGCCGTGAGTGGTGTTTGGTTGTTCGTAATTCAAGTTTTGAGCAGTTTGTAGTATTTTTTTGCGAGCGTGATCCGAGATTGAAAATGACGGATCATTATTCAACAGCCGTGAGACGGTTGCCGGTGAATAGCCCGCTTTAGCGGCAATTTCACGAATAGTCGGCACAGTGGAAGACTCCTTTCGACAAACAAGTTGCTAAACAGATGATTACCAGAGTTAAAAAGCTTCACTTATAATAATACGCTTTCATTAGCGCTAATAAAAGCAGTAATGAATATAAACAAAACGTAAATAGTGTTTACTGATATTTAGTAATTATTTTAGTAAAACGGGTTACATTCGTAAATGAAAGCGCTTATCATAAGAGCTGTTAAAGCGTAATTAAGTTGATAGAAGTGAGGGTGCGTTTGAATGTCCAATCCATTAAAGACAACAGAATTTTTGCATGGTGGTGATTATAATCCAGACCAGTGGCTTGACCAACCCGAGGTGATTAAGCAGGATTTTAAAGCGTTTAAGGCTGCTAAGTTAAATACGGTGACATTGGGAATCTTTGCTTGGGACAAGTTAGAGCCTGCTGAGGGGCAGTATGATTTTAGCTGGTTAGATCAAATTTTCGATCGTGCCGAAGCCCAAGGGACTAAGATCATTTTGTCGACGCCAAGCGGGGCTCGTCCACGCTGGTTAGCTGAGAAATATCCAGAAGTGTTACGTGTCAATGAACACGGACAGCGAAATCAATTCGGCGAGCGACATAATCACTGTTACACATCGCCAGTTTACCGAGAAAAGGTTCAAATGATTAACCAGAAGTTGGCGGAACGTTACGGTCAACGACCAAGCTTGCTGCTATGGCATATCTCTAATGAATATGGCGGTGCTTGTTACTGTGATTTGTGCCAGCAAGCCTTTCGTCATTGGGTTCAAAAAAAGTATCAAACGTTAGCCAATTTGAACCATGCTTACTGTGGTGCTTTTTGGAGTCACGATTATACAAGTTGGGATCAGGTTCAGGCACCGTCTCCGCTGGGTGATACGAATGTAATGGGACTTAACCTGGATTGGCATCGTTTTGTAACAGACCGGACGATTGACTTTTTTGATAATGAAATTAAACCGTTACGAGCGCTGACACCTAATATCCCTGTGACAGCCAATTTTATGGGTGGCAACCCATCAGAATCACACGTCTTTTATGATTTAGATTATCAGAAGTTTGCGAAGCATGTCGATATTGTGAGTTGGGATTCATATCCTAATTGGAGTAATGGTTACGAAAGTACGGCCCACTTGGCCATGAAAACTGCTTTGATGAATGACGTGATGCGGAGCCTCAAGCATGATAACTACTTGATTATGGAAAGTACACCGTCACAGGTTAATTGGCACCCATATAATCGTGCCAAACGACCAGGCATGCACGAAATGGGGAGCTTGCAACAGGTTGCCCATGGTGCCGACTCAGTTTTGTATTTCCAACTACATCAATCATTAGGAGCTTCTGAAATGTTTCATGGCGCCGTCATTGCCAACCATTGTGGCTCAAATACGCGGGCATTTAAGGACGTTCAAAAAGTTGGTCAGGACTTACAAAGCTTACAGGCCGCGCATGGAACGACCAGAACTGCAGCTAAAGTCGCTATTGTCTTTGATTATGACAACATGTGGGGCTTAGATGATGCCCGCAACTACGCTAACGAAACTAAAAAGTATTGGCGCACGATTCAAGAACATTACCAGTATTTCTGGAAACATGATATTCCAGTTGAAATTATTGCGACTACTGATGATTTGACGGCCTATGATTTGGTGATTGATCCGATGCACTTCATGATGAGCGCCCAGTTTGCGACTAAGCTTAAAGCATATGTGCAACAGGGCGGCCATCTGATCGGCACCTATATTACGGGCGTCGTTGATCATGACTTCTTAGCCTATCAAGGTGATGGGTTAGCTGACTTAGAAGCAACTTACGGAATTAAAGTTCAGGAAACTGACACATTATATCCGCAACAACATAATGCACTGACTGCTTATCACCAAGCGTATCAAGTGAATGATTATTGTGATGTAGTTGAGACGACAACGGCACAAGTCCTCGGCACGTATCAAAAAGACTTTTATGCTGGAACACCGGCTGTAACGGTCAATCAATTGGGCCAGGGAGCGGCGTATTATTTGGCTGCGCGGACCGATACTGACTTCTTGGATGCTTTCTATGAACGGCTTGCCACAAGTTTGGCACTTAAACCGGCCTTGCCAGTGATCAAAGCGAATGCCAAGGTAAGTATTCAAGTTAGAGAGAATGCGACGACGCGCTATTACTTCGTGATCAATTTTAGTCATCGACCAACGACGGTGACACTTGAAGTGCCGTTACGGCAGATTTTTGAGAATCAAGTGGTCAGTGGCAAGCAAGACTTGGCCAGCTATGGTGTTCAAGTCTATATGATGAATAAATAATTAAGTGGGGTGAAATTAATGGCACAAAATGTTGAACAACAACCAGTAACCAAGAAAAAGTTATCATGGCATCAAATTAATGAAGGTGTTGCCTTTGGATTAGGTAACTTAGGACACTCGGCATTCTATGGTGCGTTGAGTACCTATTTTATTGTCTTTGTCACTAGTGGGATGTTTAGCGGCGTTGCACCAGCTATCGCCAATCGGTTGATTGGTTTAATCACAGGACTGGTGGTGGTGATTCGTTTAGCGGAAGTCGTTGTCGATCCAATCTTAGGCAATATTGTTGATAATACGGAAACACGTTGGGGTAAGTTTAAGCCTTGGCAAGTCATTGGGAGTATTATCAGTTCGGTCTTATTAGTCGTTATTTTCTCAGGAATCTTTGGATTAGCAAAGGTAAACTGGATTTTATTTGCAATTGTTTTTGTGATTTTATTTATTATCTTGGATGTCTTCTATTCGTTAACAGATGTCTCGTATTGGGGCATGGTTCCAGCGATTAGTGAAGATAGTCATGCCCGGGGAATTTTCACGGCTCTTGGCAGTTTTACTGGGACGATCGGTTGGAACGGCCTGACAATGGTCGTTGTACCAATTACCACGTACTTTACCTTTATCGCAACTGGTAAGCATACCCAAGGTCCACAAGGCTGGCTAGCGTTTGCCGTTATTGTCGGTATTGTGGCAGTCATTTCCGCACTATTTGTCGCCTTTGGAACCAGTGAGAAGCACAATGCGATTCGGGAAGCAGCCAAACAAAAGACGACGATCAAAGGTGTCTTTATGGGCATTATCAAGAATGACCAAATTATGTGGGTCAGTCTGGGTTACTTATTCTATTCATTAGCATACGTGACAACCAACGGGGTTCTATTCTATCTTTTTAAATTCGTGATTGGTAAACCTGGTGAATTTTGGATTGCTGGGGCGGTCGCAACTGTGATCGGTTTTGTGACGTCACCACTATATCCAATCTTGAACCGGTTTATTCCACGGAAAGTGCTCTTTGCACTCGGTCAATGCTCAATGATTTTAGCCTATATTATCTTTATTGTTGCGCAGACGAATTTGACCTTATTGATCATCGGATTAGTCCTTTTCAATATTAACTTTGCCCAATTAGTCACGGTCCTATCAATGACCGATGCCATTGAATACGGTCAATTGAAGAATGGCAATCGTAATGAAGCGGTGGTGCTTGCCGTTCGGCCGATGCTCGACAAAATTACTGGTGCCTTTTCCAACGGTATCGTCGGTGCCATTGCTTTAGTTGCTGGTATGACTGGTAGTGCAACGGCCGCCGATATGACTGCAAGTAATATTCATACGTTTGAACTCTTAGCGTTTTACTTGCCGTTAGCATGTGCAATCTTGTCATTGTTAGTCTTTACATTCAAAGTAACCATTACCGAAAAGAAACATGCCGAAATTGTTGAAGAGTTACAGGCTAAATTGGCAACAGGGGAAGCAGCGGATGTTGCGGTAACGCCTGCATCTGACATTCTGACCACTGAAATCTTAGCACCAGTAAGCGGTCAACCGCTCGCATTAGCGGATGTCAAAAGTGCCGCACAGCCACAAGGCTTACCGGGAGTTGGTTTCGCCATCAGGCCAAGTGATGGTCGCCTCTATGCGCCATTCGATGGGACGATTCGGTTTACGTTCTCAACTAAACATACGTTAGGAATCGTGTCAGCTGACGGTCTTGAAACAATTATTCACGTGGGAATCGGGACGGTTAACCTCCGTGGTGCTGGCTTTACGACTTATTATCAAGATGGGCAAGTCGTACACGCTGGTGATTTACTGATGACCTTTGATCGTGATCTGATCAAACAGAGTGGTTATGACGATGTGGTTGTTACTTTCTTTACGCAACCTGGTCGCGTTACAGCACACACTGAAGATTGGTCAACAGAAGTACAGCATGGTCAATCAGCAATGAAAGTAACATTCAAATAGATTGGAGTTGTCGGTCATGACAACGCCGACTCATTGCGATAATTGTTCGTGTTAGACTTGAGGTATCAAATAAGCACTGCTCACAAAATAGTGGGCAGTGCTTATTTGGCATTCGTTAAATTGTTTAACAAGTACGGTACCGGTTAGCGTTTCATCGGTACTTCCATGCCAGTGCTGGCCTTTGCCCGCTGTAACAACAAGTAGTGGGCCGTGCCAAAGACGGCACCAACTAGCGCAGGGACTAACCAATCCATTCCGCTGCTGGCAAGTGGTAAGAAGCTTTGGACATGCGCCATTGCTTGGCCGAAAGTACTTTGGCTAACGACGGCGGGGAAAGCGGCAACCATATCAAAGACGGCGGGGACGACGGTGAAGACGACGACCCAAACATAGACGACACTTGACTTGTGGAAGAGTGGCGAAAGGATCGATAAGAAGATTAGTGCCATGGCTAACGGGTAAAGGAACATCAGGACGGGGGTGGACCAGGCAATGATCTGATTTAAGCCCACATTAGCAGTTAAAAATGAGGCGAGGCACGTGATTCTTAACCAGGCTTTGTAACTCAAGAAATCGAAGTGCTTATGGAAGTCCTGAGCGAAGGCGGCGACGAGCCCGATAGCGGTGGTCAAACAAGTGGTAATGATCAACACGGCTAAAATGGCTTGTCCGACATTACCCATGTAGTGGTTAACGATTTGGTCAAAGGCGACCCCGCCGTTATCGGATAATTTGAATTGACCTAACGATTGCGCGCCTAACAAGATTAAGAGCACGTAAATCAAGCCTTCAAAGGCCATTGAGAAGAAGCCAGCTCGGGCGGTCACCCACGCGGCTTTGTTCGGGTCGGTTTGGCCCATGAAATTAACGGCAGTGACGATAGTGACACCTAACGCCAACCCAGCTAAGGCGTCCATCGTGTTGTAGCCTTGCAAGAAACCATTGGTAAAGCCTGCGGTCTGATAGGCAGCAGTTGCACTGGTGCTACCGGCATGAGCTAGCGGACTGCTGAAAGCTACGGCGAAGATGGCGACTAATAATAGCAAAAATAATGGATTTAATAATTTGCCGACCCGAGCCATAATTTTGCTCTGTTCAACGGACAAGTAGTAGGCGAGTCCGAAAAATGCGGCGGAAAACAGCAGTAATGCGAGTGATTGATACTTTGCTGGGAAAAACGGTGCCAGACCAACGGTGAATGATACGGTGGCCGTCCGTGGTGTTCCAAAGAAGGGGCCAATTGTAAAGTGTATGAGAACCATGAAGACAACGGCAAAGGTTGCGCCTAGTGGTTTACCAATGTCATAAACGCCCTTAGATTTAGTGACACAGACGGCTAAAACCGATAGTAAGGGCAATAAAACCGCCGTGATGAGAAAGCCGGCCGCAGCAATCCCCCAGTGACCGCCCGCTAGCTGACCCAAGTGAAGTGGAAAAATGAGGTTGCCAGCCCCGAAGAATAAGGCGAAAATCATTGAACTTAAGGTGACGTAATCACGTTTGGTTAAGTTTCGCTTTTGAACTCGATTTAACATATCAACAGCACTCCCTTATTTGATTGAGACAATAATCATTAAATAAAAGTTGCGATTAACCAAAAAACGTCCTGATATCTGAGTTAGACTCAGAAACCAGGACGTTTGAACACGTGTTACCACCTTAGCTTTGTGACTGCCTTACGACGAATCACCTTAAAAAGTACGGCAAGTGGCCGGCCACTTGCGATACTTCGGCTCAATAATGGGAGCAACCAACAGCAACTAACATCAAGCTCGTCACTGCCACTCAGAACTGATTTTCAACGATCTGGTCATGATGTCATTGCACCAAACTGACACTCTCTAGGCATTTCCAGAAGGTTTACTTTGTTCATCGGCGTGTTTGTTAATCGATTTTTAATGTGGTTCTAATTTACAACCGCGATTAGTATTTGTCAATCTTTTTTCAAAAAAAGTTAGTTAGCTAGTGCGGATTCTTAAATAAAGATGGATAATAGCTGTAATAAGGAAATTTGTGAGGAGGGTCCGCTGATGACCAACAACAATGAGGAAAGGCCCCAATGGCAAGTGAATCAGAACCGCCATACCCGTTTTCGGACGATTGTCAGTGTCTTGCGGCGCTATAACGTTTTGAGCAACCTTGCACGTCAGAAAAATCCTGATCAAGTGCGCGCGGCGTTTGAAGAACTTGGACCGACGTTTATTAAAATTGGCCAGATTCTTTCTTCACGTACAGATATCGTTAAGCCAGAATTTGCTAACGAATTCAAGAAATTGCAAAATAATGTCCGGGCCGATGATTTTAGTGTGGTCAAGCAAACGATCGAGCAGCAGACAGGGAAGCCAATCAATGAAATGTTTGCCCAGTTTGACGAGCGACCGTTTGCATCAGCATCAATGGGCCAGACGCACCATGCGACGCTGCTCAATGGGCAGAAGGTCGTGGTGAAGGTGCAGCATCCGGGTATTGACGCCGAGGTGGCCCTAGATATTTCATTATTTGAGCGGGCGTTACCCCTATTGCGATATATTCCGGAATCTTCAGTTGTTGATTTGCGCGAAATGGTTGGTGAAATCAAACGGTCACTATTCAATGAATTGGATACCAGTATTGAGGTAAAAAATGGATTACGGTTTTACCGATTGAATAATGCGGACGATATTATTCGGGTACCCCGGGTTTATGCGAAGTATAGTACGCAAAAAGTGCTTGTTAACCAGTATATGCCGGGAACGACGATTCAGCATTTTATGGCGCAAATGCTTGCGGCCGATGAAGACGGAAATCACCAGTATGATGACGAACGCCGCTATTTGGCCCATGTCTTGGTGCAAAATTTCTTGAAGCAGGTTTTTGAAGATGGCTTTTTTCACGCTGATCCTCATCCAGGGAATATCTTATTGCGGGAATTGCAACCAGATGATATTGGGTATCACGATACGGTTCCCAAGCATGGCGGGAAAATTGGCAAACGGCAGTTACCACCATACCGGTTAGTTTATCTGGATTTTGGCATGATGGGTGAGATCAGTCCAGCTTTGATGGCAGGAATTGCTAATGTTGTCGTGGCAGTGACAACCGAAGATACCCATCAAGTCGGCAAAGCAATCTTAGCGATTTCAAACCGAACTGGCGTGGTTGATGAAGAAGCGTTCTTTAGTGAGTTAGCACCATTTTTAAGTCAGTATTATAATTCGGGACTGGGCGACATTGATTTTCAAGGCTTGTTGTTTGAAATGGTCAAGGTTTGTCGCAGTAATAATATTCAAATGAATCCAGCGGTTACCATGTTAGGTAAGGCGTTTGGAACGATCGAAGGTATTGTGGAGACGCTCGACCCAACCTTATCAATGATGGACGTGGCGCGGCCGTTTGCGCGCAAGTACATCCGCGAGAATTTTAATTGGCGCAATGAACTGGAAGATGGCATGTTGGCTAGCCTTCAAAGCCTGCGTGATGCCCCGAAGATTCCGTCACGCTTATTATCAGCTCTAGATACGTTTGAGAATGGTCAGACGCGGGTCAACTTGGTCTTTGCACACCGCAAGATGTTTATTGATCGGATTGATTCGATGGTCAATAAGATTGTACTGTCCGTTATTCTGGCAGCGCTGATTGTTGGATCATCACTACTAGTTCAAAGCCATCCTGATAATAGTTGGATTACAAACATTGGTATTTTTGGCTATGTTTCAGCAGTTGTCGTCATTATTGGCCTATTGATTGGAACGCTCCATTCCTGGTACACGCATTGGCGACGCAAGTAAAACTTGGCGTAGGGTTAGGCTATAGGCCATGCGTCATGAGAAGTTGGCAACGTAGATTCGTCTAATTGAGACTGCCTAAAATATAAGCATACGAAAAACAGCGGTACCGTGATGATTCCAAGCCATAAAATCATCACGGTACCGCTGTTTTATTAATCATGTTTCAGTATCAAATTGATCGTGGTTAATGGTACGACTGTCAATTGCTAACTAGTCTTCTGATCCCATAACCCGAGCACAGAATGCGGCCAAGATGGCGCCGACTTCTGGTGCTAAGATGTAGACCCATAGATGTGATAAGGCGCTACCACCAGCAAAAATAGCGGGGCCGATTGAACGGGCAGGGTTCAAAGAACCGCCCGTTAAGTTGAGAGCGACAATAATCAAGAATGCTAAGGTCACCCCAATGGTCAAACCAGCAAAGTCTGCGTTACCATGGTCATTACTAGTAACGTTCAGAATAACCATTAAGAATAAGAATGTGACTAGTGCTTCTACAAAGAAGGCCATACCACTGCCGATTTTTGGAAAATCGGTTTGACCAAGCGATGTTGCGGATAAGCCTAATGCACTGACAAACGACTTAACTGCTGCGGAAGCAACGATGGCCCCAATGATTTGGGCGATGATATAGCCAATGGCATCGGCGGCATCGATTCGACGGTTGATTAACATCGCAGTCGTAACGGCGGGGTTAAAGTGACCACCAGAAATACCACCAAAGGCATAGGCCGAAACGGTAATCGCTAACCCGAAGGCTAACCCAATAGCGAGGACGTCACCCTTAGCAATCACAACGGTTGCAGTCCCTAAGAAAACTAACATAAATGTGCCGAGAAATTCGGCGAGATACTTGCGCATAGTTGCACACTCCCTTTTTGAATAATTGCTAACTTAACCTATTTTACAATACCTGCTCGTGAAAACGACGGAATTTGTTTGATTTGTGAATATTTCCGATAAGATTTTTATAATTATATTAATGGATAAAACGCTGGTAAAACGTTGGTATAAAAACGTTTTATGGCAGTTGTGGATTGTTAAAACTATAATAAATAAAAATTTTATTTTTGCATAGTCACTATTGATAGTAGTCAGTATGATTGGTGTGTGACCTAACGTGACTGTGAACGCTAATTGTCGATAATGGTGGCTTCTGTTTTATAATGGTTAGGACAAGTAAGCTGATGTTTTTGAAAACGAATTAAATTTGTTTCACGTGGAACAGTAAAGGAAGGTTTAATTAATGGCGTTATCATATCAAGCTCTATTAACAGCAGTTCCGGTCGTTTTAAAAGCGGGGAACGTACCGAACATTGTCGGTGAAGCCGGGATTGGAAAGTCGGCCTTGGTAGCCGAGGTTGCTAAGCGGATGGGGGCGCAATTATACACGACCGTTGTGAGCCTGTCCGAAAAGGGGGATTTAGCGATCCCAGTCCCACCACTAACGAGCGACTCATTTATTCAAACGAAGCGCTATGGCCAGTTGGCTGACGTGCAATTCGGCTATGCACACACGTTGATTGAAATTATTCAGTATGCTGAGCAGCATCCTCAGCAGCCAATTTTATGGTTTTTAGACGAATTTAATCGTGGGACGCAGGCTGTTCAAAGTGAATTGATGAATCTGGTCTTGCAACGGACGATTAACACATTGAAATTGCCAGAACAGGTGCAATTGATCATTGCTGAAAATCCAGATGCTAGTATGACTGGATTCGAAAGTAGTACGTATGGCGTTACTGCCGGCGATGCGGCCATCAAAGATCGTACCGTGCGTCTAGTTATGCGAGCAGATGCGGCAGACTGGCTTGCTTGGGCCAAACAAGTGGATGAGCGCATGAACCGACCAAACATTCATCCACTCGTCCAGCAGTTTATTAGTGAAGATGTAACGCGGCTTAATCAGGCTGATGTCCAGGCTGATTTAACAGCGACGCCACGTGCGTGGGCGCGTGTTTCGGCTAATTTATATGAGATTGAAAAACTTCCTGTGCATCAACAAACGGCTGTGGCACTGGATATCTTTCAAGGAGATGTGGGTACTGAGCTAGGGCTTGTATTCGAGCAATTCTTGGAACAACAAGCCATTCATCTGACACCAGCGATGATTTATGACAGTCAACCAGTGGGGGCCGTGGTGCCGGCACCGATTCTTAAGCAGTTTACGGCGATGAATGAAATTCAAAAGCGAACGGTTTTGGCAAGCTGTTTGGCTCTAACAACCACGTATCCGTTGACGGACGATCAGCACGCTGGTCGGTTCATGCAACTCCTACAAACACTCAGTCAAGATGGTCAGTTTGCATTGGTTCAACAAATCGGCCATGAACGCGACTTATTAAAGCAATTATATACAGCAAATGTTGCCAAGCAAAGTCCGTATGTGACCGCTTTGTATCAGTATTTACAACAGGTCGCCAGTTGGTCAAATCAGTAAGAAAGCAGTGAGTCATCATGATTAACAATGCCAATGAGTACACACGATGGCAACAAGCGATGTTAGTGACGCCAACAGCAGACACGATCCAGGCAGGTGCGACCATGATTGATCGGGCCATTATTGAGTTACTAGCCACCGATCAATTTTATGGCGAGTTGCTGACCCGACTTCCCAGACAGTTAAATACGACGTTAACGACGCCGTTTATCTTAGCTTGGCAGAATAATCAGTTGGTCTTACAATATGCGCCAACAGTAATTGCTCGAGCTTTTTCACAGTTTTCTTACTTACAAGCGGGGTTAAAACACGTGGCACTACACATTGTCTGGCAACACCCCGTTCGGTATCGTGATCAGGTCAAGCAGCAGCCGGAGTTAGTGACGTTGGCGACCGACCTGGCCGTTAACCAGTATGTCGACGGTCTGCCTAAAGATGCGGTCAGTTTAACGACTGTCCAGCCGTTAGTCGATGCCCAGCTACCGCGACGAGCAGATTCTGGCTGTTATTTGAAATTATTACAGCAGCAGTCGCGGTCGCAACTTCAGCCGAATGGCACGCCCACCGTCACTTCGCGAAATAAGGACCAGCGGCAGCCAGCAAAAGGGTCTGGCGACCAAAAGTCGCAACAGTTGATCGATGATCCAAGTGGCTGGTCAGCCTCTGAACAGTTAACGAATCCCAATTTGGCAACTGCCCGTTTAAAACAGTTGGCGAAAGATGCTTGGCAGCAAACAAATGAAGCTGGCCGAGGGTTAGTGGCCGGCAATGTTCGAGCTCAGCTCACTGTAATGACGCAGCCGGCCCAGCTTGATTGGCGACAATTACTAGTTCGGGGCCTGGGTCAGATTCCGAGCGGTACTAAGGCCTCGCACGCGCGCTTTAATCGACGGCAACCCGCGCGGATGGAAATACCCGGTCAAATTGGCGATACGCGCTTGGACTTGCAAGTTTATGTTGATAATTCAGGTTCTATCAGTGATCTGATGCTGCAACGATTACTGGCACAGGTGGCTACTTTAACCCGATTACTTGCAACAACCATCACCGTTAAGCCGTTTGATGCAATCGTACAGCCTGGTCAAACGTATCAGGTGAGTTTGCCACAGCAGATTCGCTTTACTCGCCGTGGCGGTGGTGGAACCATTTATCAAAGTATTTTTGATGATTTACTAACACATCATAAGACGAATGCGACGACCTTGGCGCTGATCTTAACGGATGGCCGTGGTGAACGGCACGTTGAGTCACACCGTTTTACAAATGTGATTTGGTTGTTAGCGCGGGCTGAAGATCGATTGTCGATTGAGCCAGCAATCGGTCATGTAGTTAATTTGAACTTGGAGGATGAATAATATGGGGACACCACTTAATCCAGATGATATGCAATCCTTGTTGACCCATGACCGTCGTTATCAGCGGGCCAGTGCCATCTTAACGGATCAGTGGCAACGAATCATAGCCGATGAAGATTTGGCTTACCGACAACAGATTACGATTGACGATTTACAGTTTGCTAAGGCGTTGCTAGCTAGTGAGACGCTGACAAGTCAATTTGAATTTGACCATTACGCGGGTGTGCAACGGTTGCGACAACATTATGGTAGTCAATTGACGAGCTCAGCACAGCACTGGTTAGTGCAAAAATATTTATAAGTCAATCGCTAGTTATGACCCAAAAGTATGACTGTGACTTATATATAGATGAAAAAATAAAGCAAGCTTTTCCCAAAATGTTCGGGAGAAGCTTGCTTATTTTATGCGCTGATTAACTGCTTTAGGTTCAACGACGTGCTAGAAAAGCCATCCAGGCTTGTTGCTGCGCTTGAATATCTGGCTGACTGCCTTGACGGAGTCGCGTTTGAAGGCCAATGCGGGCTTCTAGCAGTGCCTGAGCTAATGTCATACTGGACTGATTATTGATAATTTTCTCGTTAGCTTGACCTTTGAGGATGACCGCAGCCATGAGGGTCAGGTAGTCGTCATAAAACCAGCTGACGGCTTGCTGAACATCAGTATCAGTAGTACCAAATTCAGCGACGGCGTTAGCCATTAGGTCACCGGCTGGTTGTTCGGATGTCGTTAAATCGTGGCTAAAGAGCATACTCAGGATAGCTAAGGGGGCGGCACCATCCTGCTCTAAGCGTTGCATTGCTTGGGTACAACGCATTAAAGTTTGTTGGTGATAGCGCTGGAGTGCACGCAGGTAAAGTGTGTGCTTGTCCCCGATAGCGTTATATAAACTTTGCTTCTTGACGCCACTAGTTATTACGATTTCGTCCATGGAAGTATGATAATAGCCTTGCTGCCAAAATAAGTGCATGATTTTTTCGATAACTTGATCGTCTTGAAATGTCTTTTTAGCGGGCATGATTCGAACCGCCTTTCTGGTTAAAAATAAGTGTTTTAAGTATACCACAGCACACTTCATTGTTTGGTAAATGAATATTAACGTTTGAAATTATTTGATTAGGGGGCTTTTACTGTTTTTAAAGCCGATTTTAATTAGTTGATTGTGTTGCACTTTAAAATTGATAAAAGATTTCCACATTAAATCGATTACATAATTTTATAAATTGAAGATAATTTATGTAATAGCTTGCTGTTACAACGATATTCTAAATATATATAGGATTTCAATATTTATAATTATCAAAATTTTTAACTTATGTGTGGCCTCATCAAAGTCTAACGATAATATAATGTTGACGGCTTGTTTAGTTGAACACGCCAACTAGTTGGACCTAATCGGATAAATGAAAGCAGTAGGAAAGCTTGCCGTTAAACTGATTACAGTAGTTTATATTAAAATATTTGTAATCACTATAATATTAAAAATGGCTCAGAAGTCCGTTAAAATAGGAATTTTAATCAATAGTTAAGGGGCGTCATCAATTGACAGCGATTCCAAAACCATGATATATTTTCGTTGCTGATAGGGTTACTCACAACGATTCACTATTGGTACTAAGCGTTAATAATGATACTAAGCTTAAGTCAATATCTGGAAAGGATGTGGTCATATTAATTGGATGGGCAGCTTTCAAGACTTAGGTATTAGTCAGCTAGTCAAGTTACCACTAGTAGCTGATACGCAATCAGGCACTTACCACTTAACGATCACTTCTAATTCAGGTGGCAATGCGGCGGCCGATAAAATTGTGAGCCCGCTACAAGGTGTATTACCGCAAATGAATGGGACCCAGCAATGGATTCTGTTCGGTATCGGCGTATGTGGACTTAGTTTATTAATATTATTAATTCTAATCTGGTGGCGCAACCGTCAAACAATAAAGGAGCAACCAAAATGAAAAAATATCTCGGAACTCTCGTTGCAGGCATGACACTAATGGCAGGATTACCACTTGTTGGCCAAGCTGCAGATACGGAGACAACGACCAAAGCTGAAGTTGAATTAATCCAGGATGACACTAATAAAGATATTACCTTGGATCAAGCACCTGGTGTTAGCTTTGGGACCGAAAAAATCACTAATGACAGTAAAACCTATGATGCTAAGAACGTTACTGGCGACTTGAAAGTGACCAACCCTGGGAATACGGACGGATGGTTAGTACAAGTTAAAGGTTCGAAGTTCATGAATGCAGATGATACTCGTGAATTACGGGGCGCCGCGTTAACTTTTGCACAAGTTAATGCAACTGCGGATGATGCTAATAACATCTCTAAAGCAAAAGCTTATAAAGTGGATATCACTGACCAAAATCAAATTATCATGGATGCAGAAGCTAATGAAGGGATCGGTAAGTTTACGAGTAAGTATGCAACCAATGAAGTTAGCCTGTTGATCCCTGCTGGTAACGCGGCTGGCGCTTACACTTCAACCTTGACATGGACATTAGGCAACGCCCCTAGCTAACCAGTTAATGCGCCAGAGGAGAACTGAGGTGTGACCGATGAAAAAGGGATTGTTGGTAACAGGTCGGTTATTAATGACTGTGATAGGTTGTCTCATCATTAGTAACTGGGGCTGGTTTATCGCAACGCAAGCTGCAACGACACAGTCACAGGTGCAGGTAGAAATGACCCCCTCGGATGATGACAATGCAGTTTCTCCGGTCGACCCTGATGATCCCAGTAAACCATACCCGGGTGACCCGGTCGATGAAGACAATGTCGCTGGTACGGGCTCACGGGGAAAGTTAACCATTGATTTCGTCAGTAATTTGAAATTCAATGCAATTACGACCGCGGGTGGGCCGTTTAAGACGACTGCCAAGAATGAGCGGGCGATGATTCAAATAACTGATCGCCGCGCCACGGCTGCTGGATGGACGTTACAGGTCACGCCAAGCGGGTTGCAAAGTGGTCAGCAGACCTTAACGACGTCTTTAAAATTAGGCGCAGTCCAATTACGGCCAGGTGCTGGCAATGTTAGTACTGCACCTAACGTTGTTAATACTGGTGAATTAGTTGCTGGTTTAGCGAATAATGTCGTGATTGCCCCGCCTAATACTGGTCTAGGTACTTGGCTGGTCGTTCTGAATCGCGGGCAGGTACCCACGGAACTTGAAGTCCATGATCGCCAATTGCGTGCTGGCGACTACACGGGTACGCTGGCTTGGTCATTAACGAACGCACCTAGTTAATTAAATGGTTTGATGTGAAGCTGCTACTTGTAAAGAATGGCAGCTTCAATCATACATAGCTCGTCACTTACCGTTGAATAAAGGAAGGGTAAAGCCTATGAAAAAAATATTTTGGCAGTTAATTGCCGTTGTGAGCATCGTTATGGCAGGTTTGACAATGACTGCTAGAGCGGATGACCTCAATTACACGGTCCAGGCTGATTTGCCTGATAACCAAATTAATCAAAAAGTGTCCTATTTTGACTTGAAGGTCACACCAGGGCAAACGCAAAATCTCACTTTAACCATTAAAAATAGTGATAGTAAAGAACATCGATACACGGTATCACCTAATCTGGCGGTTACAAATAATAACGGTATCATCGATTACAGCCAAGCAAAGGCTAAGGCCGATGACTCCTTGAAGTTTAACATCAAGACAGCACTTTCAAAGTCACAGGTCGTGACCGTTCCCGCTAAGTCAAGCAAAAAAGTCACTATTAAATTGACGGTACCCGAGAAAAAGTTTGCGGGCGTGGCGCTGGGTGGAATCAATATCATCCAGGAACTCAGTACCAAGGCGAAACAATCTAGTAGTGGCATGGCCATCAATAATCAATATGCGTACGTGATTGGCTTGCAGTTACGTGAATCTGATCCAAGCGGGATCAAACCTGTGATGAAGTTGCACGCGGTAAAAGCCAAGCAACGTAACTATCGTAATTACGTTACGGCTAATCTGCAAAACAACCAGCCCGTTATTATGCATGGCTTAAAGATCAAAAGCTACGTGACTAAAGCTGGTTCATCTAAAAAATTATTGACGACGACTAAGGAAAACATGTCAATGGCGCCGAATAGTAATTTTGACTTTGCAGTTGGTGACGGGACGCAACAATTGAAGGCGGGCAAGTACACTTTACATTTAACGGCAACGGCTGATAAGGGTAAGTGGCAATTTACAAAGAACTTTACCATTACTGATAAAGAAGCTCAGACTTTAAATGATACAGCTGTTACAGAAAAACAATCGAACTATTTCTGGTGGTTTGTTGCGTTGGGCGCACTGATTGTTGTCCTATTAGGCGCAATTATCTGGCTACTATTGAAAAACCGCCGTCGTCAGGACTAACTAGCGAGAGGAGTTTTCAACATGTGGAAGGGACCGAAACAAATACTAGTTGCATTAACTGCATTAATGGGATTATGGGCCGGGACCGCCCAAATTCAGGCTGCTGACGAAGCGACGTTGGCAACGGCACCGTCTGGCCTGAATCAGTTGGATAAACTCTTTACGCTACCAGCGGCATTCAGTAGTGGCATTAGTAATAGTGCGAATATTGGGAATGTGACCAATGCAAGCTCGCCAAATACGCAGGCCGTTCAGGTTATTAACGGCAAGAAGCAAGTGGGTGGCTTTTGGTCGAACGACGCCAATCGCCTAGATTTAAATAAAGATGCTACGTTTAAAATGTGGGTGTATTTGGGAACATCCACGAGTACTAGTAAGGCCGGCGATGGGATGGCTTTTGTCTTACAAAATGATCCAAATGGTACTGCCGCATCCGCACAAGTCAGTTCGTCCAGCATTATTGGTGAGACACTCGGTGTTTGGGGTGTTGATACGGATAATAAATTGAAGGACGGCGAAGAATTTGCGAAAACGGCCATCCAAAATAGTTGGGCCTTAGAGTTTGATACCTATACCAATACTTCAACTAGCTATAGTAATGCTGGTAAGGGTGATTCGTTTGATGATGGTATTAAGAAACAACACATTGCGACCGGGTATCCTGGGCTGGCTAGTCAGTATGAAAATCAGTCTGTCAGGAGTTTAGACGTTACCGGGATAATTTGGTCAACCCGGTACTACTTTACGCAAAAACATACCAACCTAGTGACGAATATGTCATTAGGAGATAGCAAGTGGCACCACCTGGTGATGGACTGGCATGCGGCGACTAAAACGATGACGTACACTTATAATGACATCAATCCAGATGGGTCGGCGACTGGTAGCGGCTTTACTCAGAGTGAAGTGTTAGATACTAGCCAATTCAACAGTAGTGATGGCCTGGTTCGCTGGGGATTCATGGGGGCGACTGGTAGTAATTCTGGTAATAACATGGTCGTGATTGAAAGCGCGCCGAATTTAGTTGACGTACAGGCGGCGGTTAAGGTTACGGATAAGACCAAGAATCGTGAAATCAAGACAGGCGGCCAGCTCAAAGCTCAGCATAAAGTTCAGTACGACTATCAATTGACTTACCAAGGTGGTCAAATTGACTGGGATAACATTATGGCTGAACTCAATCTACCACAGCATATTACGTTTGACAGTGCCAAGGTAACGTATGCGGATGGTAGTGAGCAGACTTTGACGGCGCCAACGAGTAGTGATACTAAAGTTGACTATACTCTAGATAAAGCAGTATCGGCTAGTCAACCGACCGCGACGATCACGCTCAATGGGACGGCCGAGAATGTCGTTGTCAATGAACAGACAACTGCAACGACGGCGACATTTAAAAATAAGGTGTTTGAAACAACGACGGAAGCACCGGATTATATGATTACAGTCGATCAGCCGCTATACCTTAAAATTCGTAATAGTCCGTATACTGTCGCCAATGGGGAAGACGTGATCATCAGAGGGATTGTTGCAGCCGAGGATTCGGAACAATTAACTAACGGTCAAGTGACACTACACCCAACGCTTAATGGCAAGGAAATGCCAACGGTTCAAATGTCGGATGATGACGAACAAGGTTACTTCTACTACAAGGTCAAAGCAGAGGATTTACACGTCGGCGATGACAATGAGATTGAACTATGGGCATCTGACCGTTACGAGAACGTCTCACCAGTTGATAAAGCGCAGATTATTGTTACTGCAGGTGAACTTGGTTTTAAGACGGTTGCCAAAAGCAGCACGTTTAAAACCATTACTTTAGATGGTTCGGCTCAAACGACAGACCGGGAAGACGATTGGCAACTAGTTGTACGGGATAGTCGTGGTAAGGGCTCTAGTTGGCAACTACAAGCTAGTGCGACTAATTTTAAAACAACCGGTGGTCAGAATTTGGCGGGCGACGTGATTTTCCGCGACAGTGAGCAGACGACCACGCTGAATTCTGCGGGTACGGTGATTGACAGTCACACGGCTACTAGTGATAACGATGATTATGATGTCTTGGCAGACTGGACGAATAAGTCAGGCATTTTATATCAAAGCAATGCGGGAGCTACTCCGGGTTCTTACACGGGGGATATTACGTGGACGTTAACAGATGCACCTAAGTAATGATCGGGTTGGTATAAGAGAAGCAAAAGCACTCACACGCAAGATTGTGAGTGCTTTTGCTTTCTAGTTATTAGCCATAATGGTTAAAGATAATAATAATTTTAATTACCACAGTTAAGTGAATGAATAATCAGCCTGAATGACTGAGAACGTTGTAATCAAGGCATTTGTTTATCGTGTGATTAGTGAAGCATTTACACTTTTTACGTGTTTTTGGTTGCGTTTTCTTTTTACTTTAGTACAATGTAATTGTTACCAAATACATGTTGCACAAGCATGATTGTGAATATAAACACATTTAAGGAGCGATTTAAAAATGAAAGTTATTGTAATTGGTTGTACCCATGCCGGCACTGCTGCCGTTAATCAGATTTTAGCATCAAATCCAGATACTGAAGTGACGATTTATGAAAGAAATGACAATGTCTCGTTCCTATCCTGTGGGATCGCACTTTACCTTGGCGGCCAAGTTGCTGATCCTCAAGGCCTATTTTATTCCAGTCCTGAACAGTTAGCTAAGTTAGGCGCAACTGTTCATATGCAACATGATGTGACGGATGTGAATACTGACAAACATGAAATTACGGTTACTGACTTAAAGACTGGTGAATCTAAGACTGATCACTATGACAAGTTAGTTGTCACTACTGGTTCATGGCCTGTTATTCCACCAATTGACGGCATCGATAGTCCCAATGTCTACTTATGCAAGAACTGGACGCACGCTCAGAATTTATGGGAAGCAGCCAAACCAGCTAAGCGGGTCATTGTGATCGGTGGCGGTTATATCGGTACTGAATTAGTTGAAGCTTACCAGAAGCAAGGTAAGGAAGTCACACTAATTGATGGTTTACCACGGATTTTAAATAAATACTTAGACAAAGAATTCACTGACCGGGTTGAACAAGACTTTGTTGATCACGGTATCAAGATGGCTTTGAATCAAATGGTGCAAGGCTTCAGTGATGATGGTAAAGAAGTTACGGTCAAGACTGACAAGGGCAGCTACACAGCCGACATGGCGATTCTTTGTGTTGGCTTCCGGCCAAATACCGGCTTACTCAAGGGCAAGGTCGATATGAACGCTAATGGCTCGATCAAGACCAATGACTACATGCAAACTTCTGATCCAGACATTTACGGGGCTGGTGACTCGGTTGCTGTTCACTATAACCCAACTAAGAAAGATGCTTATATCCCATTAGCAACGAATGCGGTTCGCCAAGGAACCTTAGTTGGTTTGAACATCTTCAAGCCAACGCGGAAGTACATGGGGACACAATCAACTTCTGGGTTAATGTTGTTCGGCCAAACCATCGTTTCATCTGGGATGACCCTAGAACATGCACAGGCCGAAAATGTTCCGGCAGCCGCTGTCACTTTTGAAGACAACTACCGGCCAGAATTTATGCCAACCACTAAGCCTGTTTTAATGCAATTGGTTTACAATCCTGAAACTCGCGAAATCCTAGGTGCACAATTCATGAGTGAACATGATGTTTCGCAATCAGCCAATGTGATTTCAGTGATGATTCAAAATCACAATACCATTGACGACTTAGGGTTCGTAGATATGTTCTTCCAACCAATTTACGACCGGCCATTTAACTATTTGAACTTACTTGGTCAAGCAGCGATTGCCCATGCGGCCGAAGCTGTCACTGAATAATAAGTTAAAATAACGCGATGCTTACCTTGCTTCATGAAGGTAGCATCGCGTTATTTGTTTATTGGTGATAATTGAATGTTAAGTGGTCGGTGGTACTAAAGTTAAGGCCAGCCAGTATTTGTGCCATTAGGTCATCGTGCTTTGGTAAAATCAATGTGAGTCGGTTCAACTTTAACTCAACGGTACCAAATGCCACCAACCGTTCTAAGATTTCCCTGAGCGTAGTTACTTGCTGATAAGTAGCAGTCAGGTCAACACTGAGAGTTGCTTCATGCTTAGCCGTATCGATTGGGGCAAAGCCGACCTGACCGACGAACGCATTCGTGTCTCGATCCGTTACGCCCCAAACAAGCTGGTGGTCATGAAAAATCTCGCGCATGGTGTGGTTAATTTGTGCAGCGGTTGTTTCCATAGTGGCTGTCGCATTGCTGGTCTGATATAAGTTGAAAACGTCGATAACGCGCACCTTTGTTAACCAATCGAACGTATAGTGTGGCGTTAGAATGGGATGATACTTTTCAAATTGTGACATAGTGCCTCCTTTAAAATGCGTCATGAATATTTAGTAATTCCTATTGTACTAGTTAAACTGTTATGAATCATGATTAAAACGTGCCATTTAGTTGGCTTATTGTTCGTCAGCCGGTGAGTGTCCTATTCCGACCTCCGGGGCTGGGTGACAATTGCTGGAACGTAAGCCGACGTCGATTTGAGCCCGTGCACAACCCGCCCGGTCTCAAATACGAGTCTTATTCTAAGCCGGAAGCAACCCACTTCCGACTAAGAATAATTTGGCCACTGAGCATTGTCACCCAACCCCTCCGGTCGGTAAGCCGCTCGAATGGCAGATGAACGGCCACTTAACTTGGTACAATTTGTCGTTGGCTATTTTGATATTGGAACTTTAGGTGAAATATCAGAGTGCCTTCTCCACTTTGCCAAAACGTTCAGTTGTTACTACGGCGATTCAGAATAACGAGCTATCACAATATCATTTTCAGCCTAACAGTTGATTGACAAGATTACTGTCTATAAGAAACAACGACAAAGCCATCAAAAACTGAGTACGCACATGTCCGCCATTCGAATACTGTCCCGAGCACGTTTCACCAATATGGCATTAAAGCGTGGAAGACCAGTATTTAAGACGTGGTCTTCGGATTAAATCTGTGTCCACCGCGTTCCAGCAATTGGCAGAAATGCCTGGAAGTCGGCGTAGGACGAACTAACTAAGCAAGTTTACGCTAACTCGAACTGTTTCCAGCGAACCTAAGTTGGCTGATTTTGAACTCAAAAAATGGCACGTTTTAATCATAGTTAATGCTAGTTGTTTTCGATGGTTACCAGTGTCCAAATATGCTGATTTAAGCGTCAAGTGGACTGGGATTGCCTTGTTGATGACCCTCACTGAAAATGGCGTTAAGTCGACTAATAACGCGTCTGCTGGTGTGATTTGCGGTGCAGTCGTGATTGAGACTGGGTCACAGTCCAATAACGATGTAACGGCATCAGACGACAGTTCTATTGTAATATACTAACGCGTAATTTGAATGAATAAGACCCATAATGATGGAACAGATAAAAGACCGACTAACAAGCAATCGCACCGCTTGTTAGTCGGTCTTAGTGTTCATTGATTAAAGCTTTTTACCAGATTTTGACCCGCTTATCTGGTGCCAAATACATGGCATCATCGGGTTGAATGTCGAAGGTTGTGTAGAAATCATCTAAGTTCTTAGGTTGTACGTTTGCTCGGAGCTTAGCTGGAGCGTGGACGTCGATTGAAAGTAAGAGTTGCATGTATTCAGTCGTGGCCTTCATACGCCAAACCATGGCCCAGTTAGTGAAGAACGCACTCAAATCAACGTCATCTTCGCCCTTAGCAGCTTCTTCCGCGCAACTTAAGCCTCCCGCATCGGCGATGTTTTCGGATACGGTCAACGTCCCGTTAACTTTCGCACCAGCAAAGTCTAAGCCATCGAATTCACTGATCATGGACTTGGCAAGTTCCTTGAAGTGGGCAGAATCTTCCTCGGTCCACCAATTATGCAAGTTACCGAATTCATCAAATAGGGCACCATTGTTGTCAAAAGCGTGCGAGATTTCATGAGCAATAACTGCACCAATACCACCATAGTTAGCGCTAGAAGATTGTTCTAAGCTGTAGAAAGGTGCTTGTAGGATAGCAGCTGGAAAGACAATAATGTTCATAAATGGGTGGTAGTAAGCATTGACGGTGTCCGCACTCATTTCCCAGCGGGTCCGATCAGTGGCTTTGCCCCACTTTGAGAACATGTCTTGGCGTGCCAAACGGTTAAAGTGGAGGACGTTGCTCAATACGTTGCCACCTTGTTCGGGCGTGTGCGTCTTGAATTTCGTGTAAATCGTTTCTAATTTATCAGGGTAACCGACTTGAATGCCGAGTTTATCAAGCTTGGTCACGGCTTTAGCACGCGTATCTGCGCTGAGCCAAGTGTTCGCTTGCAACCGGCGTTTGTAGACGGCAATCATCTTTTCGACCATCTGATGAACGTCCGCTTTGGCCGCTTCACCAAAATACTTGTGGCCGTAATAGAGTCCAACGACTTGATCAAAAGTTCCGGTAGCTAGATAGTAGGCACTCTTAGCTTGGTTCCGCGGTTCTTTTTGACCAGACAATGCCCGTGAATAAGTCGTGGCTAATACCCGCATTTCATCACTGAGGTAACCACTGTACCGTTGAACGAGTTTAGCTTTCATCCAGTTCTTCATCAGACCGAAGTTATCAGGATTGACTACTTCGTTAAAGTGATCGAAGAAGGCGGGTTCTGGCAAGATGACGAGGTCGGGATTACCATCGATGACGGAGTAGGTGATGGCGGCTAAGTCTAAATAACGACTAGTGTTAACAAAATCGTTGAATTTGCGAGGATTATACATCTTACTGTAATCAGCCGACTCTTCAGCGGATTTGATCCACGGAACGATCAAACGATCGAATTGCAGCGTGTCATCAACGATTTTTTGTGCTTCGTCCTTTTCGTAACCAGTTTTTTGCAACAGTTCGGTCATCATTTTAGCGTAAATTGCTAGTAACTTAGGGCCGGCCTGGTTGCCTTCGTCGTAGTATGTCTTGTCTGGCAAGATAGTCCCAGGTGCTTGGGCAAATAAGGCGTTGACCTTGGTATTTTTCATATCAGCGTCGACATCCAAGCTGAATGGTAATGGGAGGCCGTCGTAGATCCAATCGGGCATCCGTTGTTGTAAGTCAGCAAAGTCGCTTAAACTATCAATTTGCTTGAGACACGGCAGAATTGGTTCCGCACCATTGGCATTGCGTTGGTCGAAATCTTTAGCTAAGCGGTAAAACTTAATGAATTCGGTTAGCTGAGGATCGTCGGGGGTAACTGTTCCCGCCGCCATTGCATCAAAGTCATGCATTAACGTTTTTTCAATGGCATCAACTAAGTCCATAAAGCCCCCGGTTGAAGAATGGTCATCCGGAATGACGGCGGTTTTGAGCCACTCGCCGTTGACGGCATCGTAGAGATCTTGTTTTACTGCTGCTTGATTAATGGTTGCCATTAAATCCACTCCCTAATAAATTTTCTAATACTAAGTTAATTATACCTTAGATTATTCTCAGTGGTATCATCTGGTACCGACTCAGTAAAAAATGATACTAATCATCTTAATAGTCCTGAATCAGTAGCTGATGGGTTGTGAATGTTAATGTAAAGGTCAAGATTACTTCTGAATTATCGGCATGCAGGAGCTGTTAGTGCCTGTAAATCACCTTATGAGGCAGCGTGATGGTTGACGTAAAAGCCCCCGGATGACTAACAGTGATTTCGCTAGTCATCCGGGGGAAGGGATAATTTAATTAGTAGTCATTATTCAGTTAATAATAGCTGGTCGGCATCGTTAATTTCGATGACCTTGCCAGGCTTTTGCGTAATTAGGCCTTGACGCTCGAATAAGGCGAGCTTACGGCTGATGCTTTCAGGGGTGGTGCCGAGGAACGTCGCCAGGTCCTTTTTCTTTAATGGTAGTTTAAACGTGTCGGTTTTGAGCGCTGCCGCTGTTTCAGTGATATAGTTCGCTAAACGGGCTTCGACGGATTCAGTGGCCGTGCTGGTTGTTTGACGCTCCAGTTGACTGAGACGTTTGCCAAAGACGTTTAAGACGTTGATGCTGATACTGGGATATTTTTGCATCAAGTCTTGAAAGTCTGAACGGCGAATACTGCAAACATCCGTCGGTACTAAGGCTTCACCGAATGAGGTTCGCCGTTGATTTTCAAATAAGGCAGCTTCGCCATCGATATCACCAGTTTGTAATAGATATAGTAACTGCTCGCGACCATTGGCAGCTAGCTGATAGACTTTAACCTGCCCATTGGCAACAATCATCAGTGAATCCAGTGGATCGTCAGCACCAAATAAAGTGCTGCCGGCTGGATAGTGGTGGTGACGAACGATCGATTCGATGGTGTCTAATTGTTCACTACCGAGTTCGCTAAAAATTGGGACTAACTGCACACATTCATGTTCTGCCATAAGGCCCACCTCCTGAATAAATTCACCCTAACTATAACAGATTTTGCTTGGTAGATAGGGTTTGACGTTTTAAATTTCCTGCTATTTTAATAACTATATTGTAGCGTAAAACTTTTTTGAATTTCTTGACGGCCGTCAAGTTCTGGTCAATCAAATCCGGTTATGATAGAACCATCAAATGAACGACACGGAGGTAATTGATTATGAAAATTATTATGCAATTAGGAACGTTGACTTGCCCATCATGCATGACCAAGATCGAAAAGGCCGTTGCTAACCATGACGGCGTTGAGAATGTTAAGGTGCTATTCAATGCCAGCAAGGTCAAGGCTAACTTTGATCCTGAAGTGACGAATGCCGATGATTTGGCACAAGTTGTTACCGGACTTGGTTACGAAGTTGAAAACGTCAAGGTTAAGTAGGAGGAATAAACGATGAGTGAACTAACGATCGACGAACAATACGCAGCGGAATTAAAACAGAGTGACATTGATCACCATGTCCCAACAGCGGGCGCAATGACGAATCACATTTTATCTAACTTAATGGTTGCTTACGTTAAGTTGACCCAAGTGAAGTGGTACGTTAAAGGACCACAATCATTGGCATTGCGGACAGCATATCAACGTTTGTTAGATCAGAATGTCCGTCAGTTTGCTGAATTAGGCGAATTACTCCTAGATGAAAACCAGAAGCCATCTTCCACAACGGCTGAATTAACCAAGTATTCCATGTTGGAAGAAAATGGGGCTTTCAAGTATCAATCTGCTGATGAACTCGTGGCCGCAACAATCAAGGATTTTGATACGGAAAACCTATTCGTTGACCGGGCTATCAAGCTTGCTGAAAAAGAAACCCGGCCGGCACTGGCAGCTTGGTTAGTTGCTTATCGTGGCAGTAACAATCGCAATATTCGGGAATTACAAGTTTATCTTGGTAACGATGCTCGAACTGGTTTGGATGAAGAAGATGAGGATGACGACGATTAGGCCGTTGTCGCAGAAGAATTAAACGCTCTGGATAGCGATTGTGTGGGCAAACTATCCAGGGCGTTTTTGCTATTACAACGGGCCTGCGCTATACTAACGACAATTAAATTATATGGGAGGACCCCGAGATGGCGATTAGTGACATTGTGATGTGGACATTTGTCTTTATTATTGCGACTGGGTTCGTAACGGTGGTTTCAACGGCGGTACTGTTGAAGCGAGCAAAACGAGCGCCCAAGGATGCCGAGCAGTCCCACAGTGATGACGACGATGACTGGAAAAAAGATGATTGGAACCATGATGACTGGAAAAAGGGCGATTGGAAAGATTGACTCGATAAGTTGCCTGACAGATACGGTGCTTAACTGAGTCAACTGGCACTAAAAAGACGGTATAACCAACTGAGATTGGCGACACCGTCTTTTTTGGCGTTATTTGGTTTTTAGCAGTAGATCCAAGGAGTGTTCAAGATTCTGAATATCAGCCGTGGTCATCGCATCTACACAATTATTAATATTACGGGCGATGACGAGTTTCATGGCCTTGTCGATACTTGATTTCACTGCTGAAAGTTGAACTAAGACATCTTCGCAAGGACGATTTTCGTCCATCATACGTAAAACGCCGTCCAGTTGACCAGCCGAGCGTTTCAGCCGGGTCTTGATCTGCTTGCTAGTGACATATTCTTCAGTAGTTGCCATGATTCATGATGCCCCCTTCGTAATTAGGCAAGTACTTTTTTGAGTTCGGTTTCAAAATCAGGCTTAGGACGTGCTCCGACCATGTGACTGACGACTTGGCCATCTTTCTTAATCAGGAAGGTTGGAATTCCTTGAACTTGGAATTGACTGGCCGTAGCTTGGTCATGGTCAATATTCAATGAAACGAAGTTGACCTGGTCCTTGTAAGCGGGGTCTTCAGAAAGGGACTTAAGAATTGGGTCCATCATGCGACATGGTGGGCACCAGTCTGCGCGAAAATCAATAACGGCGATACCAGTATCTGTTTCTTTGGCAAAATCTTGGTCATGTATTTCTTTAATCATTTTAGTTGACTCCTTTAGTAAGTATTTGTCACTAAACAATATACCCCCATAGGTATACACGAGCAAGTATTCTGCTTCTGGCCGTGGAGGGATTTAAAAAGGACTGATGTATTGGGTAATTAGATAATAACGATTTGTTGTGGAAGCTAGCGTCACCTGAGAATCTTCTAGTTGTGATCGCGAGCATTAACGTTGAAGATCTCATGTTGACGCGAGCGTGTTATACTAGCGCTTCATAATTATACAACCCAGGGTATCTGGTAGAATTATGTTGAATTATTAGAAACCGCTTATTTAAGCAAAATAAAACGTTTACATAAACAGTTTTATCTGGTATCTTCAAATTATCATAGATGCTCGGTACCTTACGAGGAGGATTTACAGATGACAGGTTCATGGGAAGCACGCTACGCCGCTGAATTTTTTGGCACGCTGATCCTAGTACTACTAGGTAATGGTGCTGTCGCTAACGCATTCCTGAAGAACACGACTGGTAACGATGATCCAGGACTCGCCAATGGAGGATGGCTCCTGGTTGCATCGGGATATGGACTGGGGGTCATGCTCCCAGCCATGATGTTTGGCTCGATTTCTGGTAACCATTTAAACCCCGCGATTACGATTGGGCAAGCCGTGATTGGAATCTTTCCCTGGGCGCACGTTGCGCCTTACTTAATCTGGCAATTTCTAGGAGCAATTGCAGGCCAATGCTTGATTTTGGCACTGTACTGGCCCCATTATCGGCAAACGACTGATAATGAGGCGGTCTTAGGGACGTTTGCAACTAGTGATCATGCGAACAGTCAGTTAAACGGTTTTGTTACGGAAATGGTAGGAACCGCAGTCCTGATTTTTGGTGCCATGGGATTATATCGCGGGATGTTTTTTCATCAAAATATCGATATCGCCAATATTGGCGTTGGACTTTTGATTGCTGCCATGGTTATTTCGTTAGGAGGTCCAACCGGTCCAGCCCTAAATCCGGCCCGTGACTTGGGACCACGGCTAGTACACGCGTTATTACCAGTACCGAACAAGGGTAGTTCTCACTGGGAATATAGTTGGGTTCCCGTGGTTGCCCCAATTGTTGGTGCCGTTATTGGAATTTGGATTTATAAGATCTTTTTTGGTTTATAATCGCAATTAATTAACCGAGCGTATTTATGAAATTATTATTGGTCTATCATTTTTGATTGCAATATGATAAAACGGTCCGCCGACTAGCTGGGGAAGACTAGTCGGCGGACCGTTATTTTTTGCTAGGCCTGTAACCAAGTTGGGGAGACTTGATTAAGCTGTGGCTGCTTGAATGGTTTTAGTTGGTTGGTGTTTGTCGAACTTGGTTTGGAAATTGATTAACCGCATAGCGTTGAAGATAACGACTAAGATACTAGCTTCATGGACAAACATCCCACTGGCCATGTAGATATAACCGAAGATTAGCCCAATCAGTAGGAAGGCCACGGTGGCAATGGCGATGAAGATGTTTTCACGAGTGTTCAAGACAGTTTTCTTGGCGAGACCGTGGGCGTGTACTAATGCGGGGAAGCTTGATTGCATCAAGACGACATCGGATGTGTCGATGGCAACGTCAGTCCCACTACCCATTGCGATTCCGATATCGGCGTTAGCGATTGAAGGACTGTCGTTGATGCCATCTCCAATAAAGGCGACCGTATTACCGGCTGCTTTTAGTTTCTTAACGTATTCGACTTTTTCTTCTGGCAAGAGGTTGGCGTGAACTTCATCTAGGTTCAATTCGTTGGCAACGGCTTGAGCGGTGAGTTCATTGTCTCCAGTTAACATAACGAGTTTCTTGATTCCTTGGGCTTTTAATGCGGCGAGGGAATCCTTCACGCCTGGACGAATCGTATCGGCAATCCCGAAGATGAGTTGAACTTGTCCGTCGACTGCCATGATAACGGTTGATTGACCACCAGCTTGTAAACCATTGAGATCTTTGAGTTGGGTAGGATTTAGTTTGATATTATGAGCCGTCAACATTTTTTGATTACCAATGACAACTTCTTGCTTACCGACTTGTGCACAGATTCCTTGGCCCTTAACGGTTTCAGTGTCATCTAGGACGGGAGCGACCCCCGCTGACTGCTGGTCGGCATAACTGACGATTGCTTGGCCTAACGGATGGTCGGAAACGCCCTCAATAGCGGCAGCGAGAGCTAGTTGATTATCCGCATTGTTTGTGTAAGTGTGCATGGTTGTAACGGCAGTGTTACCTTCCGTTAAAGTACCGGTCTTATCGAAGACCAGGGTATCGACTTTGGCAAAAGTATCGACGACTTCACCACCCTTGATCAGGATACCACGCTTGGCACCATTCCCGATTCCGGCAACGTTTGACACTGGGGCACCGATAACTAAGGCACCTGGGCAACCGAGAACCAGTACCGTGATTGCTAAGCGGAAGTCACGGGAGAAGGCGAAGACTAAGACTGCTAAAACGAGGACGGCAGGCGTATAATATTGAGCAAAGCGGTCGATGAACTTTTCAGCTTTGGACTTGGTATCTTGAGCTTCTTCAACCAATTCAATAATTTTGGCAAAAGTCGTGTCGTCGCCAACCTGAGTCGCTTTGATCTTCAGATAGCCATTTTCAACCATTGTTCCGGAGTAAACCGAGTCCTTGAGTTGCTTGTTGATTTGGCGTGCTTCACCCGTAATTGAGGCTTCGTTAAGGTAGCCGTTACCTTCAACAACAATCCCGTCAACGGGAACCTGACTCCCAGTTTTAACTAGGACAACGTCACCTTCGTCCACATCATCAACGTCGACTTCTTCGGTGCCATCATCAGTAACTAAAGTTGCGGTAGTTGGTGACATGTCAGTCAAGCCTTTGATTGCGGTCCGCGTCTTCTGCAAGGTCTTGCTTTCGAGATAGGAGCCAAACAAGAAGAGGAAAGTAACGATTGCGGATTCGTTGAATTCACCAATAATGAATGCCCCAATCACTGCGATACTAACTAACAGTTCAATACTGAAAACTTTGTTCCGAAGTGCGCTCCAAGCACGAACCGCAATCGGAATGACGGCAATAATTGAAGCAACTGCTAAAATGACTTGGTAACCGAGCGTAAATTGTAAGAGATATTTACTGAGCATCCCAAGGACAATCAGAATCCCCGTAACTAATGTAATGTGATTCGTATGTTTAGTGAGAAATAATTGGAATTTCATAATTTGCAACTCCTTATTTGATTTGATGACCCTAGTATAGTGAGTTCAGCTTGATGGCAACTTGATAGGCGTCAAGTTTTGAAAAATAACAGTATTAATTCTGGATTGCTGGCAGTGATTATGATTAAAACATGCCATTTTTTAAATTCAAAAGCAGCCAGCTTAGACCCACTGGAAACAGTTCGGGTTAGCGTAAACCTGCTTAGTTCGTTCGTCCTACGCCGACCTCCAGGCATTTCTGCCAATTGCCGGAACGTGGTGGGCACAGATTTGAGCCGAAAAAACACGTCTTAAATACTGGCCTTTCACTAACCAAGCAAAGGACGCTTGCTAAGTGAAATTTCACCACTGGGCATTGTCAGAAACGCCTTCCAGTCGGGACAGTATTCGAATGGCAGACGGAGATGTACCCAACTTTTATTGGACTCATCATTTTTCTTTATAAACAGTAATTTTGTCGAGCAACTGTCAGGTAGAAGGTAACATTTTGATAGCTCACTATTTCGAAATCACTATAGTAATAATCGAACGTCTCGACAAAGTGGTTAATGTAACCTTAAAGTCTCGTTTAAAATTCCATTATCAAAATAGTCAACGACCAATTGTACCAAGTTAAGTGGCCGTTCATCTGCCATTCGAGCGGCTTCCCGACTGGAGGGGCTGGATGGCAATGCTCAGTAGCCAAATTATTCTTAGTCGGAAGTGCCTTTCTTCCGGCTTAGAATAAGACTCGTATTTGAGATGACGCGGTTTGTGCGTTAGCTCAAATCGACGTCGGCTGCGTTCCAGCAATTGTCATCCAGCCCCGGAGGTCGGAATAGAACGCTCACCGGCTGACGAACAGTAAGCCAACTAAATGGCATGTTTTAATCATGTTTCATGACAAGTTAACGGAAGAATAGGTAGGATGATCAAGTTTGAGTAAACAAGAGGTATAGGAGGGAAAAACGTGGATTATCAAATAACGCAGGCCAATCAGCCCTTGATGCCGGCATACTTTCAGGGGCGTTGGGCGGTCAAGCAAATTGCGGATCGAGACGTGATGTATAGCACTAATTTGGGTGCTGAAATCGATTTTCAAGTCACTGATGCTAGTTTTGTGCGGTTGACATTCTTGCCGTTGGCGTATGAGCTACCGAGTTGGGTGGCGATCCAGATTGATGGCTTGCCTTTTCAACGGCAGGCGGTGACGAATGACCCCCTATGGTTGACACTGGATGGTCGGCCTCACGTGGTACGGGTAGTTTTGAGTGGTAATACTGATGAGGACCGTGTGTGGGATGGCAATCAAGGTTTTACAGTGAAAGCCCTGACGACAGATGGTGAGTTACAGCCAGTTCGGTTAGGCCGACACAGTGTGACGTGGATTGGGGATTCACTGACGGCCGGCTGCTGGGTCATGGGTAAGAACCCTGCCGAAGATTATCGCGCGGAAGCCAACTATGCGGCGGTTGCGAGTGACTTGTTGAATGCACGGAATGTCCGCATTGCTTATAGTGCCGTTGGTCTCAGTAAACCAGGAACTGGTGGCGTACCGGTACTGCCGGAGGTTTTAACAGCCGTGGATAGTAAAACGACGTGGCAACCAGTACCCACGGATTTAGTTGTGATTAATGTTGGTACTAATGATCGTCATACGGATGATACGACGTTCACGGTAGTTTTGCGCCGCTTCCTTAATCAGGTGCAGACGCTTTACCCGAATAGCCGGCTTGCTGTAATGATCCCGTTTAATCAGAATTTTGCGTCGATTATTCGCGCGGTCGTGGCTGAATTTATGCAATTGCAACTCATTGAAACGGCTACTTGGCAACTCAGTACCACGGACGGGGTGCATTTAGATTTAGCTGGCTCCCGGATGGCGGGCGAATTAACAGCACAAGCGTTGCGGACACAGTATCCAGATGTTTTTAAATCGTGATCAACCCATCTTATAAAAATCCCGTTTTACTGTAGCAATGTTCTGCTGCAGTGAAACGGGATTTTTTGGTGGCACTACTAGATTTTAAAAATAAACGTTAACGCTGGCGGTGTAGTGATTGCGACTGTAAATACCGGGCCGCAGCGAGAACTTCTTCGGGAATATCCACATGGGCGATGAAGCCCTGACCACGGGGACCATAACCGGTGGGGGTATCCACTAGGCGTTGAAATTCACCGAGTAAGAGTTCAGTAAAATAAGCAGGTTGCCAGCCAGCTACTATTGTGTTTGGCGTAAATTGCATTGGTTGTAGCCGGTTTAATTGCAAGGTCGCCGGCGCATAGCGAATAAAGTTGGCATTGGACCAATTGGCTGAGAACGTTAGGGTAGTCCGCCGCGCGAGTAACGGGTCTTGTACGAGTAGGACGTGGCGCCAATCGGTGGGGGCTAACGCGCGGGCATGCGTGGCATTGCTACCGGTATTGGTAGAAGTCTTGTCGAGGCGGATACTACCTTGATAGCCAGTCTTTCGAACAAGCGTCGCCATCAACTCAGCCTCACTAGCTTGAGATTTTGGCAGGTTTAAGTTTTGCCGCAAATACTTAGTGGCGTGGCCGACGCCGCCCGCAATAATGAGTAGTGGTAATTGATAGTCTTGGGCTAACTGGCCCGCTGCAGTGGCTGTTGCTGGGAGGCTGTTGCCACAAAGGACCAGGCCATCGAGGTGCTCAGGCAAGGCGGTGGTGTGTGTCAACCAAGCCAGACATTGATTGAAAGCGGTCAGTTCGTCCAATTACTTGGCCTCCTTAGTCCCAAAGTGAGCCGCTGCGGCCCCAAAGTTGAACCGTTGGAAGTGAACATTTTGAAAGCCTGCTTGCTGAAACATCGTTGCTAATTGTTGATAGCTTGCAAAGTGACGAGTGGTTTCCTGTAAATAGGAATATTCCTGATATTGATGGGCGAATAAGCGCCCGAATAGTGGGACTACTTTTGTGAAATACCACTGCCAGACTGGTTTAATCAATGGCTGATCGGGTTGGGACGTCTCTAAGCAGACCAAGCGAGCCCCCGGTTTTAGGACGCGATAAATTTCAGTTAAAGCTTGGGCTTTATCAGGCAAGTTGCGGAGTCCGAAGCCAATCGTGACGAGGTCAAAGGTGTTGTCTTTAAACGGAAGATGCATCGCATTACCGCGGCGCAACCAGACCCGATCGGCAACCTGTTGCTGGGTCACTTTTTGTTGTGCCAGTTTTAACATTGGGGCTGAAAAGTCTAATCCGATGACTTCACCGGGTGCCTGTAATTCTTTAGCCAGCGCGATCGTCCAATCACCCGTACCACAACAGAGGTCAAGAACATGGGCGTTAGACGCTAAATGGATTTGGGCCATCGTTTGCTTGCGCCAATGACGATGCGTTCCGAGACTGATGATGTTATTCATCCGATCATAGTTCGGCGCGATGGTGTCGAACAAACCTTGGACATTATGTAAATAACGATTTGCCATAAATGATACCTCCTGATAGTTGCTTTACTTACTACTATAGCAGATGTTAGTTGCCAGTTACCGTGAAAAGGAATGATAATCAATATAAAGCTACGATATTGATTTCGTTGCTGTTAATATTGTTCGTGAATAAACCGTTAAACTAAAGTTAAAATAACATAAAGGCAGTCTCGATTGGTATTTATTAAGTACCAATCAAGACTGCCTTTTTTGACAGCGCGTTCCTAATCGAAGCCTTAACGTCAAAACGAGTACGCTAGTAATAGCTTAAAAATCATCATCTGCAATTTGAGCTAACAGGTCACGTGATGGAATGAAGAACGCTTGTCCGGATAGTAAGGTGGAGAAAGTTAGTAAAAAGTCACTTTGGTCGACCATGTTTTGCAGCATGCCTTTGGTAACCGTCCAGTGACGGGCATAACCAATGAAGTACGTCCCTGTGTTACCAGCTGCTGGATTGGAGTACGGGACATTCATCCGAACGATTTTTTGTTCGACACCATCAATTTCCAATTTTGAAGCAACGTTGTGAGCATTCTTAAACTTGTCTTCGTCTTCTAACTCGAAGTCGCTGAATTTTTCACGGCCCACGGCTTTTTCCTGATCCTCGGTGTGCATATGTTCCCACACGGGCATATCATGTTGCCATTTCTGTGCAAAGGCGTAAGAACCGTTGATGAACTGGGGATCTTCGTCACCAACTAAGGCATAATCAGCGGCATCTTCTACGGCCGGCGCTTCCGTACCGTCGATAAAGCCAATGATGGCCCGGCCTTCGAAGTAACGAAAGCCCTTCGTCTCATCGAGGACGGTCGTGATTGGCGCTAAAACCCGCTGGAACTGCGTTTGGCATTCGTAGACGACCGCTTCGTTGCTTGCGCGAATGTGGAAGAAGAGGTCGCCGGGTGTTGCTGGCATAGTGTATTTGGGTCCACTTAAGGTGGTGTAAGTTTCTAATTCTTTAGGTTTGGGTGCGCCAGGAAACAGGTAATCCCAAGCGGCACTACTGATGCCGATGCTAACTTTTAATTGGGTACCAGTTTCAGGTTTGGCGTCCCGGATGCGTAACGAGCGAATGATGGCTTGTGACCGATCTGCAAATTCTTGAAAGACTTCACGGTCGTGTTGCTGATCCTGACGATTTAATTGAAGAACGGTAAATTGAACGTGTTCACCGACATCCTTCCAGACATCTTGGGCGCGATTTGGATTGATTGGCATGGTATATTTCCTCCATAAATTGTTTGATATTGTTAGCGTACATGGTGGTACGGGTAGCGTCAAATAAAGGCAAACGGCGGGGGTGAATAATGACGACATTCGCCAGCATCAGGGACAGGCGGCCAAACTACCGTGGTGTGTATCATGATAACTAAACGGATTAGTCAGTTGGAATTGTTGGTGCTTGTAAGACATTAGGAATTAATTGAATAAATAGCCGGTAAGTCTCAATTCTGCTGAGTGTTGGCTGCGTGGTCGCAAGTTGCCAAGCTAACTGATGAAGACAGTTGCCGAGATAAGTTGCCATAAAATGCCGTTGCTTAGGATGGATGGCTAAGCTAGTTAGCAGCTGTTGGGCAAAACCAACTTCTAATGGGATGACCCGATCGCGACACTGTGCCCATGACACGAGTAAGGGGAGATCCAGATGCGCGCGAAGCGTCGTGACGATTGCACCAGCAATGGTCGCGTAAGATGTGGTAGTTAAGTCATTTAACGCTTGTCCTAACTGTTGTAAGGCAATTAAGTATTCAATCACAATGATATCTTCAATATCCTGGTGATGGCGATAAAAAGTGGCACGTCCAACGTGAGCATCCAGACAAAGTTGTTTGACAGTTAACTCGTTGAAGATCTTTTGAGCCTTGAAATTCGCTTGCAGGGCAGTAATCAATTTACGATGAGTTTGATGAGTTCGCTGATCAATATGCAATTGATTGTTCATAATTAATTTTGTCATATGTCAATGATACACCAACTTGTGATATGTCTCAAAACGTCCCTTTTTTAGCATGTGAAAGCGTCTATAATAGCTGTCACAGTTAGATATAGCTGACCAATTAAGGAGATTGTCGACTAATGAAATTAATTACCGTTGAAGAGCATTTTGAATCGGCAGCTGTGACTGCCGCAATGCGTCAAGCTGTTGGTAACGCTGCGTTACCAACAGTTAGTCCAGCGCTACGCCAGTACATGCGGGACAATTTACCGAGTCCTGCAATTATGCAAGACACCCAGCATGAACGCCTGGCATTTATGGCTCAATCGGGCATTGATATGCAGGTGTTATCTTATGGTAATTCATCACCACAGAACTTATCGCCGGAACAAGCAGTTCCATTCTCACAATTAGCTAATGATGAATTAGCGAAAGCGGTGGCGGCTCATCCTGATCGTTATGCTGGGTTAGCCGTTCTACCAGTTGGTGATCCGCAAGCTGCGGTCGCTGAATTAAACCGAGCGGTGACGACGCTGGGATTACGGGGTGTGTTGCTGAAAGGAAATTATCAGAATAAATTTTTTGATGAGCCATTCTTCTTACCAATCTTTGAAGCAGCTGCGACGCTTGATGTCCCCGTGTATTTTCACCCCTCATTTATTCCGCAAGCAGTAACGAGTCATTATTTTGAAAGTAACCAATGGTCTGACGTTGTCACGGGGATCTTATCATCTGCCGGTTATGGTTGGCATATGGATGTTGGGATTCAAGTGATACGGATGATTGCTAGTGGTATTTTTGATAAATTGCCTGGCTTGAAACTCATTTCAGGACACTGGGGCGAACTAGTCCCGCTATTTTTGGAACGTTTGGATGATGAGTTAACAACATATACAGACTTGCAGTATCCATTTAGTACTTATTATCGGCATAATGTGTACGTGACGCCAAGTGGTATTTTGAGTGCACCTCAGTTGCAATTTATGTTAGCGGAGATGGGGGCGGATCACCTGATGTATTCGATCGATTACCCGTATAAGCAGCCGGAGACGAGTGGAAGTTTCCTGGATATCGCCGACTTGACCGATGAACAACGGGCTCAAATCGCGTTTGGCACGGCAACCACGTTATTTAAATTATAGGAGGAACGAAATAATGTCATTAAACGCACAACAAATGCAGGCAACCCGGGATGAATTACAAGCTAACTTTGCGTTGACTGGTCTTACGAAAGCCCAGGTAGCTGATGATTTAGCGATTAGTGCAACTAAGCTCGATCACTTATTTGACTTAACACAACAATCTTTGAACGATCCGTGGATCTTACGTAATTATTTGATTGAAAAGGTGGAAGCAGGCGGGAAGACGCCGGTGCCATTTACGGCATTAAGTGGCGACTGGCATCGTCATTGGTTTTTGAATAGCGTTGTCATTGATCGCCGAGAAATGTCGGCCGGTGATTGCTAAAATGATTGGAGGAAATCGTCAATGAGTAACGGAACTGATATGGCACTAATTAGTGAACTAGTGGCCCGTGAGCGCTTATTTCGTGCCCGGCATAACCCTGAAATCCGAGATTGCTATTACGCCGACGCGACTGTGGCAACTAGTTGGCAACAAGGACCACTAAGTACATTTATTGGCGCAGAATCGAAGGAAGTTGATCCGCGCTTTGTTATTGTGGGGAGCGTCAGTACGCCTGTCGTTCATCTGAATGGCGATAAGGCATACGTGGAACTACCAACCACGACGCATATGCGCATGATGGTCAATGGTACTTTAGCGGAATTAGAATCATATCGGCGACTGATTTACCGCGTCGAACGCCGTGATACTAAGTGGAAGATTAGTCGATTGACCTCAATTAACGAAAGTGATAATTTACGACCAGTCATTGTGGGACAGGATTTACACGTGATACCTCAAGATTTTAACGGTTTACGGTCCTCGTATCAATTCCTAGCCTATGTCCGACAAGCTGCCGGTGGTCAAATTAGTCAGGATTTATTAGGGACGGATCGACCAGAAGAAGTTGAGCGATTGTACAAGGAAACGAATGCGTGGTTGCGAGCTGGAGTATAGTTGAATATGAAGTTAGCGGGCTATCTGTTAGAACGATAGCTCGCTATTTTTTGTCTGGTAAATACATATTGTGAAGAAACAAGGTACTTGATATTCTCAGAATATTCAATTATTTAAAGTATCCTAATTAGAGAAATAATCAATAAGAATTTAGGAGTGTAAAAATAATCGAACACGATTTAGCTCACCAACTCAAAGCAGCAAGAATTGACAAAGGTTACTCACAAAATGATATTGCAAATATCCTAAATATTACTAGACAATCAGTTTCAAAATGGGAACGGGGATTGGTATATCCTGATTTAGATAACCTTATTCGTTTAAGTGATATTTATAGTATTCCGGTTGATAATTTAATTAGAGTTAACCATAAGAAACAAGTAGTTGAGCAAAAAGATACTGCTAACGTAAAAGTTAGTCATGAAAATTTGAAGGTTGATAAAGTTAATGTTTTAAAGTATCAAAATGTGATGAAAGGATTGCTCTTGATGATGCTTTCAATTATTTCAACATTAATTGCACCTATTGGCGTTTTGATACCTAGTTATGTGATATGGCGAAATAGTAAGCATAATATTTTATACAAATCAATCATTGCTGTTTCAATTATTGCAATAGTTGTTAGTCTTGTAAATTGTTTTGTGATATACAATGATAATTTTTCGTGGAATAATAAAACGACAGTATATCCGATTAAGTAGTCGAGATGAATAATTTTTTGTTTTTTATCTTTGCAATTAACTTAATAATATAATTTACTGTCCCAACCTTTTTGACCATTCTTAGAGTTACTTTACTATTGCTGTTTCGAATGATTTTTCTACTGACAATTTTGCCAATGTAAGAAAATGTTTTAATGTGCGAAATTTTGATGATCTTGTTTCCTTTTGTTTTAATATCGTAGCTTGCCCTCCAGGATAACGAAGATGTGTGTGCTACGTGTAGATTGGCAGCGCTAGCTGGTAATTCAACTGAAAGAATTATAGTGAGTGTTAACATAATAGTAATTATTTTTTTCATTAACTTAATCTCCTATCGAGTAGGTTAAGTTAATGAAAATCTTTAGATAAGAACCTAGTAGGCTACCTATGTAACCTGCTAGGTTCTTTAGTGATGATTAGATAAAAGCGCCCGCCAGTTTCTAACAGCAACCAATATATTCTTTGAAGATTTGATTATTAGCCAGATAATCTAGTATAACGGCAAAATTTTATAGCCGGAAATAAATTTATGGGAGGTAATGTAATTATGATGATTAATGGTCATGGCTTTGGCCCAGACTATATTGTTGATTCTGGGGTTGTATTAATTGTTTTAATCCCGCTATTTTTGGCAATCCTTGTTAGGCAAATTTCTAAAAAACGCGTGACTTTTTTTAGAATAAGTGGATTGATAATGTTTTTTATCTATATTTATGCTCTGATAAAAGTGACGATTTTTCCGATGATGATTTTTAAATTTGGATCAAAAGCATATCGTTATGGTTTCGGAAAACAGTATCTGGCTAATTTTAATGTTTTGGAAATTAGTAAGTACACACCAATACAAATTTGGGGCAATATTGCGCTAATACTACCACTGTCGATTTTGATTGCCTATCTTTGGCCGCACAAATTGAGTGCGTTTAAATTTAATATTTGTGTAGGAATACTTACAACTATTGGAATTGAGATGACACAATTAATAATGGCCTTTTTCTATCTTGGAAGTAGAACGTTTGATATAAATGATCTCATTTTGAATTTGCTAGGTTACTTATTGGGATTTTGTATTTATAAAGTGATAAAACCAATATTTAACATAGAATCAGATATGTTTAGAGTTTTTTAATTAAAGGAGAAGATATGAAAAAAGCTATTTTACTAATGACTATGATCTTATTTGTAAGTGGAACAATCACATTAAATGCATATGCAGCATCTCAAAGTGTCAATGTTTCATATAAAACTTACGGATCAGCGAATGGACGATCCAATGGTAAAACTAATGGTGTTTGGCACTATTTGCGAAATGGAAAGTATGGGTATTTAAAGATTACCAGTAAAACAGGTGCAGGAAAAACATACGCTAGCTTATATCGTAGTGTAGTCGGTCCAGATAAAAAGTTTGGTACTGTAAGAACTAGTAAAGGTTCACATAAGTTTTCTGGAAAACTAAATAAAACGAGCGGTAGTTATTATTTGATATGTTACGGGGGCAATTCGTCAGTTACAATTCATATAAGAGGAAAACTGCACGATTAGTTTATTAGGTAACAAACGAATAAATAGTATTTGTTTTGAAATAACGCAATGTTACTTAAAAAAGTGCAAATGTAACTTAGAAGCGAAAACAAGGTGTGTTGCAATCGACTTCGATTGCAACACACCTTGTTTTTGATGTCTATTAAAATGGACCCTACCGGATTTGAACCGACGACCTCCTGCATGCGAAGCAGGCGCTCTCCCAACTGAGCTAAGGGCCCAATACACTTTTAGTATACCGCAAAATGCTAGTCGTGCAAGTCTAGTTTGGTCATCAATGGCGACTAGCACGATGATTTTGATTGCCACGAATTTTATGCACTCGTCGTTTGTACTGTGCTTTTTGGTTGCTGACAAACTTGAAGTGTTGCATTTTGCCGCCGAAGACTTGACCATTCAGCCTTAATTTTAGCCAATCTTGCATAACGGCCATCATTGAATTAATTTGGGTGATCCGTAATTTGTCATGTTGTTGTTGTGCTAGTGGTAATAAATTAGTAGCTAACTGATTAACTAATTTTTGATGGTAGGCCATTAATTCGGGTGTTAATGGGGCATCGGTATAAGTATTAAATAATTTTTGGATTGTTTGAAGCGCATCTTTGATGTCGGTTGGTTGATAATAACGATTGTCTGTATTCGTCAAGTTAATTTCCCCTTTGTCATTTTAGTATAGCAAATTTTATTTAAAAAGCATGGTTTAGCGTGGTCAAAGTCAGCGGTGGCGGTTACAATAGGGATAAATTTAGGAGGTGCGCATCATGACCACAGTAACCGCATTGGAAACTCAAGCAGGCCAAGTCTTGGATCAATCCTACGCCCAGTTTAAACAAGCCCAGTTGGCGCTGGGCAAAGAGCAGATATTTGCTAATGCTGCTCAGATTTTTACGGTCGGTGAAATTGCTGCCGCGACACGGCAATATTTATTTGACGAAGAGATCGCACAGCAAGTGATCAAGTTGCAAGACCAGGTATTACCGACCATGTATCAACAGGGACAAAGTGGCGAATTCTTGAAGTTGAACTTTACGGGTAATGATATTCGATGGCTATTAGGATTACCGCGAACGCATCATCGCCAACGAATATCTAAATAGTCCAAATTAGCCGAACGTTTGGTCGTAATTAAATTGAAATTTAACCGAATTTCCAGGAATTGTCACTGGAAATTCGGCTTTTTAAAATAAAAATAACTTTTTTTCGTCAAAGTTGCTAAATAGTTTCAAATTTTAGTAATAAAACGATGCCGGTATGATAGGGTTTCAGCGCGAAAATGTTACGATGGCTAATTATTGTTACGGTTTTGTAACTTTCGTAACATATTGTTATTTTGCTGGTATTGGTATGTAACACAAATTGAGTAGTATAGACGTTGGCTTGAAGTACATACGTGACATTCTTTTTGGAGTGATCATTATTAAAGTGAAAGTAAATATTAAACAAGTGATGTTAGGAACTGCTGCTTTAGCTGGTATGTTAGTTACTAGTCAAGCAGTTGCCAATGCCGATTCAATGACAATCAAAGCAGGGGATACTGTTTGGGCATACGCACAAAAGTACCATGTTTCTGTTGACAAGATTGCTGAAGCTAATGGCTTAAGCAACCCTAACTTAATTATTGCTGGTAAAACCATCAATATTCCTGGCGTTAAAACTGGTGAAAAGGTTACGACTAAGACGACCACTGCTAGTGCAAGCAGTGCTAAGTCAACTAGTGCCGCAACTTCAACTAGTTCACAAGCTACTAGCGCTGCTGCTACCAGCTCATCAACTACTAGTGCAAGTAGTACGAGCCAAGCAGTATCAAGTAGCTCAGTAGCTGCTCAATCAAGTAGCACTTCAACTGCTAGTGCAAGCAGTGTCACTTCAAGTGCTTCAACGAGTTCAGTAGCTTCACAAGCTAGCTCAAGTGCTGTAACTAGTTCAGCAACTTCACAAAGCTCAGCTAGCCAAAGTTCAGCTTCACAAGCATCACAAAGCTCAACTTCAGTAGCATCGTCTACTAGCACGACTGCAACTAGTACGCAATCAGCTGCTACTTCAACGAGCTCACAAGCTAGCTCAACTGCAAGTAACACGACTAGTTCATCAACAACGACTGCTACTGCAACGGCCTACAGTGCTTCAGCATCAACTAGTACATCAACGACTAGTTCAACTGCATCATACAGTTCAGTAATTGCTGCTGCTAAGACCTTCATTGGCACACCTTACGAACAAATGGATTGTTCTGCATTCACGCAAGCTGCCTTTGCTAAGGTTGGTCGTTCAATCGGTCGGACCACATATGCTCAAGCTACGATTGGTACTCACGTATCATTCAGCCAAGCCCAAGCTGGCGACTTGATTTTCTGGGGTTCTGATTCAGCACCTTACCACGTTGGGATTTACTTAGGCGGTGGCCAATACATCGCTTCACCAACTTATGGTGAAACTGTTTCAATTAAGAGCACAGCTTACTACACACCAAGCTTTGCTATCCACATGTAATTAATATCCCTTAAATGGATAAATAGCATCATCCCGGTTCGTCAGAATCTGGATGGTGCTATTTTTTGTATCCACGAGTGATAATAATTATTTTCTGAAGTTTAACTATTTTATCAAAATAACGTGATGATTCAGTGTGTGAATCCGTATTTCTTAGGTGCCGCGTCATGATGATAGACAATGTGGGCGTGGTTTAAGTCATGGACAGCCTTGGTCAGGTCATCCATGAAATCGTGGGCCATATTCATGCCAAAGTCAGCCCGAACGACGATTCGTTGGATGACTTGTTGTTCCAGATTAGCAGGTAAAGGATACGTTGGTACTTGCCAACCGTTCATTAATAGGCGATCCGATAAATCATAAAGGGTCCATTCACGATCTTCGCGCGGGGCTAGTTGGTAACAAATCAGGGGGAGTTGGTGTCCGTTATTGATCATCTTAAACTCACCAACTTTATCCAGAGCGGCTGCCAGGTAGCGGGCAACATCGTGAGTCTTTGTTTGAATCTCGCGGTAACCGTCCATACCAAAGCGAATGAAATTATAGTATTGTCCAATGAGCTGGGCTGCACTATGTGAGAAGTTGATCGCCATTGTCGGCAACTCCCCACCTAAATAACTAACTTTGAAGACTAATTCTGGCGGTAAAAACTGACGATCACGCCAAACGACCCAGCCGACCCCGGGATAAACTAAACCGTACTTGTGCCCGGAGGCGTTGATCGAAACGACGTTAGCCAACCGGAAGTCCCAGATGAGTTGCGGCTCAATAAATGGGGTATAGAAGCCACCTGACGCTGCGTCAACGTGAATGTAGACTGGTAATTTGGGATGCTGATGATTGTAGTGAGTAACGACCTTATCGAGTGCGGCTAGGTCGTCATATTGACCGGTATAAGTGATGCCCATGATACCGACGATACCAATTGTGTATTCGTCCACGTAGTCTAAGACGTGGTTAACGTCAAGGACCATGTGTTGCTCATCCATTGGGACCACGTGCATGTCAACGTCCCAGTAGACACAAAACTTTTCCCAGCAAACTTGATAGCCAGCCGAAATAACGAGGTTAGGTCGATGGGCATTCAGATCTAAACCTGCCGCTTGAGCGCGTTTACGCCAGGCGAATTTCATTGCTAAACCGCCTAACATACAAGCTTCAGAGGAGCCAATCGTAGAGGTACCCGTAAAGTGTTCGTCATCAGGTGCGTGCCACAGATTGGCAATAATGTTCACACACCGATTTTCAATCTCGGCCGTGCGGGGGTACTCAGATTTGTCGATGGCATTCTTAGCCAGCGTATCCTTCATCAATTCAACGGCTTCGGGTTCCATATAGGTCTGACAAAAAGTTGCCAGGTTCAGTCGTGAATTGCCTTCATCTAATAATTCATCACGAACTAAGCGATCGGCTTCTCGAGGGGATAATGAATGCTTTGGTAACCGATACTTAGGAAGATCATGTTGTTCAGAAGGCGCACCAAAGACTGGTTCCAAGTATTCTTCAGCTTCATGATTGTGTTTACCGTATAACATTGCCATGTTGGTCACCCTTATCTTTATAAGTTGTGCCGAGTATAGCACGAGGTGATAACAGGGTAAATTAAAATGCAATCTGGATGGTAGGTAACAAAAAAACTGGTCGAATGGACGACCAGTTTTTAGTGAGGATCTTTGCGCCAATTAGGCTTTATCGCTGAACTAGCAGTTAAGCTTTGGCTTTGCTATTCATGAATTTCTTCAACAGTTGCAATTCTTCCTGAGTTGGCGTTGCTTCACCAGATTTAATGTTGTGAATCCGTTCAACTGATAATTGACTGCCAAACGCAAGGTCGTTATCTGTAAGATGGTGCTCGCGTTCAAAACTGATGAGCTTTTCTGATAATTGACTTAATGGTAGTTCCATGCTCCTCACCCCGATTTTTAGAATTCGTAAAAGTTCAGTGCCATATACCTGCTACTTTTATTATAACCTTAATTGGTCTGAAGCGGGGAACGAATGCCATCCTATTTTGTAATTGGTTGTTTTAATTGATCTTGTAGGTGGACTAGAATATCAGTAATCTCATGGGGAAGCTGGTCATGATTGTTGTGTTGATATTGATCAATGAAGTTAGCCCGAATTCCTAAACGAGTGGCGACCAAGTTACGGTAGTCTGCATTGGCATAATCAACTGGGAAATCAGCTAACTTTAGGTTTTGCATGTGCTCCAAGCCTGCGAATGACTCCCACTTGGTCGTATCATTGACAATGGCTTCCAGCGCACCCAAGGTAATTTCCTTAGGAATCTTCTTATCGCCAAAGAAGCCAGTATTCAATAGATAACAATCTAAATGGCGTTCTTCGAAGAGTGCCTTGAAATCATGGTAATCTTCTGATAGTGGATAGACCCTAAATGGGTTTGCAAATGGTTCGATCACTAGGGCGTTACGGTCGACATTACCAATAATATTTTCGGCCGAGCTCCGTTTGGTCGCTAAAGTGGCGCCGAATGTCGCTGCTAATACGGGATCATCTACTTTAATCACGGGTGGTAAGCTATCATCTTTCATAATCCAGAAGATTGCATTGATGGGAGCGGCTTCCTTATCAACCCGGTTAGTCGAAGCGTACCGTGACTTGATCGTCCGGCCGTTACCGTTGCGCAGATCTTCAGTGACAAGGACCTTGCGACCCTGATCGTCTAAGGTGACGCCGACGTTTTGGATCGTCATAAAATACTTGGTCTCATCGGACGTCATCGGATAGTCGTTGGTTTTGTCAAAGTAAGAGGGCTCGAGGGCCACGGAACTACCATCCTTGCGATTGATGACAAAGGCGTCGTCGTGGAGAACGGTGATATCGTATTTATAGCCGTGTTTAGCGTGGGTTAGTGTTGACTTACCGGAACCTGATAACCCGAACATGGCGAAGACTTGGTCTTGCTTGTCCTTGAAGTGGAAGGCCTTCAAGCCACCGTGACAAGCAACGAAGCCGTGACGATGGGCGATCGACCAAGCTAAGGTCAAAGTCGATTTCTTCAACTCACCAAAGTATGGCATTCCTAGAATGGCAGCCGTATTATGTTGCGGATCAAAAATAGCCAGGCCGTCTGGATAATCTGGATCATGGTAAGTAGGGTCAGCGTAAATGTAAATATCGCCTTCTGGATAAGCAACGGACCGATCGAACATTTCTTGATAAGCAGCGGTGATGGGCTGGAAGTTAAGCATGTAAGAAAGTAGATTATTGGCAAAACCGTCCGGAATCGCGAGGTGGGCCCGCACGATGAAGTCTTCGTCTAAACCGACCAGAACGTCCGTCGTGATGAAGTCCTTGTGAGCACTAGCAAATAGTGCTTGGCGTAGGCGACCGGCCATATCGGCTTCGCTAACGCCCGGGTTGCCTAGAATCCGGCGCGCTTGTGCGGTTCGGCCAACAACCTTACCCGTATTGGCAATCAACATTTTTGCATCAGCTGGTAAGCCTAAATCCGTTGCGCGATAGATTGGGAGGTCCGTAATAACGGTTCCGGGGTCCTTAGTAGCGCGGTGGTAAGCGGCAGCGATATCATCAACGTGGTGCATATTATTACCGTAAAAGGCCGTTTCGACGGTAGAACGGATCTGTGAAAAGATCGGATTATGGCGACCGATATCGGCTAATTGATAAGAATTTTTAGTGCTCATATTGTAGCCTCCCTGCAAGTTGATAAGTTAATTTTAGCACAAACTTTCACATAAGAAAGCGTTTTCTTTTTTGGCTGATGAATAGCTGCTAGTGCGTTTAGACGATTAAGACGTTAAGCCGCAGTGGTTGTTAACTAACTTGTAGTTGGAAGTACTCGCGGATTTTATTGATAAGTAATGATCATTTTGATAGTTGAGGCTGTTATTAATTAACTTTCCAATTAAATTATCACTTGCGTTCAAAGCTATATTAGTATAGTTTATTAAAAGAGAATGATTGAAAATCAGTGATAGGGAGGCACCTTTCTTGCCACGAAGAAGGAACACGCAACGGCGAATGGAGATTGTTAATACAGCGTTTCGCTTGTTTGCCGAGCAGGGGTATGCGAACGTTCAGATGAAGGACATTGCCATTGCCTGTGATATCAGTAAGTCGTTGCTACAACACTATTTCCCGAAGAAAATCGTTTTATTAAGTACGATGTTAAATGAGTTGACGCTTAGTGCTTTTATCTATAGTAATGAACAGCTGACCATGCTGTCTTCGTATCAGCGAACAATGATTCAAATGAGCTTTGTTTTACGGATGTTAGATGAAAATCCGACCATGGAACACTTTATTCAGGACATCTTCGAGAGTCCGGAACTGACGACTGAGATGGTGCTAGTGACACTAGACTGGCTAGAAGCTATCGGCGTAGAAGGTGAAGCTGCTATGATTAGATACGCGTTGAACTTCGCGTTATCTGGTGGTATGGCTGTTTTTTTCAAGCGTAAAATTCTAAGAGCTAGTGTTGGCATGATTGCAGAAAATATCGACCAAGCGTTTTACTTGTTATTAGGTGAGAATACTGAGAAAATTGATCAAATTTATTTGAGCACAGCCAAGTATAATACTGACTATTATTATCAGCAATTCATCACGTATCTGCATAAACACGCGACCCTTGACTTGAGTACTGAAATAAAAATTTAATATTAAAGTAATCTAAATTACTTGTATTTCGTAAAATATACTAGTACACTTTAAAGCGGGGAAATGATAAACGACGCTTACTAATTTATGAAAAAAGTATGGGGCGAATTATGATTGGGAATTTAATGATAATTCGACTAGTGAAAGGGAGACTTGAATAATGAATGAAGATATGGAATTTTTTAATCGCTTTAGCCATATGTATTTACATGGCTTTAAAAACTTATCAGATATGTTTGCTGAACCTGCAACGGAACATGGGATTACTTTGGATGAATTTTACATTTTATATGATATTGCTGAAGCAAAAGGTAAGATCCGTCTGATGGATATTGCCGAAAGTCACGGTGTGACGCGTTCAGCAATCTCACGCTTAATTGGTCGCTTATTACGGAAAGATTACTTATATCAAGAAGCTGAAGACCATGACCGTCGTAACAAAGTTTTAAAGTTAACACCAGAAGGCGCTCGGATTGAACATGAAGTCTTTACTGAATTGATTCAACGCAACCGGGAATGGCGTCAAAGCTTCAGTTTAGCTAAACAATATCAGACTTTGAATTTGGTTGAAGAGTTTATGGACAAGTTTGTTAATGAAGATGCTAGCAAGCAAACTAAAAAGGCAACGTATGCTGATACTGATTTGAAGCGGGCTGAAGCTTAATTGAGTGTCAGTTATAATTAAAGATAATTACAAAAACAACCCTGTTGGCGTCTTTTGGTGCTAACAGGGTTGTTTTTGTAATCATTAATGACCACTGATCGTGATTCGGAAATGATCAAGACGATAGGTGCTATGAAGTCTCGATGGTAATAGGTGTCAAGCTGGTTGTTTGCGCTATCAGATATAATCCGTGCTTGTACTTAAAATAAGACTTATTAGTAATTATTTTTGGAAAAAGTGAGCGCTTACTGTTTGTATAGTAGTCACATTGATTGGGTGATTTGTATAAATAAGACGAGCGGACAAATACTCGTCTTACTCATATGAACTTTGGTTGCCTTTTAACCTAATAGCGCGTTCAAGGTTTGGTTAGGAGCTTGCTTGATATTGCAGAATTAATATCAAGTTTAAGAGTGATTAAACTTATATGCGAATTTTAAAACACAAAAAAATATTTTATTGTACAAAGTAAATATCCTATTTATTCTTCTTTATAAAAAATTTGATTCAACTCGCGATATTTACTCGGAGTAATATCGAATTCTTTTTGAAACTGGCGTGCAAATTCGGCGCTATTGTAGAAGTTGATTCTTTCTGCAATTTCACCTATAGGAAGATGGGTATTAATTAATAATTGCTTTGCTCGCTGTAATTTAGCGTGGCGAATGTAGAAGTTGATGGTAAACCCTAGTTCTTTACGAAATTTACGCTTAGTGTATTCAGGATCTAACGTCAGTTCTTCTAAGATGGTATTTGCTCTTAATGGCTCATCGCAATGATTATCAATATAATAGACAACTAGCGCGACTTGCTTAGAGAGGCGGGTACCATCAATTGGAATATCAAGTGTATCAAGATTGCTAAAATAATTGTTAACGATTGACTCTAAAAGTTGCATAAAATCATCATTCGTTAGTGTTGTTGTTGTGAGGTAATGCAAAATGTCCTTTCTTAAGTTAACGAATGTGATCATGTTCAAATAATGATAAAAGCTGACACTTGCTAGATCACAGGTTAGTGAAATTAAGGCTTCTTTTAGAATGAGTGGGCGGACGTTGTATAAGTTATCCTTGATTTTGTGATTAAATCTATTGATATGTTCCAAGGCGTAGTCAAGACAACGCTTTTCGAAAAAATAACTTAAATCATGTTCCAATATAGCAAAATCAAAATTGAAATCGCGTTCTGTTTGAGAAAGTTTGAGCTCTGGAAAATTCAATGGACAGTTCCTCCCCCATAAGTTACAAAAATAGTGAATTTTATACAAATAGTAAACGTACATAATAGTGTACTTGATTAACTTTAATTGGTATGCTTTAATTGGTTCAAGGATAATGACTGATTTAAGTTATCCAGTATAGACATATAAATATTCTTCGTCAATTAGTTTGCTAAAAGTTTATTAATAAAGGTGAATTTATAATATTGATTTAAATATTAATATGTTTGTACAAAAAGGTATTACGCGCTATTGATGAAGAAGATTAATATGCTAATTAAATTTTAGGGGGAATTGACTTATGACAAAGTCACGTACGCTCAAAGCAGCTATGCTGGTTTCAGTAGCCAGTATTGCTTGTTTATCATTCAATAATTTAGGAGCTTCCGCGGACACCTTGCCTTCAACTGGAAAGTCTCAAGCAGATGTTTCGTTTACGTCTAACGGTGGTTCGACTAATCCTGTTGATCCAGACAATCCGGATAATCCTGGCGGCGGTGGTACTGGGAACAACGGGCCACTTTCGTTAGATGCGGTACCAACGTATCTTAATTTTGGGACGCATACGCAACCTAATGTTGATACGGCCTACACTTTACTTTCAAAAGATGCTAGTCAGGAGAGCCTTGCGACAGCTAATGATGATAAGACCCAAAATGTGACGACTAGTGGTAAGAAAAATGGTAATGATATCATTTACACGCAAGTTTCTGACTCACGGGGGACTGGTGCTGGCTGGCAATTAAAGGCACAGCTTTCTGATATTACGGCTTCTGACGGCCAAGTGTTAACGAACGCGTCAGTTGTTTTAAGTGGTGGGACACCACAATATCTGACAGGGGAAGCTAATCAACAATCTTGGGTCACTGCGGCGGATGCGAACCAGGCAACCGTTGCAACACCAATTGTGCTCAATGCCGGCGCTTCATCGACAACCGATGTTGCAACAGCCACGGCAGGGTCTAAAGTTGGTGACGGTCAAGGTATGGGAGTCAACCAACAATACTGGAATATTAATAATGTGCAATTACATGTTAAAGGTGGTCACGCAGCCGCTAAGAATTATTCAGGGAATATTGTTTGGACATTGAACTCGACACCAACGGCTTAATGAACGAAAACGAGTGGCTATGTTGAATAGTTAACTCGTTTTTTTGAAGGGAGGCCCTTTTATGAACGGCTGGAATAAGAAGCTATTATTAGGGATGTTAACCCTAATAATGACTTTGTTGGCTGGTATGACTGTGATTGGCCATGCTGCTGACACGGCCAATAATGCGGTAACTTTTGATGTTCAGCCAATGCTTAATGAAAAGCAACAATTATCAAAGGACGCTTATTATTGGGATTTTAAAATTCAACCGAAGAGAACATATTCGTTAGCGATGCGTGTTAATAATCGCTTAAATCATGAAATTAAAGTCAAAAATCAATTCCTACAATCGTATACTAATGCGAAAGGTGTTATTGATTATGGTGCTGCTAATCTGAATGATGATACTAGTTTAAAAGTAAAACTAGCTGATATTATTACCGTACCGGATGAGGAAACGACGATTCCAGCTAATAAATCACGGATCGTGCGGGCACAGTTAAAAACGCCAACGAAATTGAACAAAGGGATTATTTTAGGAAGTTGGCAAGTTAAAATTGCAGATCAACATCTTAAAACTAAGGGGGCGACGTTAACTAGCGAATATGCCTACAATGTGGGGATCAAACTAACGTCAAATCGTGATCCATTGCCAAAATTACGCTTGGCTGATGTTCAATTAAAAAAGCGGAGTGGCATCAAGACAGTTATCGGTAATATTCAAAATTACCACGCTTCAATTCTAGGCAAAGGGACTGTCACTGCCTACGTTAGCAAAGCTGGGCAGACCAAAAAGCTCGCGGTGGCTGATCTAAAAAGTAGTTCGATGGCTCCTAATTCTAACTTTGACTTACCATTAAAGTGGCGTACTAATCGGGGGATCATTTTACCTGGGACTTACACTCTATACGTCAAGTATCGAACTACGGATGAAAAGTTCGCTAAGCCGCATGTCTGGTCGCTAAAGCAAGATTTTGTAGTTGGCGCTACGGATGCTGTTAACGTCACGTCTCCAACTACTTGGGGTTGGTTGATTGGTATCGTGTTTTTAGTATTATTGCTCATTGCTTTAATCATATTCTGGGTAATTAAACGGCGTCAAAATAAGCGCTAAGGGGTGATACTATCAAAAAGCTAAGAGCAATTGTTGTCATATTGATGGTATTGTTACAAGTCATAGCCGCTGGTGCAACGGTAAGCTTAGGCGCCGATATGACCGCTCAAGCAGCTACGTTACCACAGTTAACTTTTGCAAAATCAACGGCTAGCGATAATATTTTAACGAATCAACATTTTGATGTTGAACTACAGATTGGTGATACGGCCTCTAAAATAAATACGATTGATTTACCGAACGAGGTTAATTTAGATGGGCCAGAGGAGTTTAAGCAAATAAAACGAGTTTTCGATGATAGTCAGTACACAACGGGGGATAATGGCGCCTTTACAATTACGGCTAAGCATCTGACAGTTTCGTACAATCCTGATAAGCGCAGGATAACGGTTCAGTGGTCAGATGAATATCCGCAAACGAAGGTACCAATTAGATTAACAGCTGTTAAAGCAGAAAAACTGGCGTTAGTTGCTGTAGCCGATGATCAAAAAGGGCCGGCGTTGAATGTCGAGATTAAGCAACCACAAACGCAGGCTGATCAGGCCAGTACGAGTTCAGCTAGTTCTTCAGCGGCAACCGATACAAATAGTTCGACGGCATCGTCAAGTCGACAAGCGACATCATCAGCAGCAAGTTTGGACAGTTCACGTTCAGCGGCAACGACGCTTTCAAGTCAGGCGGTAAACCAAACGAGTGCTAGCAGTAGCGAGCCTTCACAAGAAACTGCTGCTAATCAATCGTCATCGGTCACGGAATCTGCGGGTGAGACAACTGATAGTTCGGCCAGCATCTCATCGTCATCCACTGCTAGTCAAGTGTTCTCATCAGCACCAACTAAGCAAGCAACGGCGAGTGCCAAATCTAGTCCATTAATACCAGTCACTCGTTTAGCTCAGCTGAGTTCGAATGTGGTTGATGTTAGTCAGTGGTCTCAATTAGTCGATGCTTGGAAGGATGCGAGTGTTGATGAAATTAATATTACGGCTGATATTAGTAATCCGACTGCCGCTTCAGGTGCTTTGGATTCACGATTATCCGGTAATATTATTGTGAATGGAAATGGTCATAGCGTGAATATTGGTCGGGCTGGTTTTCATACCCGAAATAATACTGCAACTAGCGGTACGATGTACACGGCCACTTTTATGAATTTTGCATCATTAATCGGATCTTTTGGAAATGATGCGGGTTTGATTGGCTCATCCACCGGTGGCGATGGTGCCGGAGGGGCTTTGAATTGGACATTTAATGTTAGTAATATTACGGTCCCAAGTGGGACTAGTTATACCAATACAAGTCGGCGATTTGTCAGTGCGCAAGGGAACCAAGTCAATATTACCGGCAATTGCCGAGTAACAACGGTTCGAGAAAACATCTTATGTGGTGGCCTTGATGTAGCTGCTGGACAGACATTCACTGGATCGAAAATAGCCAATGGTGATGATAATTCATTTATCTGGTTTGTTTATGACTATCAAGGAACTGGTAATCGGCAAGTTAATGTTGAAGAAGGCGCGACGCTAAATTGTATTCGACGACCTGCTAGTTCTACGTCAACCGCCTATACTACCTATCCGGTTATTTTTGATGCGTATGAAAGTATTAATGTGGGTAAAAATGCCACGTTTAATGCTAGCGTGCCAGGAAATGCATACTCTAACAAGTACTTTTATGGGTCACAATATCATCGTAATTTTTACGCGGATACTGGTAGCACCGTTAATCTAACGTCACTAGCTAGAAGTCAATCGCCAATCTCTTTTTCTGATAATGCAACTTCGACGATTCAAAGTAGTAGTGGTGCCAATATTTATGTAATTGCTGCTACGGGAGCACCGCTTATTTCGGGAAATTACGCGCGTTTGGCTACTGTTCGATTTATTAATCCGAACAACTTGGATTTACGTAATAGCTCAACTGGAACGACTGCAGCGGCTAGTTCGATTAACCAAGATAATGTGGGCACTTTTGAAATCCAAGATAGTAATATTAGCTTGTGGAAATTAGCATCATCGGTTACGGGCGGTGCGGATTATTCGTATAGTAACGTATCTCAGTTATTACAACAGGGTTCAGCAGTGACGGCCACGGATAGTAATTTGCAAAGTAATTATTTATCTTCTAAAATGCGTCGGATTAGTGCCACTAACCAGAAGCCACAATTAGCATTTAATAATCCGTATGATGGGACAACCAAGCTAACAGATGCGGATCAGAAGCTGCGGACGCGAGTCATTGTGGCGATGGTTCCTGATACTAATGGTGTTCAAGATGACGGAACGGTTAATTATATTCCACAGTATGCTAGTGCAGGGCAATTAACCGTGAGTTATAGCGTTAATGGTAAAACAATCACTGCCCAAACTGATAGTAATGGCTACGCAACAGCTAATGTCGGGACCTTTTTAAAAGCTGGAACGACGGTCACAGCATCGACTAGCAATACCAGTGGAACGACGGTCACGGCTACCGGGACGGTGGTTGATGTGACGCCGCCTAATCCGGCCACAATGGTATCACCGGACCCCATTAGAGTTTCAACAGGAACGGTGAGTGGTCAAAATGGAGAGCCAGGTGCGCAGGTCACATTAGCATTGAATGGGCAGATTCAAACTAATGTCAAAACGGTTGTCAATGCCAATGGGACTTGGTCACTGAACTTAACCGGATTATCGTTAAAAATTGGTGACAAGATTATTATTTATATGGCTGATAGTCTAGGAAATCGTAATCCTGATCCTAATAGTTATCCAAATGGGCAGCAGTATCATGATGCGACTTTCCAACCAGCACCGATATTTACAGTAGCTAAGGATTTAATCGTCAATCCAATTGATCCTGATGATCCTAGCAAGCCTGGGACTGGCGGGACGAACAATTTGGGCCCGTTATCGTTGGACGCTGTACCTACACATTTGAACTTTGGACAGCACAGCATTCCAACAATGGATACAGCGTACCCATTGTTGTCACCATCAGCCGCTGAAGACCAATTGGCTACTGCTACTGATGGACAGAAGTATGCAACAGTTGGTGGTCAGAAAAATGGGCAGGATAGTGTGTATACACAAGTGACTGATACACGGGACACCCCAAGTGGTTGGCAATTGACGGCCCAATTATCAGCGTTGACAGCTACTGATGGGACGACCATGACGGGTAGTTACGTGACGTTAACATCAGGAACAGCGCAATATTTGAATGCTAGTACTAGTAAATGGGTTACGGCAACTGACCAAAATCAGGCAACCTTACCAGCCGTGATTAAGTTAACCCCAGGTGCTACCCAACAAACGTTAATAGCTGGGACGACTAGTCAACAAGGCGTCGGGACTAATCAACAAATTTGGAATGTTAATAACGTTGCGTTGCACGTCAAGGGTGGTCGTGTGATGGCTAAAAATTATTCTGGAACTATCACTTGGCAATTGAATAGTTTGCCAAGCCAGTGATCGTTATTTAATGGTATGCTTCAAGGCTTAAAAAGAATCGGACGACAAAACTGATTGCAGTTTTGTCGTCCGATTTTGAGTATCCGAGATTAATAATTAGCCAAAGATTGATTTGAAAATAGAGCTGAAGAAGTTAACAATCGCGCTCCACATTTTTTGGAGCAAGTTTTGATTTTCTTTAGTATTGAGTTTGCTGAAGACACCCTTGGCATTTGATTGAATGTTCTTCATCAACGAGTTGGCTTGAGTCTTAAAGCTTGAAGAATCTAATGCACCTGAATCACGGATCTTGACTAACAAATTAATAATTTCAGTCTTTTGATTATTAGTAATGACATTTGTTAAATTGTTATTGGTAATTTGTTGATTGACAATGGTCGTGATTTCGTTTTTAGTGATGTTACTTCCTTTTTGGGCCATTTCCTTTTTGGCACCAGCCACAGCGTTGTTCAACTGGGAATCAGTATAACCATCCTTGCTCTTATTTGCTTGGGTGATGCCACTGAGAGTACTTAACTCATCTTGGGCGGCGGTTACTTGCTTCGTGTTTAAGCTGTTACCAGATTTTGCGTACGCTGCGTAAACACCGGCTAGTGCGCCCGAACCGTCGATTGGAGTAGCTGATGTGACGTAAATATTAGCATCGGTAATCCCAGCCGTTAGTGCGGCGTTTTTATACTGGTTAGCCGTAATAGTGGTGATGTTATTACTACCATTATAATTTAAAATTTTGACATTAATTCCAGAACCAGAACTTGTTTTTTGAATCATCGCACTGGACCACACACCTGAGCTACTTGTGAAACTTTCACCGGATGGGTTGAGGTATTTAACTAGAGTATCGCCGTTAACAGTTAGCGTCTGATAATCGGCACCGTTCAAGCTAGCCGTTAACGTGTTGATCGTCCCAGTCTTTTGACTGCTAGTCAGGCTACTGCCTAATGTGACAATTGGTTCATCGCTGCTACTGTCAGCGTGCGCAAGGACTTGCCAGCTGCCAAGCCCAACGATCAGGGTGGCAACGAGGGCAACCCATTTAAATTTGAAACTCATTCGTTTCGTCATTTTCTTTTCCTCCGCATCTTAACTAATGCACCTAAATCCTAACATGAACCGTTCGCTCCCGGGTTGTACAGTGGCAACTAGCGATTGCAAGGTTAGGTTATGTCATTATTATAGCAGACCGTGGTCGTAAGTTAACATTCGGCGCGTAACCTTGGGAGAGTCCTAAGTATTTTAACAATTTGTTTATTATTTGCCGAAGTACCAGACTTTCGCTATACTCGAAATAAATATCGGGGGAGGTTATAACAATGACACAAAATCGGGTGATTAACGCGTTGAGCTATTTAAGCATTTTATTCTTACCAGTTTTATTTCCATTAATTGTTTGGTTGCTGACGAGTACTAATCCGGAAGCACATCGGGTTGCAGGACGGGCTTTTTGGTTACATTTGTTGCCGACAATTTTAGGAATTACACTGCTCGTTATTTTAGGCGTTAGCGGTATTTATATGGACAGTATCGTTAATAGTGGCTGGTTGGCCGTGGTTCTTTTAGCGGTATTTGGATTAGTCGCAGTGGCTAGCTACTTATGGTCGATTATTCGCGGAATTCAGTATTTAATTGCTGATTAATGTAGTAGCGTTAGGTTCAGGAGGGTTTAGCATGGTTGTTAAGGACGCATCAGTGGTTGAAACAGCAATGATGATTCAATTTTGGCAGCGTGGTTATTATCAAACGACAGTTGACGACTTGCTCACCGTTAGCCAGTTGTCACGAACGCAGTTTTATCGCCAGTATCACAGTAAGCGGGTTGCGTTACGCCGTTCACTTGAACGCTATCAAATAACGTTAGATGAACAACTTGATCAATTGATTCAACGTGAGCGGGCGCGGCAAACACCATTGCCCGCTTTAATTGCGGCTTGTTTGCGACTGCCGTTTCAGAGTGAACGGTGGCCAGCAGGATGTTTGATGGTGAACCTGATGGCCGAAATTGGGTCGCAGGATGCGTCCTTGATGGCCCAACTGCAAACGATCTATGCTGATTTACAGACCCGACTCGTCGGTTTACTTTCACCTCAGGCTAAAGCCTTACCGACCACGGTCGCTGAGGCTGCAGCAAGTTTAATGCAGGTTCGCAGCGGCATTCAGTTATTGGCAAAACATGATCCTAGTGGGGCACAGCTAAAACAACAGGCCCAAACGAGTGTTAATCTGATTATGGGGGCAGTTTAAGATGGTTGAGATTAAAGTCATTCACGGTGATATTACCAAAATGACCGTTGATGCAATTGTTAATGCGGCCAATACGAGTTTGCTTGGTGGTGGCGGCGTCGATGGTGCCATTCATCGGGCAGCTGGGCCAGCATTGCTGGCTGCCTGTCGCCCATTACACGGTTGTGCAACTGGTGAAGCCAAAATTACGCCGGGCTTTCGACTACCGGCGAAGTATGTGATTCACACGCCGGGTCCCGTTTGGCAAGGTGGCCAGCATAATGAATTACAATTGTTAGCGAACAGTTATCGCAACAGTCTGAATTTGGCCGCTGAGAATCATTGTCAAACGGTTGCTTTTCCGTCTATCAGTACCGGCGTCTATCACTTTCCGCTATCAATTGCGGCACCGTTAGCGTTAAAAACGTTACAAGCAACTGCGCAGACAACGGCCCACACGGTTCAGACAATCACGATTGTTTGTTTTGATGACCAAACGCAAAATGTATTTAGTACGGCGTTGGCAGCGCTGACAAATTAATCTTTACCAAAAAAATACACATGGACGCTACTATCTTGAGTAGCTGCTTGCTATAATGTTGATATACCGGCCATCGGGGATGGTCGTAAATCTTTATGTATTGGGATTATCAAGCGATAATCATTGCCAACAAGAAAGGAATCCATTGTGTTAGATATTTTTAAAGCGGTAATCTTGGGGATTGTTGAAGGGATTACTGAATTCTTACCAATTAGTTCAACGGGGCATTTAGTCCTAGTTGACGAATTTATCAAGATGCAACAGTCCACGCAGTTTACGGATATGTTCAACGTTGTGATTCAATTAGGGGCGATCATGGCGGTCGTTGTCCTGTATTTCCATAAACTAAATCCGTTGTCACCACGCAAGGATACCACGGAAAAGCGAAATACTTGGGTTCTCTGGAGTAAGGTGTTATTAGCGGTCATTCCATCAGTGATCGTGGGGCTACCGTTAAATGATTGGATGGACGAACATTTAATGAATTGGGCGGTCGTTTCTGCCACGTTGATTATTTATGGGGTCCTATTCATTGTGATTGAAAATCATAATAAGCGCTTAACACCCCGCTTTGCTAATCTACAAACGTTACCTTATACGACGGCATTGTTCATTGGGTGCTTCCAGTTGCTCTCGTTGATTCCAGGGACTTCACGTTCCGGTGCAACCATTTTAGGGGCTATCTTGATTGGAACTTCACGCTACGTCGCAACTGAGTTTTCATTCTTCATGGCAATTCCAACAATGTTTGGGGCGTCATTATTGAAGCTTGTGAAATTCTTTGCTCACGGTGGTTCTTTAGCTGGTTTGCAAGGAGCAGTCTTAGCCGTTGGGGTGATCGTGTCCTTCGTAGTCGCTTACTTATCGATTCGTTTCTTGTTGGATTACATCAAGAAAAACGACTTCAAGGCGTTCGGTTGGTACCGAATTGTCCTGGGGGTACTTGTGATTGGCTACTTTACGTTGATTCATTAAATACTAGAAGCGTAACTTTTGGCTAAGCTTGTTGCCGCAAATATCATGAATAAATAAAGTCAGCGACTATAAATTAGTTGCTGACTTTTTAGATTATATCATTACTAGTAATGGATGGACCGTCATAACGATTGGATAAGTGATAAACCAATCGTTATGACGGCTTTTTTGAAGTAATCGTGTTACCGATGAACTAATTTATAGTTGGTTACGCCGTACCTTTGATTGAATGTGATTCTGACAATTTGTCCGCGTTTGAATGGGGCTGGATCAGCAGCAACTGTATTAAAATGAAGATACTTTTTTTCGCCCTTAGAATTAGTTGCTAGTCCTTGGTATTGATACCCAGTAGCTGGGACATTGACCGGTAGTGTAATGGGGGAAGTTCCGGTACTACTCGATATTTTCATGTAGTAGTAATGACCGCCATATCGAAAAATAAACCAACCAACATTTATCAGAATTGAGATTATTAATAATAAGGTGAGCAGCCATTCGATGAGATGATTAGACTTAGTATTCATTGTAATATTCTCCTCGTATACTACTTTTTAAGGCTTCGCAATCACATTGAAATTGCAGCTGTAGAATCTTAATTAGGCAGTATTTTAATTGAATTTACAGTTTTGAAAAATATTAATGAAGGTCATAATTTTATACCAATCGTACCAAGGGTATTTTCTTTTCCTCTAAGCTTATTTTGTCAGTATCTAAATAATAAATTGAGCTTTTCTCCCTCCAAGTTAGAAAATCGCGGGTTAAATACAATTATTATTGTAAATGTTGCAGGCTTATAAGCCCACAATTTGAACTATATTAGACCTATTAACTTACTTTTATTGTAAGTACTTAGTAAAAGGCATTATCTATTTTTTGCTAATCATTTAAGAAGTCTAGCAGCTGCAAATCAAGATAACGTGGTGTCATTTTGCTAACCGACAAAGATGCACTAGCTGATTTTCCTGATTAAACAAAGTGTAAAGTAATGCGATTGATAAATTCAGCGACGAGAAAGCCAATTGCAATCACGCCAGCAATAATGACAACTTGTACAAAGTACTGGTAGGCCAAGTCTGGTTGACCAGTGACCAAGTTACGAACGACTCGATAAGACTGGCCACCAGGAACCAGTGGGACCAGACTTGGGATATTAAAGATGATCATCGGCATTCGTTTGTAGCGTGCGGCCATACCGCTAGCGACGCCAATCACGATAGCTGCGACGAGGTTACCAATCGCAAGTTTGGCGTCGATTCCTAATGGCAGGATGTGATAGAGGACCTCATACGTAAACCAGCCAGCAGCACCGACCCAACCACTGAGGTTAACGGCGCGACGCGGAATATTGAGAAGTACCCCAAAACCAGCCGTAGCTAAGTAAGCTAAGATAATTTGAAATAAACCGGTTGTTAAGAGCCAATGTAGCATGTCACGCCTCCTTTTAGTAGAAAAATGAAGTCAGTGCGATACCAACACCAATCGCACACGCGGATAAAACGGCCTCTACAGCGCGGGCAGGACCACTCAGCAAGTTACCCGTCATTGTGTCACGGACGGCATTAGTAATGGCGACACCCGGCACTAATGGCATCACAGCGCCAATAATGATGGCGTCGGGATGATAATGACCGTTAGTGAGATAAAAGCCGAGTAGGGTAATTAGACCAATAATAAAAGCGCCCATAAATTCGCTGAGAAACCGAATTGACCCCAGCCGATTGATCCAATAAAAGGCAGCAAAACCAGCCAACCCGGCTAGCCCACAAGTGATCAAGTCGGCAGGAGTTGTCCGCCCAGTAAAGGCGACCATCAACGGCACACTAACGACAACGGCCGCTAGACATAACCAGCTGAATGGGAAGGTCGGTACGGCTTGATTGACCCGTTCGAGGGCTGCGGCAAATTCAGTTAAATCAATATCGTGATTAGCAAACTGCCGTGACAGGCTGTTGACCTGATCCACTTTTTCGAGGTCCATACCCCGATTATGGATTGCTCGCACTTCGCTAGTGGCATTTTCCGGCAAGGAGACGGTAATCCCTGTTAACAGTACGAAGACCTGCGCGTCAGGGTAGCCCGCGTTGGTTGCAATTCGTTGCATCGTGTCTTCAACTCGTTTGATTTCAGCCCCATTTTCTAGCAAAATGGCGCCGGCCAATAACGTGGTTTTTAACATAACTGCCGTATCGCTCATCAAAACCCCTCCCACATCAGAATGTTTATATTTTCTCACGAATTTTGCGTATCGTCATTAGTTTGGAACAGAATGTTTGCCGGAAGTGGTCGGTTATGGGTAGAATTATCTTAACAAATAAATTCTTGGAGGCATTTTTGATGACTGCATTGACTAAACTCACCGATACGTACACGTTAAATAACGGCACTAAGATTCCGATTGTTGGTTTTGGAACGTGGCAAACACCTGATGGTCAGGTTGCTTACGATTCCGTATTAGCCGCATTAAAGGCGGGGTACCGGCACATTGACACGGCGGCGGCCTATGGTAACGAGGAAAGTGTTGGTAAAGCTATTGCCGATAGTGGTGTGGCACGTGAAGACCTATTTGTCACGACCAAATTATGGAATGCCGACCATGGCTATGACGCTGCCAAGAAGGCGCTGGATACCTCGTTGGCTAAGTTAGGTTTGGACTATGTTGACCTCTACTTGATCCACTGGCCAAACCCAGCCGCAATGCGCGACAATTGGGAACAATTGAACGCCGATACTTGGCGGGCAATGGAAGAAGCTTACACGGCACGTAAAGCACGGGCTATCGGGGTTTCTAACTTCCGTCCTAAGCATTTAGACGCGCTGCTTAAGACAGCCAAGGTTGTGCCAGCCGTTAACCAAATCTTCCTCAATCCTAGTGATATGGAAGATGAAGTTGTGGCCTACAACCGCAAACATGACATTTTATCAGAAGCTTATAGTCCATTAGGTACTGGTAAGATCTTCAGTATCCCAGAATTAAAGACGTTGGCTGATAAGTATGATAAGAGCGTTGCCCAAGTTGTGCTACGTTGGTCATTACAACACGGTTTCTTACCATTACCAAAATCAGTTCATGCGGATCGGATTAAACAAAATACGGAATTATTTGATTTCGAACTCAGCGATGATGATATGAAGGTCATTGATGGTTTCCACGGTGTTGCCGGGTTAGCTAATGATCCTGATCAAGTTAATTTCTAAGTTTCATTGTTATTAAGGATGCAGCCACTGGCAGCATCCTTTTTATTTGGCTAATCACCTAATTGTCGGAGTCAGCTAGTTAAATTAGAAAATTCGTTGTTATCGTAAAAAGTGTGGCGCGGCCGCTTAATAATATGAGGTAGGCCCCTAATTAGACTAATGAAACGTCATAAGATGTCCGATTGTTGACTAGCAACCTGACTATCACAGCGATTGGACTATGGTACACTCAGTTTTAATTATTAAGTCTGGGGGCCTGTGAATGTTACTGATATTAGCAATTTTACCAATTGTTGTGACGGTGGGATTAGGCGTGTTTGCGGGGCTACGGCACCAATTTGCGCCAACGACCAGTGATATTTTGATTCAGTTGGTCATGCATTACGCCTTGCCGTTAAGTCTTTTCGGAGGAATCTTGTCATTAAAGCGCGCTACCATTATTCAAAACTCCTCGGTAGCGCTGTGGTTGGCGCTAGGCATGCTAGGTGGCATGGTTATCGTCATTGTGAGCCAATGCTGTTTCCATCAACAACTAGAAACGGGGACATTACGAGCGCTAGTGATCGCCAGTCCTTCAATTCCATTCATGGGTGTTTCCGTTTTACTGGTGGTTTTTGGTAAAATCAGTGTTTTATTGGTCGCGTTAGGCGGCCTGTACATGAATTTGGTACAAGTGCCAGTGAGCGTGTTGCTGTTAACGCTAGCGGGCGGTTCGACACCTGAGCAACGTTGGCGAGCCGGTTGGCAGAAACTGTGTCGTGCGAGTCGGCAACCAGTCGTGTGGGCGCCAATCAGTGCTTTTCTCTTAAATTTGGCCGGATTGCGGTTGCCCAGTGCTTGGCTAACGAATTTTACGGAGTTGGGACAAGCAGCTGGGGGCGTGGCGTTATTTGCGCTGGGACTTCTGTTAACGACTAGACCGTGGCGACTGACGCGCATGGTTGTCTTAAACGTGCTACTGAAAAATTTAGGCTTACCGGTGCTCATTTGGGGGATTATGGCTAGTCTAGGTGTGTCATTAAGTAACCAACAATTAGTCGTCCTGACGCTCGCAATCCCCACTGCAACCATCGCGACCATGTTGGCCGTCCAAAACCACTTGGCACCAGATGAGTATGTGGCGACGCAAATGTTAAGTACGGTCATTGCGCCGCTGACCATGGGATTCTTAATGTGGGGATTGCAGCTCGTATGACGGGCACATTTTGATTACCATGCTGGGTTTGTGAGACGCCCATAAAGGAGGTCACGACTTGCGGTCAGTGCTGTTATGATTCCCGATTGACAAAGGTTAATTGGCACGGTTTAACGACGATACTAAGCCAGACGTTGTGAACGTCAGTATAGACAAACCCGCTCAAATAGGGCATATTTGAGCGGGTTTGTCTCGTTATTCTTAATAGTGAACTTGAAAATTAGTCGGTTGCGTTGCGTTGACGACGGGATGTTGCGCAAAGTAGTCGGCAATTAATACGGTCATATCAGTAGGTAAGCGCCGGATAATCTTAGCTGTTTGATACATTGGGTAATTCCCACCGCCACCAGCTCGGTAATGATTCAGAGTGACTGTTAATTTTTGGTCAGCGGTGACTGGGGCCCCATGATAATCGAGTTGGACGACACGTTGACCAAAGGGTTTGGTAAGGTCGAAAGTATAGTCGATGCCACTGTAAATATCATAGACATAGTGGCGCAACTTAGGGTGCATGAACTCGGGATTGACCCGAACGTGTCCGTCTTGGAGGAGAAAGTAACTCGCGCAACGTTCAAGAGCGGCGCGTAAATCAGCACCAGTAATGGCTTCAACGGCAAGTTTGTTTGGGTAGACGTAACTGTTCATGACTTCCCGCATCGTCACGTGTTGTTTGAGGCCTGGTACGTCGTCATTAAATAATGCCGTTGCGGCAATATCGGTACCGGTTGCGGCCATTTCAACGCGATTAATAAAATCGATGTAAGGATGATTATGCAGCCGTGCTTGAAGATGATCGTGGACGAGCATATTGCCGTTAATTTGGCCAAGTGGTGTGTCTAACCAGTCTTCCATCTGGTCATTGATTGGTCCAACTAGTTGCATTACCTGGGTATTGGGGGTGGCATCTGCGACCGGATAGATTTCCGGATGACTGGTCGTCACTTGATGATTGCGGTCGAGCTCAAGGGTAATCATAGCAACATTAGTACCTTTCATACCAGGTTGTGTCACGGGAACACCGTGAACCGTAACGGCTAATTGTCGATGCTGGTGGCCAGTAATCATGGCATCAATGCCGGGTACTTCAGCTAATAGTGCGGAACCTCGGTTTTCACCATTCATGCGTTCGGTTGGACGGTCAGTTTGGGGATCGCGTTCAAGACCACCGTGGTAGGCGATGACAACGACGTCAGCCAGTTGGCGCAATTTGGGCACCCAATGTTTGGCAGTTGCAACCACGTCCTCAAAGTGCAGGCCGGCAATGTGATGTGGTTGTTCCCAGTGGGCAACGAATTGCGTCGTTAGTCCCAAAATTGCCACTTTAACTCCGGCGCGTTCCAGAATTGTGTATGGTTTGGAGAATAAGATGCGGTGCAGGTCATCATGAATATTAGCGGCCAGCATCGGATATTGGCGGCTTGATTCACACAGGTCGAGGTAGTCGAGCCCGTAGTTGAATTCATGGTTACCGAAAATACCGGCTTGAACGTGGTTGCAATTTGCAAGGCGCGAGTATAACGGTGCAGCTTCTTGGTGGTGGCGAGCAATGAAATAGGTCAACGGTGATCCCTGTACGTAGTCGCCATTATCAATCACGATTGGCCAGACATCAGCCGTATCTTCACGTGACAGTTGATGAATAACAGTAGCGGCACGACTAAGACTAAATGGTGCGATGTTATCACGACGACTGTAGTCAGTTGGCGCGAGGTAACCGTGCACATCACTAGTTGAGATTAATTTGATTTTCATAACGTGCCTCCAAGGAATATTTGTGTTCTATTATAACAATATTCATGGCTGGTAACTTGATTTTAGTCATAAATTGAACAGTTTTTTGATGATGACCTGTGGTTAATGTTTAATGGCTGCTTTAATTGTACGTTCTAATCTTCACGACTTTTTCACAATTTGTACGTAAAACGACAAAATGTTTCCGCTATCATTAATAGTGACGAATGACAACGATAATCGAATTACGGAGGAATAAACGATGCAGAATTATCAGAATGCACCATTCAAACCTACCCCCGAGTCCGGTTTAACGACCACAGCGGTGACGACCCAGCTAACTAAATTCGGCAAAAATGAATTAGTGGCTGCGCGCCCCGTACCGTTATGGCGTAAAATTTGGCAACATATGAGCGACGTTTCATCGCTAGTGTTATTATTTGCAGTTGGTTTAGCCACGTACTTGGCTCTTGCCCAGAATGGGGGCTGGACAAAGACCATTGTGATTGGCGCCATTTTAGTTATTAATGTCTGTATTGGTTTGTACCAAGAAGCTTCCGCAGAAAAGTCGTTGGCGGCACTGAAGTCAATGAGTTTACCCACAGCTAATGTTCGACGGGATGGGAAGGTACAAACGATTGCGGCACCAGAAATCGTTCCCGGTGATTTAGTGCTACTAAAAGCGGGTGACCAGGTTCCAGCCGATGCGGTCGTGTTAGAGGCCACGAACTTAGCCGTTGATGAGGCAGTCTTGACAGGTGAAAGTGAAGCTGTTGAAAAAAGTATTTATCAGGACACCGGTGAGTTGGATGATAACTGTCAAGTGTATGCGGGAACGGCCGTCACAGCCGGTACTGCATTGATTCAGGTCTTAACGACCGGAATGGCCACAGAGTTAGGTCAAATTGCAGGTTTGTTGAACAAGACGAAGCAACGGGCCACGCCATTACAGGGGCGGCTTAATCGGCTATCAAGCTGGTTAACGACATTTGCCGTCTTAGGTGGTATTACGATTTTTGCGCTGAGTGTTTGGGTGCAAAACCAAGGTTTGGCCGATAGCTTGATGATTGGGGTTTCATTAGCGGTCGCGGCCGTGCCAGAGACTCTGCCGATCATCGTGACCATTAGTCTTTCACACGGTGTTCGACGGATGGCAGACAGAAATGCCATCATGCGCCGAGTTAGTGCCGTTGAAACGATTGGGAGTGTCGATGTAATCGCGTCTGACAAGACCGGAACCTTGACGCAAAATCGAATGACAATTACAAAGTATTGGACGCCGACCACGGGCATTATGACGACCGAACAGCCCTTGCCATCAGCGGGACAAACATTGATGCGTTACTTAGGATTAGCGACGAATGCCGAGATTAACCACGTTGACGGTGAAGAACAAGCCATTGGGGACGCAACGGAATTAGCCGTTATTCGTTGGCTGGCTCAGCATGATTTAGATCGGCCCAGCTTGGAGGCGCAGACCCCACGAATTGCGGAAGACCCGTTTGACTCAACTAAGAAGATGATGACGACGGTGCATGAATTAGCGCATGGTCGACGGTTAGTTATCGTCAAAGGGGCTTGGGATCGGTTACCACTGAAGCCTGACCAAGCTAGCCTAGCTGCTGGACAAGTGGCCCATGATGAATTTGGGCAGGCGGCGCTTCGCGTTTTAGCTGTTGGCTATCGCATCATTCCCGCGGATGTCCAAACTACTGACTGGGACGACCTGACAGCTGACCTCCAATTGGCAGGATTGATTGGTTTGATTGATCCACCACGACCAGAAGTGATTCCGGCCATTCGAGCAGCCAAACAGGCGGGTATTTTTCCAGTTATGATCACGGGAGATCATTTGGTTACTGCGAAGGCTATCGCTGAGGAAATTGGCATTTTAACCCCTGAGCTGCAAGCAATTAGCGGTGATGAGTTACGCCAATTGAGCGATGAAGAATTGACGGCTCAAATCGATCAGATTGCAGTGTACGCCCGAGTGTCGCCGAGTGACAAAATTAGAATCGTTCAGGCTTGGCAAAGTCTTGGTAAGACGGTTGCGATGACCGGTGATGGTGTCAACGATGCGCCGGCATTGAAAGCGGCGGATGTTGGCATTGCAATGGGAATTACGGGTACCGAAGTATCTAAAGAAGCCGCTGACATGGTGTTAACGGATGATAATTTTGCGACGATCATGGCAGCAGTTAAGGAAGGTCGGACAGTTTATCAGAATATCATTAAAGCCGTTGAATTCTTGGTAGGTGTCAACTTTGCACAAATCTTCTTGATGGTTGGTGCAGTCCTCTTCGGTTGGGGGGCGCCACTGTTAGCAGAACAATTGCTGATTATTAACGTACTTGCTGATGGGATTCCAGGATTCTTTATTAGCCAAGAGCCAGGTGAACCCCAAGCTATGCAACAACCACCAGTATCCAATGACGAAAGTATTTTAGCTCGGGGCCTTGGTCAACGGTTGTTTATCCGGGCAGCTACTTTTACCGTACTAACCCTCGGAATTTACGCGTTTGGCCGCTTTGGCTTAACAAATGGTCAAGCCCCAGTCGGGATGACGATGGTCTTTCTAGTATTGGCATTAGGATCAATGATCGACATCTATGCAATTAAGGATCGCCGACCACTCAGCTGGTCAAGCATGATGCGTAATCCAATGCTGAACCGAGGATTGCTGTTAGGAATTCTGGTGGTCTTGGCAATTGCAGTGATACCACCGTTCCGTAGTTTCTTTAGCTTAGTGACACTACCAGCGTTAGGCTGGTTAACGGTGCTAGTAGCTACGCTGATTCCAACATTCGTGCTGGAATTGAATAAGCGCTGGCAGGCGCGGCGACAGTCACGATTAGTCGTGAATACTGCTGAATAAGGATGATCAATTCAAGTTAGTTAAAATGCTGCTTACAAACGTTATTCGTTTGCAAGCAGCATTTTTTCGTGTCATTAAGTTGTGTGCCTAAAATACTGGCCGGTGAGCGGGCTTAGAACGTAAGTCATCACAATTGTAGGCAGATAATTCTTTCAGACCATCTTTACTAGCATCGAAATAGGCCGTTAATCCTTGGGCAATCATTAAATTGAGTTCTTTATTCGCATCAAACTGAACGATGATGACGGGTGTCTTTTCAGCCACGGCCGCACCGATTTCAAACATTGTGCCAGAATCTGGCTCATTGGTTGCACTAGTCATGTCGAAGTCAAGAATGGCAACAACGACATCGGCCCGATGAACTTGACGCATATCGGATGCGTAGACGTATTGTTGCCAAGCACGGCTACCAAAAGGTTCTTCTTCAAATTGATGTTCTTCTGGGATGAAGATACCATCGGGGTTGATCGTCGGGTTAGCCAACAGCGCCGACTTCACTTGTTGGATGCGTTCCTTCTGAGCCTCGTCAAAAAACGGTGCAGCTAGGTAAACGTTATTCATAATGATTTCCTTTCTGGATAACAAAATTTGGATAAGCCTATTTTAGCGGAAATATGGGGTGGCTTTCAAGCCTTGATTTGGCGTGAATCATTATTAAAAGGTGCCTATTTTGAAAGTTCAAAAATAGCCAGCTTAGGCCCGCTGGAAAAAGTTCGAATCAGCGTAAACATGCTTGGTTGGTTCGTCCTACACCGACTTCCAGGCATTTCTGCCAATTGCCGGAACGTGGTGGGCACAGACTTGAGCCGAAAAATCACGTCTCAAATACTGGCCTTTCAATAACCAAGCACAGGACACTTGCTAAGTGAAATTTCACCACTGGGCATTGTCAGAAACGCCTTCCAGTCGGGAGAGCATTCGAATGGCAGACGAAGCTGTACTTAACTTTTGATGAATTTGCCGTTGCTTTTTGTAAACAGTAATTTTGTTAATCAACTGTCAAACTGAAAATGATATTGAGGTAGCTCATTAATCCTGAATCGGCATAGTAAGATTCAAACTCCTGACAGAGTGCCTAGTGCACCCTAACCCTTTGTCTTTGTTTAATATCAAAATAGTCAACGATAAATTGTGCTAAGTTAAGTGGCCGTTCATCAGCCATTCGAGCGGCTTACCGAAACGTGTTCGGTGCCACTAAAGCCTGTGCTTGCTACGCCAATGGACTAATGCCAAAACCGCATTAATCCGTTGGCAGGCAATGCTCGGCTTCAACCCGTGGCCCCTCGCAAGCTTGAGACTGGAGGGGCTGGGTGACAATGCTCAGTAGCCAAATTATTCTTAGTCGGAAGTGGTCTGCTTCCGGCTTAGAATAAGACTCGTATTTGAGACCGGGCGGGTTGTGCACGGGCTCAAATCGACGTCGGCTTACGTTCCAGCAATTGTCACCCAGCCCCGGAGGTCGGAATAGGACGATCATTGCTGACGAACAGCAATCCAAAAATAAGCACCTTTTAATAATTTTTGAGGCGAATAATAATTAGCAGAGTGGATATATAGATTATAATTCTATTTATAACAAGGTGATGATTAGATATTGTTGAATTAAAATCTAAATTGGGCTAAATTAAATAGGGTAGTGAGGAGGATTGGATGATGGAGGAATTTGGATCAACTAGTAACTATTTACTTTCGTGGGAAGAGTTGCCCGCGGTGCCCGTTTATATGGAACAGTTGTTGCAACTTGTTAATGAAACAATTCAGCCGCTGGGGTTACCTGCCGTAACGAAGACGATGATTAATAGTTACGTGAAACAACATTTTTTCAGTCGGCCGGTTGGACATCGGTATACCCGGAATCAGATTGTGGCGGTACTAGTCGTTTCAATTTTGAAGACTGATTTTTCATTACCAGTAATTAGTAAAGCGATTTTGCAAATTCGTGATTCGCGTCAGATTGAGCCGCGGTACCAGCAATTTCGGCAAGCATTCGAGTCTACGCTTGCTGGACAACCGGTCGTCTTGTCGACGGTTGACCCGTTAGCACGGGCAATTCAATTAGCAGCTCAAACGGTGGCGGCACATTTATTAACGATCCGAGCGCTTAACGAATTGGTAGATTGAGTTGAGATAGGCACATAATTGAGAATAGCGTTTGATAATATCGCTATGGCTGCTTGTAGCGTATTCGAATTAAAGCGAATTAGGCTTAGCAGATATGATTAGGTATGAAAGAGAGAAAGAGAATATGACAACACGCAAAAAATGGACGATAGCGCTCATTACATTCTTGACCGTAATCGTCATCGGGGTCGCGGGCGGTAGTTTTTATTTATATCACTTTGCATTTGAACCCACCCCGAAAGTTTTGAACCATAGTTCTAGTAAAAGTAAAAGTAAGTTGAAGCAGAACCAAGCGTGGCTGAAACGGGTCAACAAGCAGACCTGGCATGAGACGTCCGCAACGGATCATTTGAAGTTAGTTGCGGACTATGTACCAGCTGCGCACCGAACCACCAAAACGATTATTGTGGCGCATGGTTACATGGGTAACAAGGAGCAGATGGCGAGCTATATTCGATTGTGGCATCGCCAAGGATATAATGTGCTGGCGCCGGATGATCGTGGCAATGGTCAGAGTCAGGGGGATTACTATGGTTTTGGTTGGCCTGACCGGTTGGACTATCTAAAGTGGACGCGACAGGTGATTCGCCGCGTAGGCCAAAATAGTCAGATTGGACTCTTTGGCGTTTCAATGGGTGGTGCGACTGTCATGATGATGAGTGGCGAGAAACTTCCATCACAAGTTAAAGCGATTATTGAAGATTGTGGCTATACCAGTGTTGGTGATGAATTGGGATATGAGCTGAATCAACTATATCACTTACCGAAGTTTCCACTGCTGTATACGGCAAGCTGGGTAGCTCAAGCGAAGGCCCACTTCAACTTTATGACGGCGAGTTCAGTAAACCAGCTCAAGAAGAATAAGTTGCCAATCTTCTTTATTCATGGTGCTAAGGATACTTTTGTCCCCACGAAGATGGTATATCAGAACTACCGCGCTACGACGGTCAAGTCAAAGCAATTATGGGTGGCTCCAGGAGCTGGTCACGCGGAATCATACACGCGTTATCCGCAACTATATCAACAAAAAGTAAGCCAGTTCATGGCAAAATATTTGAAGTAAGAGCTAACGGAATAGAATAACTAATAAAGGTCACCAAGCAGCGATTGCTGATTGGTGACCTTTATTATGGTTAAAATATGCTAGTCGGATTAGTGTTTGTCAGCCGGTCCGCGTCCTGGTCCGATCTCCGGGACTAAGCTGATAGCTTTTGAACTTGATAAATAGCGCGGTTAATCAACCGAGTGTTTTGCAAATGGGTGCCGCATACTTGGTATAAAGATCAGTACGCCGATGAAGTTAAGCAGTAATGACAAGGCGGTGAAGATAAAGACACCGTTGTAATCGAACCAGCCGGAGACGGCGCCACCAAGTAAGGAGCCGAGCATGCTGCCAGCCGCTTGGAAAGATTGATTCCAACTGAAAATAGTGCCTGTTAACTCGCGGGGTGTATTTTTGGATAATAATGTTTGCACCGTTGGAAAGAGGGCCCCGTCAGAGATCCCAATCATGAAGCGCAATAGCCCTAATGTCCACACACTGGAGACGAAGCCTTGTGGAAAGTACATCAGGATGGCAAAGACGAAACCAAAGACAAGGATACGGTCAGCCCCCCGGTGATCACCGAGCCGTCCGAGTCGCGGCGCCGATAATAGCGTCGAAATTCCGGGTAGAGCGGCAATGATTCCAGCAACGACGGTGATTGGGCCGACGTTATGCATCAGTTCTTTGACATATAGACTAATAATGGGCGTGATGGAATTATTCCCCATTTGAATAATCATCGTGGAGACGAGCAGTGTGATAATCAACGTTGGATTTTTAAATTGGCTGAGTAGACTGCCGTCACGTTTAGCAATCGGCGCGTCGCTGGGTTTAAAGCTTTCGTGGACGAGTGTCAGACTCAATACGAAGACGATCAGTAGCAAAATTCCGGTGATAATGAAAGTCAAACGAATAGAGAAAACTTGGGCGAGTACGCCACCGAGAATCGGGCCGATCAAGTTACCAGACACGTAGCCAGTTGTTAGGATACCGATTGCGGTCCCACTACTTTCCTTGGGAGTTTCGGTGGCGATTAGGGCGCTAGCATTGGGAATGTAGCCGGCACACAGGCCTTGTAAGAACCGAAGTAGAATGAGTATCCAAATGTTATGGACAAATCCCATCGCACCGATAACAAAGGCCATCCCAAGCGAAGAACGCAGCAGCATGATTTTGCGACCACGCCGGTCAGCGAGTTTACCCCATAATGGTGAGACAACAGCGACGACAAAAAAAGTCACTGCGTATGTAATACCACTATACATCGTGAGTTCGTTTTTGGAGAAATCCCCCATTTGACCAACGTATAATGATAAGAATGGCATGACTTCAGAAAATCCCATTCCGGCGATAAATGTTCCTAGCCAGAGAACAGCGAGATTCCGGCGCCAGCCTGTCAATGCGCCCTTCACAATCTGTCACTTCCTTAATTAACTTATTAAGATTATTTTAATGCGAATTTAAGTTTTGTGCAATTAACTAACTTAGTTAAATAGACTTGACCAAGCGTCACTAAAAAAACTACAATGGAAAACATTGTAGAAAGGGTGAACGATGTGCAGCAAGAGTCAAAGTATCAAATAGAAGTGGTGGCGCCTAAGCACCGACACATGTCTAATTGGGACATGTTTGCAACTTGGATTGGCGCCAATGCCAATAATGGCACGTGGTACGTTGGTGGTGTATTGGCTGCGTGTGGTTTATTGACGGCGCTTAAAGTGATTGTAGCATCGTCCACGCTATCGTATTTATGTTTATCGTTAGTCGGCTTCATGGGGTATAAGACCGGAGCGGCGACGATGAGCTTGATTCGTGGTTCCTTTGGTGTGCGGGGCAGTTACGTTCCGTCCTTTGTGAACTTGACCCAGTATATTGGCTGGACAGCGGTAAACACGTTCATTGCAGCAACTTCTGTCAGCTATTTATTACACGATCTAGTTGGCTGGCCAGTCTATGGTAAACCCGGTGGGGCTAAAGGACTGATCCTCGGAATTATTGTCATGAGTGTGTTGCATTTATTGAGTGTTTCGGTCGGTCAACGGTCGGTTCAGATGATTGAACGTTTAGGTATTATTCTTGTCATCTTATTTGTTTTATGGGAGACGGTCGTCGTGTTCCAGACGGTCTCAGTGCATGAATTGTTAACGTGGCAGGCGCCGACACATTTACATATGACGGCGGGGGCTGGGATGGATACGCTAGCGGCGTTCAATTTGTCTTGGGTGACAGCGGGTGCTGATTTTACGCGGTTTACGCGCAAAAAGAGTGGCGCGACTGGCATGCCATTTTTAGGGGCCTTTACCGGCTTGTTCTGGTTCGCCTTTATCGGGCTTGCCGCGACGATCAGTATCGCGATTACTTCTGGAACTTATGATCCTAATAACTCTGACCCGAGTACCATTGCGAGTCGACTAGGCTTGGGGGTATTAGCACTACTGGTGATTGTCTTAACGAGTATGACGGCGAACGCGGTAAACTTATTGGCGGCTGGTTCGGCGCTGTCGAATATCTTCCCACGGATTCGGTTACGACCAGCACTGTGGGCCGTGACAATCATTGCCACGTTAGTCACACTGATTCCATTAATCATGGGGAGTTTTTTAGCTGCATTCACGGCGTTCCTAGATTATATTGGGATGGTGCTTGGACCGATGATCAGCGTGATGTTAGTCGATTACTATTGGCGGCATCGTCAGCACTATGATATCAACGAACTGGCGAGCTCTAAGGGGCAGTATTGGTATCATCATGGGGTGAACTGGATTGCGCTATTATGTTGGGTACTAGGTGTGGCCATCTTCTTGTTATTGAAGCACGTTGTTTGGATTGCGACGGTGACTGGTGCAACTTTCATTGACATGGCGCTTATCGGGGTCATTTACGTGGCTTTAATGCGAATTTTCTACCCGTTACCTGCCAAACGTGTCTAATTGGATTACAATAGATAAGTAAACGAAATTAGAACGAGGGGTGTCATGATGTTTAAATTAACTGAGATCGATGACGTATTAAATAATTTAGGTGACCACGCAGACTTTGCCACGATTGCCAAAAAAGAAGCCGATTTGGGCGTTCAACATTTTCAATATGATGTTGCTACTGGTGCCACAACTTACTTTGGTGAGAACGGTTATCTCGTGGAACGGCGGACGAATGGCTTAGCAGTCCGGGTCGCTCGTGAAGAAGATGCCGCGGCAGTTGAACAAATCGCGAAGCAATATATTGCTGGCCAGCTGGCTCTAGCAGACGCTGTCAAGCAGTTTGCCAAGGCTGGGTGTCAAGCTTGGACTGCTAACTTAAAACGCCACATCGTTGATTTTAGCGGCGATGAAGGTAAAATCATGGCAGCTGTAACATTCTAAATCAATAATAAAGTGCAAAAATGCAGACTATCCACTTTTAACTGGGTAGCCTGCATTTTTGCGTTCCATTAAGTTTAATAGCCAGCTTGATGATATTGCTTGCTTAACTGGCGTTCTAAGTTAAGTAAAGTCAGCGGACTTAGCCGCCGTAACTGATCAGAGTGATAGCGCATGACTAATTGTTCGGGACTATTGATTGTAATACTAGTGACGCCGTTTAGGCCTTGAAAAGCGCTTTGAATGGCCTGCTGGAGCTCGGGATGTTGGGGCCAGACAGGGGAGGTCAGCATAACTAGACCATGTTCAGGATGTTGATACGTGATCTGATATTTGTTGAGATAACGTTGAAACATGTCTTCTGGGTTCATGAGCAATTCCTCCTCGGATTGGTTACTAGTAACGGTGAGCCGCAGTTTAGTTTATAACCCAAACCAGACGACCCAAACAAAAAAGCCAGCCAGGCACAATAGCGCAATACCAATGAGTGCCCAGATCGTACCGTTCAGCTTTTTGGTGTGGTGATAGTAGTAAATACTGAGTATGCCACACAGTATGGCAAGAATGATGCTGGTGCCAATAATTAAACCAATTGTCAATTCCATAAATTACTTTCGACTCCTCATATTATCATTTTAATTGTGCATTAAAATGCGATAAAGTGCAATTATTTATCAGGATTCTTAGTATGGTAAGAACGCTAAGCATTGCATGGTGACTGAGTAGTCTTGGGTGGCTTGCTGATGAGAAGCCACCCAAGACTACTTCAATGATAATCGATCGTAAAATAAAAAAACTAGGCTGCTTATGATTAACAGCGCTAGTTTTGATTAATGACAGTTAGTTAGTCGTTTTTTTAGACAAACGGGTTGCAAGCAACAAACCGGCGAGCGCTAAAATAAACGTAAAGTAGAACCCGTAGTGGGCACCGTTGACGAACGCGCTAGCAGCTTGATGACCCCCATTGGCGTAGTAAGAAGCTTGGCCAATGCCTAATAAGCTCGTTGCAATTGCGGTTGAAATGGCACCAACGACTTGCTGTAGTGTGTTCATGATTGTACTACCATCGGCGGCAATTGGTCCCGTTAAGGAATTTAAACCATGCGTCTGTGAAGGGGACATCGCTAATGGCGCCCCAATCATTAAGATAACGTGGGCCAAAATAACGTACCACGTTGCACTCAGCGTGGTTGTCAGTGCCAACATGAGGGCACCAACCATTGAAATCAAGAACCCCAGCATTGCTGGAGTGCGGGCGCCAATCGAGTCATATAAGCGACCCGAGACGGCCGATACAATTGCGTTCATCAAGCCACCGGGTAACATGATGACCCCAGTCAAGGCAACGGGAATCAACAGCCCCTTTTGAATGTACATTGGGAGTAAATACATGGCTGATAAGATAATCCCAAAGTTAATCATAACGAGGCAAGCGCCAACCCGAAAACCAGGGATAGCAAATGTCTTAAGGTTCAGAATTGGCGATTCCATGGTGAGTTGTCGATGGGCATACCAAGCCAGAATAACCAGTCCCAAAATTAAGGCACCTAGTACAGCGGGCGACCCCCAACCTTGATCACTAGCAAGACTAACGCCAACAACAAGGCTACCAAAGCCAACCATTGAAAGTAAAATGGATAAGAAGTCCACTTTCGGCCGGGTTACTTTCGCAATGTTTTTAAGTGAAGTGACGGCAAAGATAAAGGCAATAATCAAGAATGGGATAAAGAGCCAAAAAATCCACCGCCATGAAGCTAGTCCTAAGATGGCTCCAGCAATCGTTGGACCCACGGCCGGTGCGAACATGATGACTAAACCGACCATCCCCATAGCTGCCCCTAATTTGTAGGGTGGAAAAATCTGCATAGCCACGGTAAACATGAGCGGTAAGATCAGGCCAGTTGCGATACCTTGAATCATTCGACCGAATAATAATACGCCAAAGCCAGGTGCTGAAGCCGAAATAATCGCACCAACGGCGAAGTCAATCAGGGCAAATAAAATCACTTGGCGGGTCGTAAACCATTTGGTAATTAAGCTTGAAAGTGGAAGGACAATCCCAATCATAAGCATGTAACCGGTTACTAGCCATTGCACAGTTGCCGTTGACACGTGTAGCTGAGCCATCAATTGGGGGAGGGCAATGTTCAGTGATGTTTCACTAAACATCCCAACAAAACCACCAATTAACATCCCCATCATGGCTAGCATGGGATGGGCAACGGGAACGCGGGCCCGTTGTTTAGCTTGCGGGCTACTTTGTACTGAATCCATTATATTGTTCACACTCACTTTCCTGAATACAATGGGTTAGCATACCAGAAAATTATTTTTTTCGTAAGTGTTTTTTCTGAAAAAAGAGGATTGATTTACGGTAGTTTGAAAACCATCACTCAACTAGTGCGTCTGTGACTGCAATTGTCGGTAGTTTCATTGAACGAGAAAGGTAGCACGTAATGGTTGTTAAAATAGTGTTTTTGTATGTAAATAGGCCACCTCAGTGTCAAACTAAGGTGGCCTATTATAGGTGGTTGCTAAGCAAAATCAGGTCCGCAGGCGGATCAGTTATGTTCAACAATCGTTATGTTTTCATCCAAGCACGATGGTTACACTTTAGCTTCGAATTGGTGTCCACATTGGGGGCAAGTTATCCGAACGCGACCATGATGACGCGGAATCCGAATCCGTTGGTGACACTGTGAACAGCGGAAAAAGCGGTATTGCCAATGCTGCTTGACCTGGTATTTTAAACGGCTGAATGGGCGAACAATCGGTGACCAAAAGCGCTGAAAGCCGCGATTGATCGCAACTTGCTGATAAATCTTTTTAGAGAACAAACGCCAGTAACTAATACCGATGAGTATCACGGCAATTAAGAGTAGCCACCCGGTGCGAATGAAAAAACTGATGACGATCAATAGTAAAGCGAGATTGTTTAAAAAGCGGTTTAACGTATCGTTTTGACCGTACCGTCCACGCATCCATGATCGTAGTCGCTGTAATAGTTTTGAGTTTGGTTTCAAATGCTGAACCCCCGTCACTAAAATAATTAATATTTAGTAGCATAACATAGTTTTTCAACAGATAAATAATACCTGTTTGTGCCACTAACGGTGTATACTTAAGCATATTATAGTAAATAGAGGGAAAAACATGTCAACACAATCACAAATCACGCAAACGCAGGTGCTCGATGCTATCAGCCGTGCGGCACTGATGTTGGAGCGCCAAGACGCAGCGCAAAGCGGGTTACAACTGTTGCTCAATGAATTTCGGCGGAGTTTATTACAGACGAGCGGACAAGCCGCCACGACGGTATTGTATCACGGCAAAATTAAGAGCTACCTATTACAACATCCGAGCAATTATCCAGATAGCGTCGCGGCGTTATCATCATTATTAGATCATTTTGTTGCGGCTCAGTAATTAGGGCCGCTTTTTTGCGCCAATCAAGTTATTAACCTAACTAGTGATGATTTGGGTAGTGGTTAATGGCAGTCAATGTTGATATTAGAAAGAAAATTGCGCTATGCTAGATGATGAACCGTGCGAGGGTGATAGTTGCTTTTTTACGTTTACGGTTGTAAACTACAGTTAATTTAATTCGAAGGGTGGTCAAACCATTGGAAGCACAAACTAAAATTGAAATCAGTGATGCCGAATGGGAAGTCATGCGGGTTGCTTGGACGTTGGGCAATGTCACGAGTAGTCAGGTCGCTGAAATCATGGCGGATAAGATGGGATGGAAGACAGCAACGGTCAAGACACTGCTTGGACGGCTCGTCAAAAAAGGTGCATTACGTGCTGAAAAGAATGGTCGAGCGTTCAATTATTATCCAATGGTTGAGGAACAGCCATCGATGGATGAAGCCGTGGACACCCTCTTCGGTCATTTATGTCAGATGCGCGTTGGTCAAACGCTGGTGGACCTTGTTAACCAAACGGAATTGAGTCAAACGGATATCGCCGCCTTACAGGCAGTATTGGCTGAAAAAGCCAAGGATGCGCCAGAAATGGTGGACTGCGATTGTGTGCCGGGGACGCGGTGTTAATGTGGTTATAAACGAATATTGAAGTAACACTGAGTGTCATGTTTGGATTTTCTTAATCTGAACATGACATTTTTTGAGGAGAATGATTTTAAAGATACTTGGCTAACTGATCATGGGGCATTCGTGCAGGCCTTAATCGGAACCATCAGTTATAGTGCGTCTAATGGAAGGGACTTACTTTCAAGATAGGATACTCAGGAAACAGATGAATGGCGACAAAAAGTCAAGAAAGTGTTTTTCTTGACTTTTATCGTCTACAATTGTAAACTTTAGCCATAAATTACAGATGTAGACAATCCGACTAGGGGAGGTCGCTATTATGAAAGACATGGATATGCAACACATGGCGCACCATGATTCAAATGACATGGGCGATATGGATATGGGTAACGGTGAGATGATGCACATGGGCAATCTCAAGTTGAAGTTTTGGGTAGCGTTAGTTCTGACGATTCCGATTATCATTATGAGTCCGATGATGGGGGTCAATTTACCATTTCAAATCGTTTTTCGGCCATGGTCCGATTATATCGTCGCAATTTTAGGCACAATCCTGTTTCTATACGGTGGGCAACCGTTTTTCAGCGGTGCCAAGGCGGAGGTCAAAAATCATAAGCCTGCCATGATGACGTTGATTACAATGGGTATCAGTGTGGCGTACGTTTACAGTATCTATGCTGTGGTTGCCAATGACTTGTTAAATGCAAAACCAATGGTGACCGATTTCTTCTGGGAACTAGCGACTTTGATCGTCATCATGTTGTTAGGTCACTGGATCGAGATGAATACGGTCATGAATGCGGGATCGGCGGTAGATAAACTAGCAAAACTGTTACCAAGTACGGCACATAAGTTAGTTGGTGGGCAGGTCCATGACGTGGCAATTGCTGATCTAGCTAATGGTGATCAAGTTCAGGTCCGGGCTGGTGAACAAATTCCAGCTGACGGCACAGTGTTAAATGGTGCGACTAGTGTGAATGAAGCGATGGTTACTGGTGAAGCTAAGTTAGTTGAAAAACGCGCTAAGGATCAAGTTGTGGGTGGTTCAGTCAATGGTGATGGGACGTTTGAGATGAAAGTCACCGGGACTGGTGAATCCGGATACTTAGCCCAAGTCATGAAGTTAGTCAGTGACGCACAGGCGGCCAAATCGTCGCAAGAAAATATGGCGGATAAAGTGGCCGGACTCTTGTTCTACGCTGCCTTGACCGTTGCAATCGTTGCCTTTATCGTCTGGTTACTCGTGGGCAATCTGGCGTTAGCACTATCAATTGCGGTGACAGTGCTCGTGATTGCTTGTCCTCACGCTTTAGGATTGGCAATTCCATTGGTAGTGGCACGGAGTACGGCGATTGCGGCCAGCCACGGGTTACTGATTCGTAATCGGGATGCGATGGAACAAGTCAAAAAGTTGAACTACGCGTTGATGGATAAGACCGGGACATTGACAGCTGGTAACTTTAAGGTCGCTGATTATCAAAGTAGCGCCGACCGGCTAACTGCGGACGCAGTCTTGGCGATGATGGCCGGTTTGGAAAATGGCTCTAGTCATCCCTTAGCTGTCGGAATTCTTGCTGCCGCTAAGGAACATCAGTTAACCCCTAAGGTTAGTCAGGATGTTCATCAGATTACTGGTGTCGGGTTAAGCGGCACGATTGATGGGCAGACGTATCAGATCGTTTCGGCAGCTTACTTGGATAAACAAAATTTAGCCTATGACCAGCAAACGTTCAATCGACTGGCAAGTGCCGGTAACTCAGTCAGTTTTTTGATTCAGGAGCAGACAGTCTTAGGTTTTGTCGCTCAGGGTGACCAGATCAAGCCGGAAGCCAAGAACTTGATCGATAGTTTGAAGGCCCAAAACATTACCCCAGTAATGCTAACCGGTGATAATCCGCAGAGCGCCCAAGTCGTTGCTAAGCAGCTCGGAATTACAGAAGTGCATGCGGGTTTATTGCCTGAAGATAAGGCTAAGCTCGTTCAACAGTATCAGGCTGATGGTAGCCACGTTATGATGATTGGCGATGGTGTTAACGATGCCCCTAGTCTGGCCCGGGCAGATATTGGCGTTGCCATTGGGTCTGGGACTGACGTTGCTATTGATTCTGCTGATATCGTTCTCGTTAAGAGTAATCCAAATGATGTGGTCGATTTCTTGGCTCTGGCCCGGCGAACGACCCGGAAGATGGCGCAAAATTTATGGTGGGGTGCTGGATACAATGTCATCACAATCCCCTTGGCTGCTGGTATTCTCGCACCACTCGGCTTTATTTTGAACCCGATGTTTGGTGCGGTAGTGATGTCATTAAGCACGGTAATCGTGGCAATTAATGCGATGACGTTACGATTAAAAGACTAAGATAAACTGATTGGCGTAAATTAATTTGTGCAAATGTGTGTTTATAATGGGTTTAGATGCTAGAATAATAGTATTTAAATCAAGGATGTGAAACCCATGTGTACTAGTTTAACGATTCAAACCACGGCGGGTGATCAGTTTTTAGCACGCACCATGGACTTTGCTTTTGAACTTGGTGGTCGACCAGTGGCAATCCCACGGAATCACCATTTTGACAGTGTTACCAATGCGGACGGTTTTGATAGCCCGTATAGCTTTGTTGGAACGGGCCGTGACTTAAATGGCTATATCTTTGTCGATGGTGTCAATGAGCACGGGGTCAGTGCTGCTGCACTCTATTTCTCGGGACAAGCTCACTTTACTCAGCAGACTAAGGCTGGCAAGGTTAACTTGGCACCCCACGAAGTTTTAATGTGGATTTTAGGAAACGTGAAGAGCACCGCTGAATTAGGCGAACGGATTGCTGACTTGAACGTGATGGAAGCCGCCGCACCACTATTGAATATTGTGGTACCACTACACTGGATCATTAGTGACAAGAGTGGTTCTACTTACGTCTTAGAATTGGAAAATGACGGTGTTCACTACATGAAGAATCCGGTGGGCGTCATGACGAACACACCAGATTTTGAATGGCATCTCAAGAATTTGAGTAATTACGTCAACTTACAACCCGGCCCTCATCCTAGTCGTCAATACGGTGACATGACGGTGAATCCTTTCGGTCCTGGAACTGGGGCGTTGGGAATGCCTGGTGACTATACGTCAGTTGCACGCTTCGTTCGGACGGTCTTCATGCGTGAACATACGGATGCAGTAACGACTGATGCAGAAGCTGTCAACGCATTATCACACATGCTGAACTCAGTGGAGATTCCTAAGGGCGTTAAGATGCAAGATAACGGGACGCCAGATTATACCCAGTACCGCGCCTATATGAGCATGAATGAACCAGCATTTTACATGCAACCATACGCGGATCAGACGATTACGCGGGTCGAATTGACACCAGCTTTAATGACGGCCGCGCAACCGACTGAATTTGAATTAAAGACAACCCAACAGTTCCGGTTAGCAAACTAAGTTGGAATATATTAGGGTCAAAATATGAAAGCAGCACCGTTAGCATTTTATGCTAACGGTGCTGCTTTTTTTGATTCTAGGCAGAATAGCACTTTCAATGACCTATAATAATTATTCAAATTAACTTTAATAATTAAATGGTGGTACACTATATTATAGTTTAGGGATACATAACTTATACTCGATAATGATTACAAATAAGCCTTGCATTTTCTTTCTGAAAGATATAATATTTACTAGGTAATAATGATTATAAAGTATCTACGGAGGCGGCAAACATGAAAAAAAGGATGTCTTTGGCACAGCGGGTTAATATTTTGCGAGCAAGTGTCATGGGAGCGAATGATGGTATTCTATCAGTTGCCGGCATTGTTGTTGGCGTTGCGGGGGCAACCACCAATAGTTTTTCGATTTTAATATCTGGACTAGCCGGGATGTTGGCTGGGACGATTTCAATGGCCATGGGTGAATACGTCTCCGTGAATACGCAAAAAGATTCACAAAAAATGGCGATTACTAAGCAGAAGGCAGCACTTGCCGATGATTATGAAGCAGAAGCGTCGCTAGTCGTACAAAAATATGTCGATCAAGGAATCAGTAAACCGTTGGCGCAACAAGCAACCCGGGAAATGATGGCGGAAGATGCGCTGACTACGACGGTGCGTGAGCGCTATGGTTTCAATCCGAACCAGTTCATCAGTCCGTATGCGGCTGGTATTGCGTCGATGATTGCCTTTCCCACTGGCTCAATTTTGCCATTAGTTTCGATCACCTTTTTCCCACCACGGGTGAAGGTGTTAGCAACGGTGTTGGCTGTCGGAATTGCATTAATGATTACGGGATACGTTGCGGCGATGCTGGGTAATGCTAATCGTCGGCGTGGAATGGTTCGTAACGTCGTTGCCGGGTTATTGACGATGATCGTAACGTACTTTATTGGTCACTTATTTGCTTAATTAAAGGGTCAAGGGGAGCGAGCTTATGCAACTGACAAGGACAAAGTCTGAGAAGACCAAACAAACGATGGATGAGAAGTTAAACTCATTACGAGCAGGTGTCTTAGGTTCTAATGATGGTATTTTAACCGTTGTGGGGGTGCTGTTTAGTGTGGCGGCCGCCACGACTAATCAGTTCACGATTTTTATTGCTGGATTATCTGATTTATTAGCCTGTGCTTTTTCGATGGCGTCAGGAGAATATGCTTCGGTCAGCACGCAGAAGGATACTGAAAAAGCCGTGGTTGAAAAGGAGCGGCAATTGCTGAAGACGGATTTTGAGGGTGAATTGCATGCTGTTCAACGCCACTATATGACTCTTGGCGTGACGGAAGAGACGGCGATGGCGATTGCACGCGATTTATTAACTAAAAAACCATTGGCAACCGTTGTCAGCATCAAATATGATATGCAACTAGGACACTATATGAATCCTTGGGATGCAGCGTTTGCATCGCTATTCTCAGCGTCAGCAGGAGGCGTCTTCCCGTTGCTCGCGATGACGTTTGCACCGGCTCATTGGCAGTGGCCGGCAACAATTATCGCGGTGTCCGTTGCCGTGGCCTTAACAGGATATTTATCGGCCGTATTAGGTAAGGGCAATGTGAAGACGGCGGTGATTCGCAACGTGCTCGTTGGGATCGTGACAATGTTCATTCACTACTACGTTGGGACGCTCTTTTAAGCACTTCTGTCCTGGTCAGTTCGGACTAGGGATTGTCAACAGTGAAACAATAGCTAACCAAACGGCACTTGAAGTACGGTGTGCTGGAAACGGCATCAGTATGGGCGCAAATTGTTAGGATCGGTATGAACTTAAATAGCACTGGGGCGGGCAATTACTGTAGTTACCCGCCCCAGTGCTATTTAGTTGAGGGCGGTTTCCGTGTAATTGCGCACAATTAGTAATAAAAGTTCGGATTTATCGTTGCTTATAGATGATAGAACTTGATTATGATAAAGATTACTGAATCTTCCTAAAAAACAACGCTCGATTTTCAGTGAGTTTTAATTAAGTCTCGGTATAATATTGCCATTAATTAAATTGAGGTAGAGCGAAATTGAAAAATATGACAACTAACCGTTATATGAAGGGCATCATGTGGGCGATGTTGGCCTCGACCCTGTGGGGAGTCTCAGGTACAGTGATGCAGTTCGTATCACAAAACCAAGCCATCCCGGCTGATTGGTTCTTATCTGTAAGGACGTTATCTGCTGGAATCATTCTGTTAGCGATTGGATTTGTGCAACAGGGTACCAAAATCTTCAAAGTCTTTAGATCTTGGGCGTCGGTTGGACAATTAGTGGCATACGCGACAGTGGGATTGATGGCGAATATGTATACTTTTTACATCAGTATTGAGCGCGGAACAGCCGCTGCCGCCACTATTTTACAATACTTAAGTCCTTTGTTTATTGTACTAGGAACGTTGCTGTTTAAACGGGAACTGCCTTTACGAACTGATTTAATTGCGTTTGCGGTCTCCTTGTTGGGGGTGTTTTTAGCAATCACTAAGGGTAACATTCATGAGTTGGCGATTCCGATGGATGCACTCGTCTGGGGAATCCTTTCGGGGGTAACAGCGGCCTTGTACGTAGTCTTGCCGCGAAAGATTGTAGCCGAAAATTCACCGGTCGTGATTCTTGGTTGGGGGACATTGATTGCGGGAATCCTATTTAATTTATATCACCCAATTTGGATCGGTGCACCAAAAATTACACCAACGCTAGTGACTTCAATTGGCGCCATCGTTTTAATCGGGACGATTTTTGCTTTCTTATCGTTGCTACATAGTCTACAGTACGCGCCGTCTGCGGTGGTCAGTATTGTTGATGCCGTCCAACCAGTAGTGACTTTTGTACTAAGTATTATTTTCTTAGGCTTACAAGTGACATGGGTCGAAATCCTCGGCTCGTTATTGGTGATTGTCGCGATTTATATCTTGCAGCAGTATCGGAGTGATCCGGCTAGTGATTAGTTGTAATGATAGTTATCATTTTTGTTTAGTTAGGGTCCTTGAATAAGGGCTCAGCAGGACTTGACCATTTGTGAAATGACCAAAAATAAAAGCTGCGTGTCAGAATTTTAACATTCTGATGCGCAGCTTTAATCATAATTTGAGTAGATTAAAGTTATCTTGGGGGACGATGGTTGGTAAGTTGTGCTACGCCAACACCAGTTTCCGGGCGGGGGCGTGCATTTTAATAACTTCGGCACCCAGGTCAATATAAGGCTGACCTTCCGCAATCAATCCGAACTTCTCGTAAAACTTCTGGGCGTGCGTTTGGGCATCGATTTCAATGGTGGCGGCGCTGTAATGCACTTTAAGAATTGCCATGACGTGATTCATGAGTTGCTTGCCAAGGCCCGTCCCACGATAGCAACTGTCAGTCGTTATCCGGCCGAACGAAACGACCCCAGCATGTTCGTAAATTCGTGCATAAGCGACGAGTTGCCCCTGATCGTAGGCGAAGACGTGACGCGCGTCCAAGTCAGTATCATCAGGGTCTTGGTAAGACCGATCTTGTTCTTTAATAAAGGTCTTGGCACGAAGTTGATAAATATCGTGCAGTTGGGTGGTGGTTAGACCATTAAATTGCTTAACGTACCATTTCAAATTCAAGTGAAAGCCTCCTTGAAAACTGAAGAATATCGCCAGTTATTTTCAAATTGAGTCTATAATTTAACACTTGTATTTTTGACCGTCAATTGCAAAGACCCGCGATTTATCAATGGTTACAGGTATTACTTTTGATGAAAAAAACATGAGAACGGATTGCTGGTTATACCAGTGAATTGATAGCTTGATTATCAGTCATCGTTAGTTAACTGTCTAGATATTATCATTTTTCTCATAATTTGATGGATAATAAAAGAACCACCACGCATTGCCGATTGTGGTGATTCTAGTCGATTTTTAAATTGGTTTTTACCAGCTTGGTAATTAATACCAAGCAGGCTTGTCACCATCAGTATTAGGTTTGTTAACACCTAAAGACGTGCGAATGTTACTTGTGGGATCTTGGGTTAATTTAACGACGAGTGCCGCAATGCTCTTACGAGAAACTTCAGTTCCCTTAAACGGATCGTGTCGCTGGGTTATTTCGTAGTCGATTTCGTCCTTATTAGTCAACCACGCAGGGCGAATGATTGTGTAGTCGAGATCGGAATTTTCTAGGACTTCAGCCGCGGCGTAGTAGCGCGTCAGGTAACTACCCAACGTTGCGTTGTTCCATTGACCGAACTTGCCGGGAACTTCGTCATAGATCCCTAAAGTTGAGATCCAAATGAGCCGTTTGAGGCCGCTGGTATGCATGGCTTTTAACACGGTTTCAGCCTGCTGCTTGATGTTTTGACCAGCCAAATTAGCATAAACGACATCTTGTCCCGTCATCGCCTGGGTTAATTTGGCTTCATCAGTCGTATCACCATCGATAATCGTCACCCGGTCAGATTGTTGGTCTGCGACCCGGCTACTATTACGTAAGTAAAGTGTCAAATTATCAGTTGTGTTGGCTAAAAATTGCTGTTCGGCTAAACGAGCAATTTGGCCCGCAGCCCCTAAGATCAATACATTTGTCATATAATCCCCTCCTGAACATCTTAACTGTAAACTTAATTATTACAGAATTCAAGTAAGCAGTTTCAAAAAAGTTAAGCAAATTTGTGCCACTTTTTGAATTTAGACTTATAATGAACATGTAGCGAAGTTGTACTTCGCTGTCCAAGATAAAAGAGGCGATAATCATGGCACAAAAGCTTAGCAAGGAACAAAAAAAGGCTATGATTCAAAAAGCCGAAGAAGAACGTGCAAAGCATCCAAAGAAGAAGAGTGGCGTTTCCGGTTTCGAAACGATCGATGAAGATGCTAAAAAGTTATCTAATAACTAATAATTAGCGTGATTCTTCAGTTAGGGCGAGACATTGGTCGCGCCCTTTTATTTTGTCCAAAATGAGTGCACGGGATCGCCTGGTGATGATTGACTGGTTCGAGCAAAATTGCAGTTGGCACGGAGACTGATGGTCGGTTGTTAGCAGTGCTATGACAGCCATCCATTTGAATAGCTGTCACAGCAGTCTTGCAGTATAATAGCGGTAATTAATGATGGGGGTGACACAAATGGATCAATTTACAGCGTTTATGGCGCAGCTTGATAAGACGTTGGCACAAGAGCAATTATCGTCTACTGATCTGGTGTACGTGCCAGTAACCTTTAGCTTCCATAATCAGCGCTTACAGGTTGCCATTAATATGCTCCAAACTTCATTTAATCAGGGTAATAATGTATTTGGGGTGCCTGATATTCTGGATCGAATCAGAATGTTGGTCGGTTTGGAATTAGCTGATCGCCCGCAGTCTCGCTGGCCTACGAAGATAACGACCCAGCAACTAACAATCACGCCACATAAAATGGTCAGGGTGATCCCAGTTGATATGCGGGCATATCAAGTGGAGTGATTTAGCACTCTGATACGGAGAGTGCTAAATTGTTGCAATCTTGATGAAAGTGCTTATTATTAATGATGTAAACAAATTGAAAGGGTGATTTCATAATGGCTAACGATATGGTGAATTGGCACAATGATTTATTTGATCGGTTGAATGACTGGACTAAGATGGACGATTTGGTTAATGGATTCGGTCGGACATTCTTAAATGCTGGTAGTCATGGGTCGGTCCTAAAGACTGATATTAAAGAAAATGACGATCAGTACACGATGAAAGTCGATGTTCCTGGAATCGATAAACAGAATATTGCCTTGAAGTATCGGGATGGCACATTATCGATTGCTGTAAAACGCGATAGTATTAGTGATGAAAGCGATAAAGATGGTAATATTATCGCGAGCGAACGTCAAACTGGTCGCTTTGGCCGGCAATATTCTTTACCCGACGTTGATGTTGACAAGATCGAAGCACGATATGAAAATGGTGTGTTGCAGTTAACTTTGCCAAAGAAGGCAGCTGCGGATACCCATCATATTGAAATTCAGTAATGGTTTATATGACGACTTGCCGCGATTGGTGGCAGGGCGTCTTTTTATTGTATTTATAGCGGATGAAACGGTTACAAAAATTTGTAAATTTTTGATGAAATCTGGAGTCAGATACTCACATCTTTGCTGGATTTCTGGTACAATTTAATCCTATCGATATATCAATTGAACTGAATATTGATAATGATAGGATATGTTTGTTGTCGGATTTGTAAGAAAGTAGGAATGCGTGATGACGGAAGGTTTTAGACCGAGTCACCCTAAGATTGAGATTGACGATGACCCTGGAATACGGGCTCAAATCGAAGCTTTGACTGGTGAACTCTCACAACAACAATTGGCTAAATGGGCGTTAATTATCGCCAAGAAAGCCTTGCAGTATGTTGATAACCAACAGAAATATGATCGACAATTGCGACTCGCAATTGATGCTAATGAATTGTGGCAAGTTAATCTTGTTAGTGGCTACCAGGTACGGCAGGCACTGACAAGATTGACTAAGTTAAGTGCAACGACGACGAGTTCCATTGGCGCGGCGGCACTGGACTGCGTTCGCTGGGCCGTAGCTTCCGCAGATGCGGATGAAAATGCGCTGCGGGCCTCGGACCAAACAATTAAATTGGTTAATTTAACGCAACCAAATGACATGGCTGCGGTCACTGCCGAGCGTCAGTGGCAGTACGATCAGTTAGCTGGATTAGCAGCTAACATTCAGCAGGGGTTACGCCGTATGCTATAATCTTCACAGAGATTAAATTAGGTGGGGATATTTTATGGCAACGGTACATGCAGAAGCAAAGGCGGAGTTGTTACGTCAGTATCAAGAAATTGTAACGAAGTATTTAACGAATATTTCGGAAACAGTGGACGTGAAGGCGCATTTTGAATTAAAAAACGAACCAGGATTTAATTATTTTGTGGATTATTTGTTTTTAGCCAATGTTTGTTACCAAGCGAGTCTGGATATTTTGAATAATGAAGATCAAAAATATCCAGATATTAATAAGCGGCTGGCAGCGGTCATCTTAAAATACCCCGAGTATTTGACATTGGCCGTTTTCAATGCCGATTTCCAGGATGAAAGTGTGACGGATCACTACGAAAAAACACTCGTAGATTTGGCTAACACTTTGGATTAATTTGTAAATAAGGTGGTCACGAACTTCGGATAGACGAAGCCTCGTGGCCTTTTTTGGAGGGTTAGTAATGATTGAATGGGATGCGGCAACAATTAAAGATTTTCAGACGACGCTATTAGATTGGTTTGATCACGAAGGCCGCGATTTACCATGGCGACATGACCATGAGCCTTACCACGTCTGGGTCTCTGAAATTATGTTACAGCAGACGCAGGTTCAAACTGTGATTCCTTATTATCAGCGCTTTATGGCACTTTTTCCAACGGTAGCGGACCTAGCTGCCGCACCTGAGTCACAGTTGTTAAAGGCGTGGGAGGGCCTGGGTTATTATTCACGTGTCCGCAATATGCAACGGTGTGCCAAACAATTGTTAACCGATTACGATGGACAGTGGCCTCAAACTGCCGCTGAGCTGACGGAGTTGATTGGGATTGGCCCGTACACTGCAGGAGCGATTGCCAGCATTGCGTTCAATGAACCAGTTCCAGCTGTGGATGGTAATGCCTATCGCGTCTTTAGCCGGTTGCTCAAGATTGATGCGGATATTGCGAAGCCCCAGACCCGCGCTGTTTTTGAACGGGTAATCAGTCAGATTATTTCACAAGAGCGACCTGGAGATTTTAACCAGGCGATTATGGACCTCGGTTCAAGCTACATGACAGCGCGGCAACCAGATACGGCCCATTCGCCGGTCAAACGCTTTAATCAGGCTTATTTGGATGGGGATGAGTTAGCCTATCCGGTCAAGACGAAGAAACCGCGGCCCAAGCCGGTTGCTTACGTGGCGGTATTAGCTAAGATGCAGGATCAGTGGTTGATGACGAAGCGACCGAGTAACGGGATGTTGGCTAATTTATGGACGGTTCCCTTGATTCCGATTGCAGATTTAGACTTAGATGATGATTACCAACCTGAAGAACTAGTTACGGCGGTAGAAAATTATTTTAAACGTGAATATCAGCTCCAGCTAACGGCCCATTATCTGACCGGGCGGCCTGTGACCCATACGTTTACGCATCAGAAGTGGACCATTCAAGGTTTGAGTGGTCAAGTTGGGTTAAGTGACTTAGCCTACTTTGCTGGTCAGACCTTTACGTTGATTGAGCGGCAGAAACTTCCAATGCCTAAGGTTCAAGAAAAAATTTTTGCACGCTATTCAATTGATTAATTCAGTCAACATTAAATACTTTTCACCCTTCAGATGTGCTATGGTTGTGGTAGAATATAGCAAATCAATATTGTGACGGAGGGTCGCGCATGTTAAATGTATTTGATATCGTTAAGTTAACAAAGATAGACCATAAAGAAGTCGACAGTAATCAAGTGGTTGTTACAGATGGTAACGGTAAGCCCAATGCGATTTTGACAGAATTATTGAATGATGTTGTGGGAAATATGCGGATCTTTATTAACATGGAAGATGTTTATTCGGTCGATGACTTAATGCGCGCATTGGCCGCCCATACGCCATTGCCACAAGATGTCTTAGAAGAATATGAAAAGGTATTGCGGGAACCGATTTATAACATTAACTTTGTGCCGAAAAGGGGCCAAGTTGAAGTTGTGATCGGTGAAGGCTAACGTAATTGTCATAATCATGATAAGATGTTAGTCAACTCATTGTGATGAAAATCAGGGCCATTCGTGGGACCTGATTTTTTTGTGCTGAATTGATGATAGTGGCTGTCATGAGGTCTGATCAATATGTGGTTGCGGGAAAGTGTTGGTTCGATTTAACGATACCGGCACCTGCGTTATAATGGAGTCAACTTATGGTCATGAAATGTGATAGGTTATTGTAAATGGTCATAGATTGTTTACCGCAGCGTACGATAGGAGGAGTGTTCATTATGCAATTAAAATTAGAACGGATTTACACGAAACCAGTTGATACGGATGGTTATCGGGTGTTGGTAGATCGCTTGTGGCCCCGGGGTATTTCGAAGGTTAACGCTCAGTTGGACAATTGGGTAAAGGAAATTGGCCCATCGACCACGTTACGTAAGTGGTTCAATCATGAACCGGCGAAATATCCCGAATTTGTCGATCGTTACCGGGCTGAATTGGATGAGAATCCCCTGACGGCCAGCTTTATTAGTCAAGTTGCTGAACAACTGACGAAGACGAATGTGATCTTATTGTTCGGTGCCAAGGACGAACAACATAATCAGGCAGTGGTACTGCGTGATTACCTGAAGGATAGTGGTCAATTACCAACCGCTTAATATAAATTGCGTAATATTGGTATAGATGAAATTGGGATTAGGCCTGCAATAAACTGCGCCCATCAAATTATTTTAATTATTTTTTGAAAACGCTAGCAATTAGCTGCGAATTTTGCTATGATTATGTTGTTAATTAATGACGTCAACTATTACAGTGCACAATAATGGGGGCTGCATTGTTAGGCAAGCAAGATTGGGGATAATTTTATGATAAACTTATGTGTGTTACCAAGTACCGCAAGTTGTCGCAAGGCCCACCGGTGGTTACTCGAACACCGGATCCCGTTTCATGAACGTAATATGAATGCACAGCCGTTAACGGAGACTGAAATCAAGCACCTGCTACAGTACACGTACAATGGCATTGATGATTTGATCAGTACTAAGTCCAATGCTTATCACAAACTGAGTAAGACGACACCGATTGAAGATATGCCATTAAGCGAAGCTGTTCGGGTATTAAGCCAAACACCGCAATTATTGCGGCGACCAATTATTTTTGACGATCACCGACTTCTGTGCGGCTTTAACCAAGATGAGATTCGGATGTTTATTCCACGTGAACAGCGCGTACTCAAGATGCAAGCAATGTCAGAACATCAGATGGCTTAAAATGATCGGCTTATGAGTTGATGCCGTGTTTTTGGGGCGAAACATTATAAAACAGTACTACTTACTTGCCAGTATAAACTGATTGGCACAGTTAAGCGGTGCTGTTTTGTGTGTAAATTGACAAATTACAGCTATTTAGTTAGTATACTAACTAAATAGTGGAGGATGAAATGGATAATATTGGTTATTTACTAATGCAGTTTTCCAAACAGTTACGTTATCAGCTAAATCAACGGCTAATTGCTAACGGATTGACGATTCAACAATGGGCTGTGATGCAACAAATCAGTCTTTGGGTCGAAAGAACGGCGCAACAGCCGACTGCCAACCAGCTGTGCCACGTTCTCGATATGGACCGGCCGACGATGTCAGGAATTCTTCGACGCTTAGCTGCCAAGCGATTGGTTGAACAGGACGTTAATCCAGCGGACCAGCGAGCAAAGCTACTACGCTTGACCCAAGTTGGCATACAAGAATTGCAGGCCGGCCAGCGTATTAGCGATCAGGTTGTTGCGACGGGGCTTCAGAAATTGACGGCTGCTGAAAAACAGTCTTTAAGACAACTGTTAAAAAAACTAGGGAGCAATTAATAAAATGAAAATACTGGTGATAGGTGGGACGGGAAATATTGGCTTACCGTTAATTCAATATCTAGATCAACAGGTGGGGGTGCAAGTTGTTGCTGGTGCCCACAACTTACATAAAGACGAGCAACTATTGGCTGCGTATCCGAACGTCGAAATTCGACGTTTTGATTTTTTAGACGAGACGACCTTTGATGCGGCGTTACGGGGAATCCAAAAGGTGTTTTTCGTGCGGCCACCACAACTTGCTAAACCCAAGCAAGATATGTGGCCCTTCCTAAAATGCTTACAAGCACACCACATTGAGCAGGTCGTATTTGTTTCGTTGATGGGTGTTGAGCATAATCCAATGACGCCACATCATCAAATCGAGCAGATGATCGAACAGTTACAGTTACCGTACACATTCATTCGACCGAGCTTCTTTATGCAAAATTTGAATACCACGCATCGCGTCGACATTCAGCAAAATCACGATTTGTTTATCCCAGCCGGGCGGTCGAAGACGAGTTTTATTGATACACGTGATATTGGTGAGATTGCGGGCGTGGCGTTACTAGATACACAATATTTACAACAGAAATTGACTGTGACTGGTCCAGAAGCGTTGACTTATCAGCAAATTGCGGCGCTAATGACTGAATCCTTTGGTCACCCGGTAACGTATCATCGACCGAGCTTATGGCGGTTTCGCCGCGTGATGTTGAAGCGGGGAATCAAGAAGGACTATGTTAATGTTATGGTAATGCTGTATTTGATTACCCAGTTGGGCAACGCTAAACGCGTGACCGATACGGCTGAAAAAGTGCTGGGTCACGCCCCGCATACGATGACAACTTACTTACGAGATTATGCAGATCAGTTACAGTAGTTAGGTCGAGGAGTAGGCATGTCATTTGGCAGTTGTGGGTTAATTTAGTGGTGAGCATGGTCAACAAAAAAACAGTTACCTCATTTTGAAGTAACTGTTTTTTAGCGGACATATCCAGTACAGACTAGCTAATTCAAGCAAACAGGCATTGAAGTAGGATGCCTGCTGATTTTTATAGGCGATAACGACTAGCAAATACAATGCTTAGGCATACTTATGTGCAATTTTAGCCGCAACGGCCGCCGCGATCGCACCAACTAGGTCATCAATAAACGTGTTAACAACGCCTGACTTATCAGTATCTAACTTCTTAATGACGCCTTCTTTAACTTTATCCACGTAACCATAATTAGTGACGCCGATGGTGCCGTAAATATTCGCCATATTAAGTGCTAAGCCTTCATCAACACCGAAGACGCCGGCGTCACTGGCAATGATAGATTGGAGCGGCTCGTTTAGCTGGCCTTCTGTGGCAAGGCGGTCGAGTTCTAACGCAACCATCGCATTGTTCAATAGTTCGCGCTTATGCAGTACTTCTTGCGTCTCCATTTCGCACTCTTCGATTGTTAAGTTAGGGACGTATTTTGTTTGTAAGTTATAAGTGATATGCGCAATTTCATGATAAGTAATCCCTTTTGCGGCTAAGGCTTGAATGACGAACTCATACGCAGCCTTATCAGGATATTTAAACGTTGGTTTTTCCATAGTTACCCTCCAGAAATAAACAATTTGAGTAGGTTAGTTATTTAACCTAGTAAGTCCATTATAACGAGATGAGTGGCTAAAGAATATGATTTGGGTTCAATATTCGTTGGTGCGGGTTAAAAAGGCGATTGTTGAAAACGATGACTGGTTATTTTAATTGAAACGCGTAAAATAAGACTGTTAAACATAATGAAGGGTAAGATAATTTTGATGAAACGTTGGCGAACGGTGATTCAATTGTTATTGATTGTTTTTGTTGTCGGTGCGGCTGTGATTTTAGTTGGGGCCCGGAATCATGATACCAAGATTACGAAAGTAACGAGTCAATTGACACCGCGTTCTGCACGAATATTAAAGAATCAATATGACCAGTCAAAGACAGCGACGGTCTTTTTACATGGCTACAATGGTGGGGCGTATTCGACGAACTATCTGATTCGTAAAGCCGAAAAAGCGGGGGCTGCCCAAAAAGCGTTAGTGGTGCACGTGTACAAGAATGGTGTGATGGCCTTTAAGGGTTATTGGCAAAAGTCAATCAAGAATCCGATGGTTCAAGTTGTTTTTCAAGATAATCACGCCTCACAAAAAGCCCAGATCTATTGGTTACACCAAGTCTTAGTCCAACTAAAAGCGAAGTATGGCGTCAAAGCTTATAATGCGGTTGGTCATTCCCTCGGGGCCAATGATATTGTCAATCAGGCATTGAAGTATGGGCATGACAAACGCTTACCAACGTTGAATAAAATCGTGACGATTGGCGGACCGTTCGATGGCCTGACCGGGTTTCTGAGCACGCAGACGGAAGCAACGGTCCGGCGCTTGGATGTTAAACCAAGTCGTTTCACGAAGCATTTTTCAGAAATGCTCAAGTATCGCCACAATTTTCCAGACAACGTGAAACTACTCAATGTCTATGGAGATACAAACACGGGGTATAACAATGATGGTTTTGTGGGTGTCGCTTCAGCGCGCTCAATTCGGTACTTGTTGCGCGGAAAATTAGCACAGTATCAAGAAGCTTTCTACAGTGGGGAACAGGCGGCGCATTGCGCGTTGAATCAGAATCCAAGTGTTGCTCACAAGATGATTGCCTTTTTGTGGTAAGTGTTATTGTGTCAGGATGGGTGCATTAAATAAATGAGGTCGTTCGAGTAAATACTCGGGCGGCTTTTTTTGTAGCGCCAAATTAGGCGGTCAAACGCAGCAACTACAGCTTTGGTGACGTTTTCGATAAGGAAGACAGCTTTAGAAAACAAAGTATTGCGACCTATTCGTCGTTAAAAACAGGGGTTGATAGTTAAAAATCGCAATTAAGTGAAAGTTAGAGCGTGCTATAATGACACAACATTAAGATTTAACAACAAAGTCATTAAAATTTGTGGAGGGGTCTTATGAAAATAACTAATGCTGATGGCACAATCCGGGCGCTTAGTAACCGGCATGTCCAAATGATTGCAATTGGTGGCACGATTGGGACAGGATTATTTCTTGGTTCAGGGAGTACGATTTCAAAGACGGGACCGTCAGTCATGTGGGTGTACTTGGTGTTGGGCTTCTTCTTCTTTTTAATGATGCGGGCAATTGGTGAGATGTTCTATTCTGATCCTACCCAACACACATTCGTGGCGTTTATTTCCCGCTATTTGGGACCGAGTGTTGGTCATTTTACAGGGTGGACCTATTGGATCGGTTTGATTTTTGTCTGTATGGCTGAGCTGACGGCTACGGCAACGTATGTCAAATTTTGGTTACCAAATGTCCCCGCCTGGCTAATTGAGATTAGCTTCCTGTTAATTTTGGCGGGCGTTAATTTAACGGCTGCACGGTTATTTGGCGAAGCAGAGTTCTGGTTTGCGATGATTAAGATCGTCGCAATCATTGCACTGATTGTCACTGGTATTTTCATGATGGTGGGACATCACCCAACCCCATTAGGCCAGGCTTCAATCGGCAATTTGTTCCATAATTATCAGGTCTTTCCCAATGGGATAGCTAACTTTATCTCGGCATTTCCAATGGTCTTCTTTGCTTTTCAGGGCATTGAATTTGTCAGTATAACGATTGGTGAGGCCAAGAACCCTCACCGCGTTATCAAAAAGGCGGTCAATGAAACTTTGTTGCGGATCTTGTTGTTTTATATTGGTGCGTTAATTGTCATTATGGGCATTATTCCGTGGACATCACTGTCACCCGATAGCAGTCCGTTTGTGCAAGTCTTCAAGTTGGCAGGATACCCAGCAGCGGCCGCCATCATTAACTTTGTCGTCTTAACGTCGGCAGCCTCATCGCTAAATAGTTGTTTGTTCTCAGCTGGACGTCACTTCTATCAGCTAGCCACTGAAATGCCAGTTACGAGTCGCATGCACCAAATCTTTGGTCAGATTTCGAAAAGTGGTGTGCCGGCAGCAGCAATCGTGTTGTCCGCGGTACTAGTGCTAGTGACCCCCATCATGAGTTTAAGTGCTGCAACGACGGCAGTTTTTACCGTCGTGACCGGGATCTCTAGTGATATGTACCTGATTGTTTACACGCTGGCGATGCTGGCCCACCGGAAGTACCGGCTATCTAATGACTATCTGGCGGATGGGTTTAAGATGCCGGCGTACCGAATCACGAGCCCACTGACGATTGCCTTTTTTGTTCTCATTTTTGCCAGTCTATTCTTCATTCAAGCTGATATTGTCGGTGCAATCGGTGCGATTATTTGGACGTTACTATTTGGTGGCATCACTTTTGCCCACCAAGCGCGCTTGCGAGCTGTAACACGGTCGTAATCTTAAAATGAGAATTATATTATAAAATGGCTTGACGATGATAAAAGATGGTGGTATTGTTAATCACAAGTTAATAACTGTACGATAACGTTACATCAAGTAGACATAGTGGTAGGTGTCAGGAAGCCGGTGGTTGCTGCGAACCGGTCAGCTACTATGATTGAAATACGGTAACCGAGTTTCGACTGAACGGATAATAACTAGAACCGTTATCTTCTAGTGAGTGGTGGATTAAGTGTCAATAATCCGCAACCTGGGTGGTACCGCGACTAGTCTAATCGTCCCTGTTGTTCATATGAACAATGGGGACGATTTTTTTGATGAAGAGGATGAGAATAATGACAAATCAACGCTGTGGTGGGATTGCACGATATTAAAATTTTGATGATGAATATGCGTCACTGGAATTTTATCAATCGAAGGGGTAATAAATTATGAACAAAACAAAAGCACCACAAATTAGTACCTTAGAAGCAGTCATTGTCTTACTGGTCGTCCTCGGAATTATGAGTGCGGGTGTGATTGGTTGGGGATTATCGCCCCAAGTTCCCGTATTACTCGCAATGGGCGTTGTCACTGCTTGGGCGATGTTGCGCGGTTTTCCATGGTCAGCAGTTAATGCTGGGATTAAAGAGGGCATTGATAAAGGGATCGTGCCAATCTTCATCTTTATTCTCATTGGTGCGATGATTTCAACTTGGATTGCGGCGGGAACGATTCCTACGCTCATGGTGATTGGATTCAAAATTATTAATATTCAGTGGTTTTTGCCATCAGTCTTTATTGTTTGTACCCTAGTCGGTGCGGCGGTCGGCAGTGCCTTTACGGTAACATCGACGGTCGGAATTGCCTTTTTCGGCATGGGCGTGACCATGAATCTGAATCCAGCCTTAGTTGCCGGTGCAATTATCAGTGGTGGAATCTTCGGCGATAAATTATCACCATTATCAGAAACCAATAATTTAGCTTCAGCCGTAGTGGATACTGATCTTTTTACGCACATTAAGCATATCTTATGGAGCACGCTACCGGCCGGGCTCATTTCATTAGGCTTGTTTGCTATGCTGGGGCACAGTAATACGGAGACAAGCTTAGCCAAGATCAATCAAACAGTTGCGGTTTTAAATGGTCATTTCAGTATCTCAGCCTTGGCATTGTTACCAATCGTCTTAGTCTTCATTTGTGCCGGGTTTAAAATGCCAGCCATTCCAACGATGCTTTTAAATATTTTTATTTCGGCGGGCTTGATTCTATTTGAACAGCCTGAGTTATCACTGGCGAAGTTAACCGCCATTATTAACACGGGATTTGTTTCGAAGACGGGGAATACGAGTGTTGATACGTTGCTTTCACGGGGCGGAATCGTCAGCATGATGAGTATGGTCGCGTTAATTGTGGTTACGCTATCCTTAGGAGGATTGTTGGTCAAGTTTGGACTGATCAATCAAATTATGACCCCGGTTGCTAAGCACTTGAATAGCGATGGCAAGTTAGTATTGGCGGGTGTATTAACTTGTATTGGTGTCAACGTGTTTGTTGGTGAACAATTTCTTTCGATTATCTTACCAGGGCGCGCTTTTCGCCAGGCATTCAATGATGGTGGCTTATCCGGAAATGCACTGGGGCGGGTCCTTGAAGATGGCGGTACGGTGATCAATTACCTAGTCCCGTGGGGCGTTGGCGGCGTCTTCCTGACGACGACGCTGGGAGTACCAACCGTCCAATACTTACCGTTTGTTTTCTTCAGTTTACTTTGTCCAGTTATCTCGGTAATCAGCGGTTTCACTGGTGTTGGTATGGCGCACTTGAATCAGCGAACTGCAGTGAAAACTAAGCATGTGACTGCGACGGAAGTTTAATCGTTGGTCGATCAGTTCACTTTAGGGAAGGTTGACGAATGGCTGTTAAAATAGTTACTTTATGTGGGTCTAGAAAATATGCGGCAGTATTTGAAACGGTTGAGCTGGCTCTGAGTAAACAAGGTGTTATTGTTTTAAAGCCAGCTTTCAGTGATGAAGTATTAACACCGATTGAGCTTCAGAATTTACGCCAGACACATTTGAAAAAAATCGACTTGGCAGATGAAGTAGTGGTCATTAATGTTGCTGGCTACATTGGTGAGCGGACTAGGCAAGAAATTGGCTATGCACAGCGTCAACATAAGAGAATTCGGTATTACGCAGTTACGGAAAACGAGCATTAATTAAAATGAGGCTGTGACATAACTAGCCTCTGTATAAGCAAATGGGACGAGAAACCGAATTTTGGTTTCTCGTCCCATTTGCTTACGCCTTTGATTTTTAAAGTTGGTCCCTACCGTGACCAGTTTCATAATGTTTAACGCCAGTATTACGATTCCGGCTTCCTTGGTGACCTTGTCGAAACCTCGCACCGAGAA
>NZ_JAMSKZ010000040.1:0-1465 GCF_023806725.1 Lactiplantibacillus sp. C232
ATTAATTGGTATTTGAATTCACGGCCACTTAAATGTCTTAATTGGCATACACCAATCGAGATCTTCTTGCTTAATTTACGTCATTAAATTCGTTCAAGTTATTTCTTGCAATCTGCCATATATAATGAGTAAGGTGTTTAGATAGAGTGAAAAGAGGCCACAACTTAACAGTTGTGACCTGGTTTTTGATGCTGTATAATTAAAGGGTTAGAACCGTGTCATTACTTAATGACATAAACAAGGAGATAAAAGATGAAATATGGCTATGCGCGGGTCAGTACCACTGATCAAAAATTAGCAAATCAAATTGAGTTAGAACGTGTTTAGAATCTTTTCAAGAGTATTCGCAGGAAGGCTAAGCTAATCATCATCTTACTGGTGTTCAGCTTTCGCTCACAATTGCGCCAAAGGCGCCGATATTTTCCTAGCCAGCTAAAACTGCGTTCGATAACCCAGCGTTGCGGGGTCACTTGACCGTGCCTAAGGTCACTCTGTTTAGCAATAATGACTTCAGCGTTAATCATTGCCTGAACTGATTGAGCAAAGTTGTTACCAGTATAACCACCATCGGCCATTACTCGTTGAACCAGGTCAAACTGTGATTTGTTTAACGCCAGTAGCGCATTGGCGCCATCACGCTCAGAAACATTGGCAGTTGTCACATGGACTGCCATCGGCAGCCCATTGATATCTACAGCAAGATGGCGCTTAATCCCACTCACCTTTTTACCACCATCGTAGCCGCTACTTTCAGCAGGATCGGTATTCTTGACACTTTGAGCATCTAGAATGATGAACGATGTATAAACTGAACGCTTCTGAGCTAACCGATGTTGGCTGACAATTTTTTTAAAGCCTTATCCAGAGGAGTGATACCAGCAGGAGATGGCGTTTTAGTCCAAAGTAACCAGTAATAATAGACGGTTTCCCATTTAGGAAAATCACTGGGTAAATCGCGCCAAACGCACCCATTTTTCAAGGTATAAAGCAGGGCACAAAAGATATCATATAAATCAACCTTTCTTGGCTTAGTCCGCTTACGTATGCCTTCTAGATCTGTCCGGATTAGTTCAAATTGTTCACGAGAGATGTCGCTACTATAATGGTGTGCAAAGCTTTTCATGGATTAAAAACTCCTGTTTTTGATCTAATTTAACTAAAATCAAATCGAATGTCAAAGTATCCAAACACGTTCTTACTAAAATTGGCAGGAGCAGAAAAAATCTTTCAGGAAAAGTTTACTGGCACAACTACTGAACGACCGGAGTTTCAAAAACTGTTGCGCGTTCTAAAAACAGGCGATACTTTGATTGTCACTAAGTTGGATCGGTTTGCACGCAACAGCGAAGGTTTAAGTCGATTTAAAAATAGGTGTTTTAAGAATTGAATGTTTAATTAATCACGTACGACGGGGATTGCCGCTTTATTAAACAGTTGTGAGAGAAATTTATTTAGGGATTTTAAG
>NZ_JAMSKZ010000041.1:0-1264 GCF_023806725.1 Lactiplantibacillus sp. C232
CACAGAAAACATCACAGGAGGCATTCCCCATGAATGAACTTACCACAGAAATTATCGCTGCACTAGCCCAAAAGCAAGATTTGGACGAAGTTTTTCGTCACCACCTCGAAATTGCGATTAACCAGCTGCTTCAAACCGAATTGGCAGGGTTTTTGGGTTACGAACGCTACTCATACGCTGGAATTAACACTGGTAATAACCGCAACGGCAGTTATGAGCGCTCGTTTGATACGAAGTACGGCCAACTTAACTTAACCATTCCTCGAGATCGCAATGGCCGGTTTGAAAATCATACCTTGCCAGCCTACGGTCGGCACAGTGATAATTTAGAAACAACGGTCATTCAATTGTATACCAAGGGAATTACCACTGCTGAAATTGCCGAACTCATTGAGAAAATGTACGGTGCTCACTACTCCAAAGCCACGGTTTCCAACATGACTAAAGCCGTCAATGAACAGGTTCAAGCTTTCCAGCAACGTCGACTGGCTTCACAATATGCGGCCATCTTCTTAGATGCCACTTACTTGCCGTTAAAGCGGGATACCGTTCAAAAAGAAGCCGTTCATATTGCGATTGGCATTCGTCCAGATGGTACGAAAGAAGTGCTGAACTACCAAGTGGCGCCAACGGAATCGACTGGAATCTGGACTGAACTGCTGGGAACCTTGATCAAGCAGGGCGTTAAAGATGTGCTGTTGTTTGTGGCCGATGGGTTAGTTGGTTTGGATGAAGGCTTGAATCGGCATTTCCCCAAAGCCAAACGACAACGTTGCCTGGTTCATGTTGGGCGGAATCTGATGAACAAAGTTCGCGTAAAAGACCGCAAGGCCGTGATCAGTGACTTTAAACAAGTTCATCGGGCCGCCAACCGTGAAGCAGCCGAACTGAAACTGAATGAGTTCGCCAACAACTGGCATCAGACCTATCCCAAATTAATCAAAGATCTGCTTAAAATGCCGAATTTACTCACTTTCATGGACTTTCCACCAGCTATCCGGCAATCACTATACTCCACTAACCTGATTGAGAACTTTAATAAGCATCTCAAGCGCACCACCCACCACAAAGAACAATTTCCAACGGAAGATTCACTGGATCGCTTTCTGGTTTCTCAGTTTAATGTTTATAACGAGAAGTCTCTGAGGCGGATCCACCGAGGGTTCAAAGGACTCCAGGACACCTTGGAAGCATCATTTATTTAAGTTAGATACATATTATATGTACGAAGGCATTTCATTTACACAAGATTCTTGACGCTACC
>NZ_JAMSKZ010000042.1:0-1251 GCF_023806725.1 Lactiplantibacillus sp. C232
TCATGCGCTCACCTCCGTTTGCAATCCTTGTCTAGCTTGCTCTAGATCAATAAAATACTCGGCTGGCTTACCCCAACATTGGGTCAAATCAAAATTTAAGCCATCCCGCTGATATTCAATAATTAAAACCTCGAGTGCAAATAGCTTGTACTCATGAGCGCACACTTCATCTTGCGCGCTACCGCCAGCCTTTAGATGTCTCTTCATGCGCTGCTTAGTCCAATGCAGTGCCGACGATTCATAGGCATGGTTAGCGGCTAACTTGACTAGTTGGTTACCCCAATTCATTTAGCTTCCTCCTGACTGTTCATGAACGCTAGGAATGCCTCGTCGCTCATATCGTCCTTCTCGTTATCGCTTGAGTTTGACTTAGAATCCGCCTGAGAAGCACCGCTTTGCATCCACTTTGGCGTAACTTCTTTACGGCGTGGTTTTGAATAGCCACTAGGTTTTCTTTCGCTCTTCATGCGGTCGTCATGATTAGCAGCAGCCTTTTTAGCCTGCTCTAACGTCGTAATATTTCGTTTCTTCCAACCCGCAACAATTGCACGAACGTATTTCAAACATGCATTAGATCCAATCTGATGTTCTCCAGCAACCCAAATTGCATAGGCAATCACCTCAGGCTTGAACTCTTCCAGCCATTCATCAATCTCAGGTCGGGCAATACCATTTGGAAATCCCCACAGGTTGGTCCAATCGTTAATGACCTGCTCGCGCGTGACACCCGCGTCATCATCATAAGAGTCAGTATCAGTCAAGTCAGGGTCAGTACTAGTAAGTTCTTTATGTTCTACTGGTTGACCTCCACCTTGCCCAACCGGTTGACCTACTTTATCTAAACCAGTTGGCCTACTTTTATGGCTTGTAGTTGGGTTACTGGTTGGGTAACCAGCTGACCTACTATATAAATTAATAATGCGATATTCAGGCGGTTTCACATTTTTCTTGCCTCTAACGTATTTAATTAGTCCTAGTTGCACTAATGAGTTGCGTGCTTTATCGAGGCCGGGTTCGGATAGTCCTGTCAGACTGAGTAATGCCGAATTTTTCATGCGAAACTGAACGTCCAACTTGCCTTCATCGTTCGCATAGTCTAATAACTCGCGATACAGATTATTTTGGCCGTTAGAGACACTCGCTTCATACATTTTAAAATTGCGGTACGCTCGTCGTTGCTTGAAGTAATCCAAATTCGTCCCTCCTTTACTAATGGGCCTTTCACCCGTTCGGTGGATTCAGTCACTGCTG
>NZ_JAMSKZ010000043.1:0-1212 GCF_023806725.1 Lactiplantibacillus sp. C232
AATCAAGTCGACCAAAACCAATTGAAAGCGAGTGTCAGATATGTCCCAAGACCATTCTACTAAAGTACTGCTCCAAATTAAAGACCCAAATATTACTGATTTAGTTGTTCAAGAAGCTACTAACGGAAGCTTACAAGTGCTTGCAAAGCTAACGTATCCGGTTACTGTTTGCGCACGTTGTGGCAAACGTTCCATGGTTAAGAATGGCTTTAAGACCGTTCACATCAGAATTCCTAGAATTAGCGAACGAGTCACCATCCTTAACTTAAAGAAGCAGCGATTTATCTGTAAAAATTGTGGTAAAAGTAGTTTAACAACGACTACGCTGGTTAAAAAACATCATCAAATATCTGAAAACAGTCTGCATGCCATTGATCTATCATTAACTGAAGACCGTACGATGGCGAGCATTGCGGCTCAATACAATGTCTCGACCAATACGATTAGTCGCCGAATAAAGTTACTCGGACAAGGTACCCAACCAGCTTTCAACGGACTACCAACGATGCTTTGTATCGACGAATTTCGTTCAACTGGTAAACAAATGAGTTTTATTGCGGTGGATGCCCAAACCCACGACATCATTACAATTTTACCAGGACGTAAGAATGCCGATATTAAAGACTTCTTTCTCAATCATTATTCTAAACGTCATCGTGACCGCGTAACCCGGGTTGTGATGGACTTTAATTCTCAATATCAACCCGCGATTCGAACACTCTTTCCACACGCCAAACTAGTCGCAGATAACTTTCATCTTGTTCAAATGGCCTTACGATCTTTGAATCAAACTCGGGTCCAACTCATGAAACGCTTTAACCCTAAGAGTCGTGAATACCGAGTGCTTAAATATTATTGGCGGTTATATTTAAAAGATTATGACAGCCTCGAAAAGCGCAAACCTCAATGGTTTGCGCATCTTAAAGATCGCATGACACCAGAGCAATTAGTCGTAGCCGGTTTAAATCTAGACCAACAGTTTCGACAAACCTACCAAGCCGCACATGCCTTAGTTAAGGCTTTTCAAAAGCGTGATTATCGATCTTTCAAAGCAGCACTAGGTCATGTCGAAAATGTCAGTCCTCAGCTAATGACCAATATTAAAAGCTTTATCAAGAACCGGCAACTCATCAAAAATATGACTACCGGCCGATTATCAAATGGTCCCGTCGAAGGTGTGAACCGTAAAATCAAGCAAATCAAAAGAACCGC
>NZ_JAMSKZ010000044.1:0-1054 GCF_023806725.1 Lactiplantibacillus sp. C232
GGCAGATTGCAAGAAATAACTTGAACGAATTTAATGACGTAAATTAAGCAAGAAGATCTCGATTGGTGTATGCCAATTAAGACATTTAAGTGGCCGTGAATTCAAATACCAATTAATTTGAACCAATTGATGATCACTTAGTTCTTCAATGGCTTGGCCTTTGGGAATAAAGCGCCGCAAAACTCGGTTACGGTTCTCATTACTGCCTCTTTCATGCGGTGAATAGGCATGGGCAAAATAAACCTGTGTACCAGTTCGCCGTTCAATTGTCTGATAGTTAGCGAACTCTTTACCATGATCTACGGTAAGCGTCTTGAGCTTGTCTTGAAGTTGACTAGCTAGTTCAAGTACGGCTTGAGTCATGGACTGACTGTCGCGACCATGGAGCCGTTTAACAATTGTCAGGCGACTCTTACGCTCCACAAAAGTAGCCACAGCTTGACCTTTACGTTTACCAGAAAGTACGGTATCAGCTTCAAAGTGGCCGAATTCCTGGCGAGTTTCGACTTTATGAGGCCGCTCCTCAATGGAGCGGCCGTGATTGAACGTACCACGCTTTTCTTTAGCACGATGACGACGAATTCCATGATCAGGCAAATCGGGCAACTGTATATCAAGCCATCCTTGATCAATCCAGTTATAGACCGTCTTGTAGGCAATCCCAACCACATGGGCAACTTGTTCAGGGGACCACTTCTGGACTTGAATCTTTTCCTCGATCAAGTGTTTAAGGTTTTTAGTAAGCGAAGACTTTCGCCCCCGTTGACTAGCCTTTCGTTCAAAGTCAGTTTGCGCTAGTTCAGCTTGATACTCACTATTTAGCCGGTGAAGTTCGTTAAAGATGGTGGTCTGACTAAAGCCTAAGTAGTTAGCGATGTATCGCAAGGAACGTCCTTCATTATGAAGCGTTTCAATGACAACACGGTTCTGGAATGATAAAATAGTGGTGCTCATCAAGGTCCTTCTTTCTAATGGATTGTGTGGTAACACCATTAAAGACCTTGATGGGTTTTTCTGTCCACTTAAATGTTCAACTTAAATTTTACAATCTGCC
>NZ_JAMSKZ010000045.1:0-967 GCF_023806725.1 Lactiplantibacillus sp. C232
GGTGAGCGCATGATAGATGATATCTCAACAGCTTTTAAATGGAATCAAAAGGATGCTTTGTTTGCTGAGCAAATACTTGCTTATGAGGGAACACCAGCAGCAATTAAATATTTTAGTGCACATAGTTCAGAGTTAAGTGACTATGGTTACTGGTTTTTCTTATCGACCTTGTGGGTCAGTTATACCGAGTATTCTGATTTAAAAATATGGAAAACCTTATTTGCAAGTCAGCGGCCTAATAAAGCTATTGGCATTATGAAGCCCAGTGAGTTAAAAGCTTTTGATAATTTGCCCAATAAACTGACATTATATCGAGCTCACCGACCTAACGAATCTGATTGGATTGCGTATACGCTAGATACCACTGTTGCTAAGCATTTTGCAAAAGAACACAAGGTTAATCAAATCTCTGTTTACCGGGTTAAGAAGAATCATGTATTAGCACTCTTTCTACGTCGTAGTGAGCAGGAAATTATCGTGTTAGATAAAAGCTTAGTGAAGTTGAAAAAGATTATTCCGCTTTCGGAGGTGAGTGCATGACTGAAACACAGGTGCTAGTAATTAACGCTGATTTACCCGATATCGATCACCCACTAGCAATCGGGCCCGAACCGGAAATGTTTAAGCTCGCGCAACATAACTACAAATCTGGTGAATGGCCGTTCCCAGTTAGACTGGTTAAGCCTGGGACTAATGTACGCAGTGATGAAGCTTACTTAGCTAATATGTTACCAGATCCCCAAGCTGAAGAACGTGAGCAAATTAGAGATATTCGCCGTGCTCATCGTGATGGTAACCATACGATAAGGGCGTTGACCGATGAGACTGGCTATATTAGTCAGCGGGTTAGCTATCTAGTGCACAAGTACAGTTTGCCGTTGCGGAACGGCTACTGGCGTGCTGAAAAGTACGACAATCCCAACGAAATTATTACTGGACAAACAGTTGATTTGCTAGGTGATAAGAT
>NZ_JAMSKZ010000046.1:0-860 GCF_023806725.1 Lactiplantibacillus sp. C232
CTAGGGTCCGTCTTAAAACTACTTAAGTAAGATGCAAATTGAGGCAATGTAGACCGTAGCCAGATAAACATGAGCGAGCTTATCATAACGCGTTGCAATCCTACGAAAGTTCTTCAACTGATTGAAGAAGTTCTCAATCAAATGGCGCTCACAATAAACGTGGTAATCACAGGTCCACTTGTCTTTGGTATTTTCCTTTGGCGGAATGGTATAGACGCCTGCTTTATCTTCAATATACTGGCGAAGTTTCGCGGTGCCATAGGCTTTATCCGCGATAATATTTGATTGAGAAATATCGAAGCCTTCCAGCAACTCACTGGCAACTTGGCTATCATGTACTTGACCACCTGTTAGGCGAAAACCCAAGGGATTCCCTAATCCGTCAACGAGTGCGTAAATCTTGGTCGTTCGGCCACCTCGACTTAATCCAATAGCTTGATTTTCGACCATACATTCGGCATTTTTTTTGCCCCAGTGGCCTTTTGATGCGCTCGAACGATCGTTGAATCTAAGCTCAAGTTTTCCATGTCGGGATCGTCAATCAATTCGAGAAAAACCTGTTCGAACAAGCCTGAACTTACCCAGGCTCGGAAGCGACTATACACCGTTTTCCAAGAGCCATAGCGTTCAGGTAGATCACGCCAAGGAGCCCCGCTGCGCATGAGCCAGAGGATAGCGTTGAGGGCGGTACGGTTGTCTAGGCTTGATGGACGGCCAGTCCGGTATGGCGGGAAGTATCCTTTGATTCGGTCCCACTGAGCATCTTCCAGTTCGTATCGTTTAGGTGTTGTCATCGGAATGCCTCGATTCGTTTTTCCTCAGATTATACCTGAATTTTTAGTTTTCAGACAGTCCCTAGT
>NZ_JAMSKZ010000047.1:0-573 GCF_023806725.1 Lactiplantibacillus sp. C232
TTCGTCCTCCGTGATTTCATCTATTTCTACTCTAGGATTTCGTTTATCAACGGCAAATTCGTCCTGGAATCCTGTGATGTGCTTTCGATTATCGTTGCCTAAAAGCCCAGCCTTCATAAAGCCGTCCAGCACAAACTTTTTAGCAAACGCGATATTATCCGCATCTTTTCGGTTGTTCTTCGTGTACCACGTAAATTTAAGCTTGCAAGGCCAACTGAATTCAACTCCAGAATTCCGACTAGCCCTGGCATACACACTACATAAGGCCGTGTACCGCTTCTTTAGGTTAGCTGCGGCGTATCTGTTGGCCCGTTCAGCCTTGATGTACTCATTTAAGCTAGGTAGTTCGCCCTTAATCACTACTTTGCTCATACTTTCGGCACCCGGCTAATGTAGTAGCCACAGACAATGCCATTTGAGTAGCTTGCTTGCCTTATCGATCTAGCTGGGGCGCCGATCTTATCACCTAGCAAATCAACTGTTTGTCCAGTAATAATTTCGTTGGGATTGTCGTACTTTTCAGCACGCCAGTAGCCGTTCCGCAACGGCAAACTGTACTTGTGCACTAGATAG
>NZ_JAMSKZ010000048.1:0-548 GCF_023806725.1 Lactiplantibacillus sp. C232
TTCACTTATCTGTTTATCTGGATTGATGTGAAATTGTGTTGTAGTTTGAATACCATATTTTTCATATATTTCTTGAAATAAATCCCGATACGTTTTAGCATTTCCGGACATAGCTCATAATCCTTCCGGTACACACTCTTTAATGTACGTGTCAAACTGTCGTTCAATTTCATGACTCTTTCTGGCTAACTGATCCACTGTTTTAATGTGCTCACTACCAGTCCGGATTAAATACCCACGAAGCCAGTGCAATGCGTCCTCGACGTTTTTACAGTGTGCTAAGGGTGCTTCTACTAGCCGATTAATACCAGACTTTTCATCGTAGCTAGTTACCGGATGCCCATGGCTGTCTAATGACATCCTGTTAACCTTAACTTCGTATTTGTCACTAGTCAGATGATACTGTCCAATTTTCATATCAATCATGATTATTCGTCCTCCGTGATTTCATCTATTTCTACTCTAGGATTTCGTTTATCAACGGCAAATTCGTCCTGGAATCCTGTGATGTGCTTTCGATTATCGTTGCCTAAAAGCCCAGCCTTCAT
>NZ_JAMSKZ010000049.1:0-523 GCF_023806725.1 Lactiplantibacillus sp. C232
TACGATTCCGGCTTCCTTGGTGACCTTGTCGAAACCTCGCACCGAGAATCGATTGAAATGTAAAGAAGCCTTCATCTTGCCAAAAACTGGCTCAACATCGATCTTACGTTGAGCGTAGATCTGACCAGTTTCTGGAGCTGAAAGTAATTCTCGTTGTTTCGATTTGAAATATTCCCAATTTTCGTTCACGGAAATCCTTTTAAGATATCCTTTTGGTGTTAGTGCCGCGGAAATTAGTTGATGATTTTCATCATACTTTTCGGCAATGTATTCTTTAAAGTCACGGGTAAAACCATACTTATCAGTCCGTTGACGATAAGCATTAAAATTAAACCGGACGTTTTGTGGATTGATAAAATAATCATCTTTTTCATGATAGTCCCAGTTCATAACCTTACGGTCATCGCTTTGCCATTTTCGACTATTCTCTTTAAGCATTGTGCCGTATGGAATTAAAACGGTATGCTGACCGAATTCATCTTCCAAGTACCGATAATTACTTTCGGAACCGTATCCGGCATCG
>NZ_JAMSKZ010000004.1:0-238574 GCF_023806725.1 Lactiplantibacillus sp. C232
CAATATTAAAAGCTTTATCAAGAACCGGCAACTCATCAAAAATATGACTACCGGCCGATTATCAAATGGTCCCGTCGAAGGTGTGAACCGTAAAATCAAGCAAATCAAAAGAACCGCGTATGGTTACAAGAACTGGCAAAACTTTATTTATCGAATTCAAATTGAGTTCAAAATCAAAATCGAAAAAAAGAACCCAATTCGTAAATGAATTGGATTCTAAATATAACTTCATCAACACCGGTTGACAGAGACCCTTAAAAACGCCCAGGGCAACTGTTCAGTAACTTGCGAACAACTGCCCTGGGCGTTTTTTGATCGTTATCTGGATATTTTAGTCAATCGTTGATCAATCTGCACTGCTAGCTGTGTCATTCCAGCGGCTGTCAGTCCCGTTGCTTCTGGATAAATCAGAACTCGCGCACTAGCTTGTAAGTCCAACACGGCTGCCACTGGTCGACTGACGACCAGCAATTGGTGGTCGGTCACCGGTAAGTCGTCCGCGGTTGCAACCCTGACCTTAAGCATCGATTGAGTTAGCGCCTGCATTAGTCGCTTGACTAGTCGTGCATCAAGTGCCGCGTCAATCACCATGCTTCCTGAAACTGAATTCTGTAAAATCCCCGTTGGCGTTGAGTTCAATACTAATACTTCGTCAATCATGTTACCGCCCCCCTATAATGCCAATAGTATATCGTGGGAGTCAGCGGGAAGCAATCAAACGCACTGTCCCCGCATCAAGCTGTTCATTTGCTGTCATCCGTTGCCTCGATAACCAATGCGACAAAAAAAGTTCCGCCTAAATCGAAAAGATTTAGACGAAACTTTTTCAATAAACCCAACGTCGACAGCGCGTAACTTATTCAGCTGCGCCAATCAAATCACCGCTAGTCACATGACCAGTTGGATTAAGGGTTAGTTTGTTAACGTGATCCATATTGGTGATAACGACCATCATGGTTGTCGCTTTACCGGCTGACTTGATAGCAGCCAAGTCAACCGTCGCTACCGCAGTACCGGCCGCAATTTCGTCACCCGTTGCCACGTGTAACTTGAACGGCGTACCATTCATTTCCACGGTATTGATCCCCATGTGTAATAAGACTTCTAAACCACTCGTCGTCTTCAAACCGATAGCGTGTTTGGTCGGAAAGACACTTGTCACTGTCCCACTAACCGGAGCAACGACTTCACCATCTTCGGGTTCAACAGCGTAACCATCACCTAAGAGTTTACCAGCAAACGTCTCATCCGCAACCGTACTAATCGGCATTAATTGTCCCGTTGCCGGTGCCCGCAAAATCGTTGTCACCGGCGCTTCCGTTACAGTAGCAGTTTGCGGTTCAACCGGGGCCTTTGATTCAGCATCAGATGCCGGGGTCGTCGCCACCTGACCAGAAAATAATTTTTGTAAAGCCTCCGCGACGAACTGGACTTCCGTGCCGATCACAATGTGAATGTTATGAACATCCAGTACGTTCAAACCAGGCACGCCAGCAGCCATTACGGCCGGCTGATCGACTTTTTCCGTATCCTTAAGTTGTAACCGCAGCCGCGTCGTACAATTGTTGATCACACTAATATTGTCATGACCACCAATAGCTGCATAAATTTGCTTTGCTTGGCGCATATACTTATCATCCGTTGCTGCAACGGCCACCGCTGGACTAGCAGGTGCACCCACCCCATCGACATCTGCAGACACAACTTCACGACCAGGCGTCTTCAAATTAAACCGTTTGATTGCAAAGTCAAAACCAAAGTAATAAATGACGGCCATCACCAGCCCTTGAACCAGTAACATATAGGGTTGGTTGGCTAACGGCATCCGAAAACTCAATAAATAATCGACTAACCCGCCACTAAACGAAAAGCTGGCGGTCCAGTGCATTAACGCGGCGAATCCTAATGATAGTCCCATAAAAACGGCATGTAATAAGTAGAGCGGCCATGCCACGAACATGAATGAAAATTCAAGCGGTTCGGTCACCCCCGTAAAGAACGACGCAAACGCACCAGCTAACATCAATGAACCCACTTCTTTTTTTCGTTCCGGTCGTGCATTACGATAAATTGCATACGCACCAGCTGGCAAGCCAAACATCATAATTGGGAAGAATCCAGCTTCATACATCCCTGTGATTCCTTTAACACCATGGCTGGCCCAGAAATTGCCAATATCATTGATCCCCGCAACGTTATACCAGAATACGGAATTTAAGGCGTGGTGCAAACCAGTCGGAATCAATAAACGATTGAAAAAGCCATATAGACCAGCCCCCACGAAACCTAATTTTGAAATTCCCGTTGCAAAGAGGACGATGGCATCGTAGACAAACGGCCAAACAAGGTACAATACCGCCGTCACAATCAGCATCACAAAAGCAGCCATAATTGGCACTAGGCGTTTACCACTAAAGAATGAGAGCGCCATTGGTAATTTTACTTCGTGGAACCGATTATAGAGCGCAGCCGCAATCAGTCCAGCACTGATTCCAATCAGCACATTGTTATCTAACGCGCTAAATGCTGGATTGATCTGACTCACTTTAACATTCAGCATCGTCGCTAATGTCGCTGGTTTTAACACCATCACCGGAACTTCAAACGCGATCAAACCAGCAATAGCTGCCGCGCCGTCCTTATTGACTGACATCCCGATAGCTAAGCCGACTGCAAACAGCAAGGCTAAGTTATTCAGGACAACGTTACCACCCTGAATCAAGTAATTTGCAAACAGCCACTGTTTTGGCAGGTAATTCCCAATCCCAACCAAAATCGCTGCTGCGGGCAACGTTGCAATCGGTAGCATCAATGACTGACCGATTTTCTGAAAATATGTCTTCATACCAATTTCTCCTCATTCTCTTTTTAAGCACGTTATAAATCCTATCACAACATGTTTTCATTGCAAGTTTACAAGGTCACCTAAGTGTATAGACCAATGTTAAAGAAACCGATTTCAACCTTACTAAATTAAGTTTTTCCGCCCACAAAAAAAGTTCTGAAAATACTCAGAACTTTTTCATTAATAATCTTATTTTTCAGCAACGGGGATTTCCGGGTGCCGGTATTGCCGCATCATTTCTGCTAAATGGACTTCGTGAGTCACAAACTCATGCACGCGACAAACGTAGTCATGTTCCCGCCCAATCTTAGCAATATAGCCATTAATATAATCAACTTCGGTTGGCCGTCCCTTTGAGAAGTCTTGATACATTGATGGATAATGGTACTTATAGGCTCGACTGACCGTTTCAACCGAGTCGATTTCTTCTTGCCGCGTCTCAATGAGTTTGATGCCTGCCCTTTCGCAAGCATCATAGGCTTCGTTGAACATTTGAGTCGCCATATCCTTGACGCCCGGATATTCGATGAATTGGCCCATCTGAATCTCGAACATCGTGCACAAACTATTGGTGACCGCGTTAAACACAACTTTGGACATGCACATGCCCATAAAATTATCAGACCAAATCGGATTTAAATCAGCCGCCTTAAAATCGGCCATCACTTGCTTGGTAGTCGTATCAATATGACCTGCATACTTACTCATATGCATCGCCTCACTACCCTTAGGCCCCATAAAATCAACCGTACCCGGACCATTCAAGACCGTTGCAATCATCGCCGTACCACCAATAATGTGATTTTCTGGGAAATATTGTGCAATCTTTTCAAAGTGCCCCATCCCGTTCATTGCGGCGAAAACGTACTGGTCCTCATGAAATAACGACGCATCGCGCTTGAGCTCATCGGCTAACTGCATTTGCTTCTTAAAAACAATCCAAACATCTGGATGACCCTGATATTCTTCAGGATAATAAATATTGATTGGAACGACATGGTGATTTTGATGATCACGCGCCACATCAACGCCGCCCTGCTCACGGACCTTTGCGACGTTTGGTTCCCACGTGTCGATAAAATCAACGTCAACACCGGCGTTTTCTTGTAACATTACACCATACCGATATCCCATTGCGCCTGCGCCAATAATGCCATATTTCATAAGTAAAACCATCCTTTCGTCTTGCCCACTATGTGTATATGTTCCCCGCTCGCTTCAGTGCTTTTCCAATAAACGGGCCCGTGCTTACGATCTACTATGTGCTGTCACGTGATGTCGAACAACTATGTGTTTACGATGATTAACCGCGATGCGCGACCTAAATAATGACTACTATGTGTTAACTAAAAAATAATGCTATGTGTCACTTGACGAAAAAGCGCCCTTTGAATAATCGATCAAATTATCCAAAGGGCGCTTACGCGCGGTACCACCTTATTGCTAACCGAACTCACATCCGGCTACTCATCGCGTTCACAACAACTAAACGCGTGCACAATAATGGGTGCTACCAGTGAATCTCGTAAAATTCACGCCAATCCTTTAACTTTTACTCACTTGTCATCACACCTTCACAGCAACGGCGCTTTCTGAGCATCACAAGTCAGTTACTCCTTAAAGCATTATAGCTTTTCATCAAGTTTTAATGTTATAACCATAATATCATTTTAGTAAAATGTCAACCTTCGATGCAAAACTTTTTTAAAACCCAGCTGTCTGTATACGACAGTATCATCAGCAAACCGCACACGGGCAACCCCAACGGCCTATTGTTTTTGCTCCTGATTGAGGGTCGTCAACAATGGCTTCCAATCTAATGACCAGATCATTCCGAGCGCATGGTCTCCAGTCAAGACGCCTAAAACTGGACCGATAACCCCAGTCTTGACCCGGACTGCTGGAAACTGATAACGTAGTTCGCTCGCCCAATCTTCGGCAATCTGCGCGTCATTAGCGCTGATGACGTCCAGCCGAACTGGTAATTGACTGTTCATCACAAACTGACTAAATTCATCTTGAACAGCCTGTTGTGCATTTTTAAGCGTCCGTTCCTTACCTAAAAGTTGAATCTTCCCATGCCCATTGAACGTAATAATCGGCTTATTGCGCAACACCATCGTTCCGGCCAGACTACTATTGTTATAAATCCGGCCATTTTTAACTAGATGGCGCATCGAGTTAACGATTAAGACCGTCGTCGTAGCCGCCCGCAAGCGCGTCAGTTGCGCAATAATTTCATCTAAGGTATAGTCCGCCAATGCCATGGCCGCAGCCAGCTTCACCATGTTCGCCGTCCCCGCGCAAGCAGTTCGTGAATCAAACACCCGCACGTCAATACCGTCAACTGACGGCGCATAGGTCTTCAAATTATTGATCCAGCCACTGATACCACTACTCAACCCAATAACTAGAATTTGGTCATAGCCCGCCGCTTGCAGCTGATCAAAAACGACTTGCATCTCTGGCATTGAAATTTGAGAAATCGTTGGAATTTCTTTTTCAACTTTTAGTAATCGGTAAAATTGATCCGTCGTGATATCTACGTTCTCGTGGTAAACATGATTACCGAACATAATCGGGTCGTTCACCACCGTAATTTGGTAGTCTTTCACCGCCTGCGCTTTTAAATTAGCAGAACTTTCGGTCACCACCGCAATTTTCATAATTTCACTCCTCATCGTGTCAGTCAACCAACTGCCACGTCTCGCTAACTCATTTCAATTAGCTCATCCACTTAGCCATGGATATCCCATGGGAACTTAGCATCAAAAAAAGACGCTCAGATACAGTATACTGTACCTGAGCATTCTTTTTCAAATTGCAACATTTATGGGAGATGTTATTGAATTTTCGGTCACTTGCTTCCAGTCCGTTGTACCGGCAATTGGTATCAAAGTCAGTGGCAAGTTCGCACGCAGCTTTTTGCGTTTCACCGCACTTAATCCAGTAATCTGATAACAATCATCGGCAATCGTTTTTACTGAGAAATCAGCTTCATTAGCGTAATATTTCACGGCTTCTGGTGCGACCGGACCAATGCCTAAGTATGTTTGTGGTAACTGGTCAAATCGAGTGACCGTTAACGAGACACTTCTTTTCTGGTTACGAATCATTCGATAACCATTGATAAGGTGCTTGGCCGCTACTAAGACGTCATTTAGAACACTATTAGCCGTCGCCGTACTTCCCGCACCCGGTCCGGTATACAAGCTGGTACCAATGGCTTCACTTTGAACAGCTACAGCGTTTTGGACCCCATTGATCTGACTCAGGGGTTGATCAACCGGCACGGCCACTGGCGCCACACGACAATACAAACCAGATCCGTGTCGCTGAATCTGCGCGAGCAATTTAATCTGCCAGCCATTTTCAGCTGCTAATCGACAAACCGAAGCGCTTAAATGCGTGATTCCCGTGGGTGCAATCTGCGGCAGGCTCAACTCTTGCCCAAAAGCAAAGCGACTGAGGATCATCAATTTGTATGCCGCATCAATGCCCGCAACATCATTAGTCGGATCAGCTTCGGCGTACCCGGCTGCTTGTGCAGTAGCTAAAGCTTGTTCGTACGATTGCCCGGTTGCCATTGCACTTAGCATATAATTAGCCGTCCCGTTGATGATTCCGCTGACCGCCTGCACATTGTCCGTCACGTAACTATCTGTTAATGTCCGCAAGATCGGAATTCCCCCCGCAACACTAGCCTCGTAAAATAAATCACAGCCCTGTTTTTTGGCTAACGCAGCCAATTCAGGTCCCGCCGTTGCAATTAAGTCTTTATTAGCGGTCACGACAGCCTTACCCTGATTAAGTGCTGCCACAATGGCCTTTTTAGCAGTTGCGACCGTCCCCATGACTTCAATGACTAGTTGGATTTTTCGGTCACAAACAACGTTCGTTAATGAATCGGTCAAGCGCGTCCCAATCGGTAACTGAACAGTCCGAGGCGCGTTCAAATGATTAACGGCAACTGCTGCTAGGTGCAACCGAATACCCTGCGTTTGTTCAATTTTGGCAGCCGAGCGGGTCAACCGTTCAACCACCCCACTACCCACAGTTCCTAACCCTAACATGCCCACTTCAATTGTCATTGTCGCACCCTCCGTTTCACATACTTTCAATCATCGACCATTCCGACCTATTAAACCTGTGCCAATGCTTGATCCAAATCAGCAATTAAATCATCGGCATTTTCGACACCTACTGAAATTCGAATCAAGTCAGGCGTTACACCAGCTGCTAACAATTCCTGTTCATTTAATTGCGCATGCGTGGTGGAAGCGGGATGGATAATTAATGATTTAGCATCAGCGACGTTTGCTAACAATGAAAAGAGTTGTAGATGTTCAATTAATGCCTTACCAGCAGCCTCGCCACCAGTCAAGCCCAGGGTGAAGATCGAACCAACCCCATTCGGGAAGTACTTAGTTGCTAAGTCATGGTACGGGCTATCTTCCAGTTCTGGATAATTGATCCAGGCAACTTTTGGATGTGCTTTTAAGAAGGCAACAATCTTGCGTGTATTGGTCACGTGTCGTTCTACTCGCAATGACAAGGATTCTAGACCTTGCAACAACAAGAAGGAATTAAAGGGACTGATAGTTGCACCGGTATCTCGCAGCGTTTCCGCCCGGACCTTAGTCGTAAAGGCTGCCCCGCCCAAATCGGCAAAAACGAGGCCGTTATATTGCGGATCTGGCGTTGTGAAATCTGGATACTTGCCACTCGCACGCCAGTCAAATTGGCCGCCTTCAACAATAACGCCACCCATGGTCGTCCCGTGACCACCGATAAACTTAGTTGCTGAATGTACGACCACGTCGGCCCCATGTTCAAGTGGCCGAACTAGGTATGGTGTCCCAAAGGTATTATCAACAATAAAAATAATGCCATGATCATGAGCGATTTTTCCAATGGCTTCAAAATCAACTAAGTTAATGCCAGGATTACCGATACTTTCAACGTACAAGGCCTTAGTATGATCGTTAATTGCCGTCTCAAAATTTGCCGGTTCGTCAGGATCAACAAAGTGCGTTGTGATGCCCAACTTCTTTAACGTCACGCTAAACAGGTCATAGGTCCCACCATACAAGGTGTTGGCCGCCACAATTTCATCCCCCTGTTGCGCAATGTTTAAAATTGCCGCGGTTATCGCAGCAGAACCCGTTGCGAGCGTTACCCCAGCCGTCCCGTGCTCCAAGGCGGCCACTCGTTTGTCGACCACGTCCGTCGTTGGGTTCGTCAGTCGTGTATAAATATTGCCGGCATCAGTCAGGGCAAAGCGACCCGCAGCTTGCTTGGCATCCTTAAAGACGTATGAAGTCGTTTGATAGATTGGCACGGCCCGTGCGCCCGTTTCATCAACCGTCTGGCCCGCATGGACTTGTAACGTTTCAAAGTGATAATTTTCAGGATTCGTTGTTGTCATAATTAATAACCTACTTTCGTTAAATTCAAAGTTGCTAACCAGTTTTGATACAGTTGATTGCTTGAAGTTTGCCAACTGTAATCAACTGTTGTTAATTGTTCAGTAGCAAAGTAATGTTCAGGTAACTGAATCGGCAAGTGCTTACGTCGGTCGCGCAAATATTCATCGGCAAGTGTGCGGCGTTCGTATTCAGGATGACCGGTCACATAGACCGCGTGCAGCTTGGGGGCAGATAAGACGAGCGGTCCCACCTTCGGATTGTCAGCGACAACCTGCAATCCAGCGGGTAAGTGTTCCGGCATCACTAGTGCTGTATGCCGTGACTGTGGCATTTTTAGTAAGCCTCCAGCATTCAGTCCGCTAATCAGCGGTGACTTAACATCAGTACTAGTCGCACTATAAATACCGAATATCTTGTGAGCAACGGCACGCTTTGCGATTCCAAACTGTGCGTATAGCCCTGCTTGTGCTGCCCAGCATTCAAATAAAGTCTGGCTAACGTGCTGTCGTGACCAATCAATGATTGTTAACAATTCGTTCCAGTAATCGACTGCTTCAAACGGTAACGTCTCAACTGGCGCGCCAGTGACGATCAAGCCATCAAAATACTGATCTTGAATATCAGCCAACGTCACGTAATGTGCCGCGACCACTGCTTGTGGCAGGCTCTTGAAATGGTGACTCGCGGGATACATAAACGTCACAGCCACATCTGTGTTACCGGCTGCAAAACGCTTTAGGAACTGCCGCTCCGTCGTTACCTTAGTCGGCATCAAGTTTAAAATTAAAATCTGTTGTGCCTGATGACTTTCTTGACACGTTGCGTTCGCCCATTCTCCACGGGCCGCTAATAATCCATTATTTGCTGTGACTGTCATCTAACCGCTCCCTCTCACCTGTATTGAAACAAAAAAAAGCTCCCATCCATTAGTCTCTAATATGTTAGAAACTAACGGACGAAAGCTTTCGCGTTACCACCGTTGTTCGCTGCCATCTCACGATCACAACCTCGACGAGTACCCTGAAAAATCTAGGAAACCCCGCAATATATCGGTTGCCACCGCATGCGTAGCCACTACGACCCGCATCATGACTCCAAGCTCATCTTCACCGCACTCCTGAATACTTCTCTCACCATTACGAAGCTCTCTGCAAATCAGTGATGCGATTACTCTTCTCTTCAACGTCTTAATCTTTTTTTAATTTAAAACTAATTTAACACCGCCTTTATTCATTGTCAACTCATTTTATTGTTTTTTCGTTATGTTTTACTTGAATGCTTATTCAAAACTTGCTGAATAACTAAAATCAAAAGCAGCCAGCTTAGGCCCGCTGGAAAACGTGCAAGTTAGCGTAAACATGCTTTGCTGGTTCGTCCTAAGCCAACTTACAGGCATTTCTGCCAATTGCCGGAACGTCTTCCAGTCGGGATAGTATTCGAATGGCGGACAAAGATGTACTCAACTTTTGATGAATTCGTCGTTGCTTTTTATAAACAGTTATTTTGTCAATCAACTGTCAGACTGAAAGTGATATTGAGATAGCTCACTAATCCTGAATCGGTGTAGTAAGATTTAATCTCTCAACAGAATGCTTTAATGAACCTAACGCTTTGTTTAAAGTGCCAGTATCAAAATAGGCACCGATAAGTTGCACTAAGCTCGGTGGTCGTTCATCAGCCATTCGAGCGGTTTCCCGAAACGTGTTCGGTACCACTAAATTCTGTGCTTGCTACGCCAACATACTAATGTCAAAACCGTATTAATCCGTTACTAGACAATGTTCGGCTTCAACCGTGGCCCCTCACAGGCTTGAGACCAGGCGGGTTTTGCTCGGGCTTAAATCGACGTCGGCTGCGTTCCAGCCATTGGCACCCCGCCCCGGAGGTCGGACTAGAACGAACAAATGCCGACGACCAAGCATCCGCATCTCACAAGATTTTCACCACAAATTTTAATATTTGGTGAAATTTATCCTTGACACTTTTTTCGACTTTGCCTATACTGAACTCATTCAATAACGAAAGCGAGGAACCAAGCATGTCAAAGTCAGTTACTAACTTGAACAGTTCATGGCAAAGCCGGCCGTTCAGATTGTAATGCCGTCCACACGGATACAATCTGGCAAACAGTTTGTATCTGTGCCGGCTCACTTTGATATTCAAAGAAGTCTGCATGGGTTTTAACACAGCAGGCTTCGGTTCCGTAAAGGGCAAACCAGAGCTTACTGGTTTGCCCTTTTTTATTGGCTTTGAACTTGCCCGAGCTTAAGAAATTTTTTGAGGTGATTAGATTGAAACGTATGATTGCATTCATTAGTGCCTTGATCGTCTTTCTGGGAGTGGCCTTTGTCATGACAGGCAAAACCACCGCCACGAAGACGACCAGTACAAAGAAAGTGCCGACGGTCGGCATTCTTCAACTCCAGACCCACCCCGCACTCGACGCGATTCATCGTGGCGTGGTCGCTGGTCTAAAGGAATATGGTTATGTCGATGGCAAGACGGTCAAAATCGACTATCAAAATGCCCAGGGCGATCAAAGTAACTTGAAAACCATGAGCCAAAAATTCATGAACGAAAACGCCGCGTTAACAGTCGGAATTGCCACCCCCGCCGCGCAGGCCCTCGCTTCTGCGGCTAACAAGCAAACCCCTGTTATGTTAGCAGGTATTACTGATCCATCGGGTAGCGGCCTAATTAAAAGCGACCAACATCCCGGTGCCAATATTACGGGGACTTCTGGTGAATCTCCATTGAAATCCCACTTAGACTTGTTGCGGAAGCTCGTTCCCAGCGCTAAAACAATCGGAATTATTTACACCACTTCAGATCATGGTGGTGAATATAACGCCAAAAAGTTTGCACGGATTTGTAAACAAGAAGGTGTGAAATACAAGTTATATACTATCTCTAACACCAACGATATGCAGCAAGTGGCTGAAACCATGGCCGCCAATGTCGACGCCGTTTATGCGCCGCAAGATAATGGCGTCGCAAGTGCCATGAAAACGCTAGTCTCCGTTACAAATAAGGCTAAGGTACCAGTCATTCCAGCCGTTGATACGATGGTTAAAGCGGGCGGGCTCGCAACCTTATCCGTTGACCAGTATCAACTTGGTAAACTAACTGGTGAAATGGCAGCCCAAGTTTTAAAGGGCAAAGCAACTAGCGACTACCCAATCAAAGTCATCACTAAGGGTAAGATGACCATCAATTTAAGTGAAGCTAAAAAGCTCGGCATCAAGTTCCCAGCAAGTGTCCTTAAAGAAGCCAAAGTGAAAGGGGTTATTTACAAATGAGTATGATCGTATCGAGTATCGGCCAAGGCCTCTTGTGGGCAACCTTAGGCGTCGCATTATTTTTGACATTTCGAATTCTTGATTTTCCTGATATGACCGTCGAAGGGACGTTTCCACTCGGTGCGGCCACTGCTGTCATGGCGATTAGCCATGGAATGGGCCCCGTTACCGCTTCCCTGTTAGCCTTCGTTGCGGGCGCGATTACCGGCCTGGTCACCGGCCTACTTTATACCAAGGGTAAAGTGCCCATTCTCTTAGCCGGGATTCTAGTGATGACCGCGTGCTTATCAATCAATTTGCGCATTATGGGCGGCAGTTCCAACGTTTCATTGCTAGGCAAACAAACTATTTTTTCTAATCACTTTTTGGAATCACTGCCTAAATATTTTGACAGCGTCTTTGTTGGCCTAGTAGTGATCAGTATCATTACCGTGCTTCTGATTGTCTTCTTGCAAACTAACCTCGGCCAAGCCTTCATTGTCACTGGTGACAATCGTGAAATGGCACGTTCAATTGGTATTAACACCGATAACATGACCATCATGGGATTGATGGTCTCTAACGGTATCATTGGCCTGGGCGGCGCATTAATTGCGCAAAATAACGGTTATGCCGATGTCAGCATGGGAATCGGAATCATCGTAATTGCGCTAGCCTCGATCATCATCGGTGAAGTTGTCTTTGGTGAATTAACGTTGAATCAACGACTCGTTGCGGTTACCCTCGGCAGTATTTTGTATCAGTTCGTGCGCCTGTTAGTCCTCCAACTGGGCTTCAACACCAACGACATGAACCTGTTATCCGCATTAATTCTGGCAATCTGCTTAATGTTACCGCAATTCAGTAAAGTTCTACATCTTAATCACGTTTTAAAGAAGGGAGTGGCCCGTTATGACGAACAGTAGTGCCCCATTATTATCATTAAAAAATATCGTGACCAAAGTTAATTCGGGAACCCCGAATGAGGTCAAAATTTTGCGGGGCCTGAACTTAGACGTCTATGATGGTGATTTTATTACCGTACTTGGTTCAAATGGTGCTGGTAAGTCGACCCTCTTCAACACGATCAGTGGCGAGTTACCGGTTGATAGTGGCACCATCCAGTTACGTGACCAGGACATCACCCGATTATCCGTTGAAAAGCGGACCGCTTTCCTGGCGCGCGTTTTCCAAGACCCCAAGATGGGCACCGCACCCCGGATGACCGTTGCCGAAAACTTACTGCTTGCCAGCCAACGTGGTAAGCGACGTACGTTAAAATTACGCCAATTGAAAAAGCACCTGCCCCACTTTCAAGCCTTAACGGAAACGATGGATGGCAACGGTCTTTCAGCTCGGCTCAACACGGCAACAGAAAATTTATCTGGGGGGCAGCGCCAGGCTCTGAGCTTTTTAATGGCTACCGAGCAGCGCCCTGATCTCTTGTTACTAGATGAACACACAGCCGCACTCGATCCTAAGACCAGCGCTCAACTAATGACACAAACGAATCAACGGGTCACGGAGGAAAAGTTAACGTGTCTGATGATCACCCACCATTTAGACGATGCGCTTCGCTATGGTAATCGCCTGATTGTCCTTGATCAGGGCCAGATTAAGTATGATGTTCGTGATGAGGAAAAAGCCCAATTGACCAAAGAAAAGTTGCTAAGTTTCTTCGATATTATTGAATAATCATTAAGTCCATCCCTATTAATACTGACACCCAGTCATCAATTTTTTGATGATTGGGTGTTTTTTTGCAGCTAATTGTAACCGTTTTAGTTGTGAACAATTTATTTTAGTGCTATATTCTAACTAGAATATTTCTAAACTAAATGGTGTCGACGGGCACAGCTATTTTTCACTGATAATTTAGAATAATTACAAACTGCCCTTGCCGACAAACTTAGTTCGTGTTATATTCTATTTAGAACAGTTCTAAACTAAAATTTGGAGGCTTTACAATTATGAAAGTTATTGTCGTTGGTTCTTCTCATGGTGGTTATGAAACGGTTCGCGGTATTTTAGCCGCTCAACCAGATACTGAAATTCAATGGTATGAAAAAGGTGATTTTCTGTCATTCCTCTCATGTGGGATGCAATTATACCTCGAAGGTGCCGTTAAAGACGTTAACTCCGTCAGCTATGCCACTCCTGCTGGCATGCAAGCCCAAGGCGTCCACGTTTTTGTAAATAGTGAAATTAGTAAGGTCGACCCTGCTAGTCACAGTGTGCACGTCATTGACCACGCCACTGGTGACGAACGTGATGAAACTTATGACAAACTAGTCCTAAGTGTCGGCGCGGTACCATTTGACCTACCAGTACCCGGCCATGACTTAGCCAACATCTACGCAATGCGTGGACGCGACTGGGCCATCAAATTAAAGGCCAAGACCGTTGACCCTAGCGTTAAGAATGTGGTTGTCATTGGCTCCGGTTATATTGGAATTGAGGCGGCTGAAGTCTTTGCCAAAGCTGGCATGCACGTCACGGTTATCGACCTATTACCACGTTTACTTAGTCTTTACCTTGATCAAGAATTCACGGATATCTTGACTAAGACGATGGCCGATCACGGCATCTATGCTGCAGTTGGCCAAGGTATTAAAGCGTATGAAGGTGTTGACGGCCACGTCACCAAAGTAGTGACCGATCAAGGCGAATATCCAGCTGACCTGGTCGTAACTGCCGCCGGGATTCGGCCAGCAACTGGCTTCTTGAAAGGCGTTGTCGACTTAGATGATCACGGTTTGATCAAGATCAACGACCACCTCCAAACGAGTGACACTGACATTTACGCCGTCGGGGACGCGACCTTAGTCCCATTTGCCCCAACTGGCAAGGATAACCGCATTGCGTTAGCCACTAACGCTCGTCGGCAAGGTCGGATTGCCGCTAAGAACTTACTTGGCGAAAACGTACCAATGCCTGCTGTTTCTGGTTCATCCGCACTTTCCGTCTTTGACTACCACTTTGCTTCCACTGGTGTTAAAGAAGGCACGGCTGACAAGCTGGGCGTTAAGACGGCATCCGTGTTAGTCACCGATACCATTCGGCCTAAATTTGTCTCTGAAGATGCTGGCAACACCAAAGTTTGGTTCAAACTAACCTTTGACCCAACTGATGGTCGCGTGCTTGGTGCGCAAATCATGTCGAAGTACGATGTTACTGCTAACATCAACGCCATCTCAGTGGCTATTCAAGCTAAACTGACTGTTGCTGACTTAGCTTACACGGACTTCTTCTTCCAACCAGGCTTTGACCGTCCTTGGAACATCATCAACGTCGCTGCCCAAAAAGCAGCCGCAACCTTAAACTAAATCAATTAGGCCTTAATTAAGCCATGAAACATCAAACGGATTCCTCAGCCACACATCGCTGAAGAATCCGTTTTTAATGCATCAAAATGCTAGCCATCAAGATTGACAGTATACCAAGTTTATTTTCAGATATCGTTTCATAAAATACCATGCTAGACGTTGTACTAGTTATTACTTAGCATGAATCGTGATTAAAACGTGCCAGTTAAATTACTGTTCGTCAGCCGGTGCGCGTCCTATGCCGACCTCCGGGGCTGGGTGCCAATTGCTGGAACGCAGCCGACGTCGATTTGAGCTAACGCATAACCCGCGTCATCTCAAATACGAGTCTTATTCTAAGCCGGAAGCAACCCACTTCCAGCTAAGAATAATTTGGCTACTGAGCATTGTCACCCAGCCCCTCCAGTCGGGAAGCCGCTCAAATGGCAAATGAACAGCCACTTAACTTGGTACAATTAGTCGCTGACTATATTTTTTACTGGAACTTTAAACATAACGTTAGGGTGGCGTTAACCACTTTGTCGAGACGTTTAATTATTACTATGGTGATTTGGGAATAGTAAACTATCACAATATCATTTTCTGTCTGACAGTTGATTGACAAAGTTATCGTTTATAAAAAGCAATGACAAGTCCATCAATGGTTGGGTACATCCATGTCCGCCATTCGAACACTGTCCCGACTGGAAGGCGTTTCGGCCAATGCTCAGTACTGCCAAGAGTGTGAGGTTCAGTCTCACCCGAGCACGTTTCACCAATATGGCATTAAAGCGTGGAAGACCAGTATTTAAGACGTGGTCTGCGGCTTAAATCTGTGTCCACCGCGTTCCAGCAATTGGCAGAAATGCCTGGAAGTCGGCGTAGGACGCGTCAACTAAGTAATTTTACGCTAACTCGAACTTTTTCCAGCAGGCCTAAGCTGGCTGCTTTTGAACTGACATAACTGGCATGTTTTAATCACGATTCATGACAAATTACCTCGCATAATGCGTATCATGTTAATAAAAGACGGGGATTCAGAAAGATTAAACTCGCTGAATTCCCGCCTTGATAACTATTATTTCAATAAATATATGATGTTTGAGCGACTTTCATCAAGTCAGCCACGCGCTAATAAATATTAATCAATCCCTGAGTTCCTTGATCACCCAAGCCTTTGACATCGACCATTACTTCATAAAGTCGTTTAGCCTGCGCCGTCGCAACCAGATTAAGTCCCATCGCATCCGCCTCACTCAAAGCAATCCGCAAATCTTTAAGAAAATGGCGGGCAAAAAAGCCGGGCGTGTAATCGTCCTTCAGAATCCGGGGCACGTAATTATCCATGCTCCAGTTGTCAGCACCACCGCTAGATAACGTTGCCAAGACTTTTTCCGGATCAAGACCGGCTGCCTTGGTATACAATAACATTTCAGTTAACCCAGTCATCGTCCCTGCAATCATGATCTGATTGGCCATCTTGGCATGTTGACCAGTACCAGCATCCCCAAAATGATTGACCTTGTGACCAAGCACATTAAATAATGGTAACATCGCCTCGTACGTATCGGCATCGCCACCGACCATCACCGTCAAAGTGGCATTTTTGGCGCCAATATCACCGCCGGACACGGGCGCATCCAAAGCGTGCATGTCATGTTCACGCGCGTACGTCGCAATTTTAACGGCTAACTTGGGTTGGCTCGTCGTCATGTCAATTACCGTTTTTCCAGCGGCCAATCCACTGAAAATCCCGTGATCACCAAAATAAACTTGTTCGACGTCCCGTGGGAACCCAACCATGGTGAAAATCACGTCACTCGTTTCTGCCACGGCAGCCGGTGTATCAGCCCAAGTGGCCCCCGCCGCAACTAGCGCATCCGCCTTACTTTTTGTTCGATTATAAACCGTTACGTCATAGCCGGCCGTCATCAGGTTACGGACAATCGCTGCCCCCATGACGCCGGTACCAATCCAACCTAATTTCATCATTTACGCACCTTTCCTTCCACGCACTGTTCATTGCGGCGCCGACGCCAAAAATGAATCAGCAACGTAATAATAAATGCTACTAATACGATACCACCAAAAGCCGTTGCGGGAATATCCCAACCAATGGCAGGAATTGAGATAAATAATTTGATGGCAATCAAGACAATCAAGCAATACGCCATGGTTTCCAACTCGGGAATCTTGCGCATTAAGCGCATAATGACCTCGGCAATGCCCCGCATGCAGGCAATCCCAATCATCCCACCAATCAAAACAATCACCGGATTATCCGAAATTGCCAATGACGCCAATACAGAATCAATTGAGAAAATGATATCCATCATTTCAATCTGAATGACGACCGACCAGAAGTTGCTTAGTCCGAAGAAGCGTCGTTGTTGCTTGGGTTTCTGTGCCACCTTGGCCCCATTTTTCGGCTGACTAAAGTATCGATACACCAAGTACCCAAGGTAAGCCGCACCTAACACTTTGATCTCCCAAAAACTGATCAAATACGTGCCAATCCCAATAATTAAAAACCGAAAGATATAGGCCCCCCACAAGCCATAGAATAACGATTTTTCCCGCTCTTGTAAATTATCTAAACTCTGGGTCTGAGCAGCTAAGACAACGGCATTATCAACTGATAGTAAACACTCAATAATTGCTAACGATAAAATGATTAACCAGTCATTAGCAGATGTGATGACGTTACCCCAGTTAGTCGCACTGAAGAAGGGTCCATACAACTGTTCGATTAAATGTAACAAACGGCATCCTCTTTCTCTTAATATTAGTTTGTTAATCTAAGTATACCTGTAAAAATAATTGGTGCCGCTTACGTGGACTAATTTTCAAAAATAAACCTTATTTTCGTCGTATTTACGACTCATCATGCCAATGAGTAAAATAAGTGCCCAAAAAGCTAGCCAATTGCGACCTTTCTTATTCTAATTGTCGAATAACTTTGGCTGGTACCCCGGCCACCAACGTATTATCAGGCATGTCATGAGTAACGACTGCTCCAGCCGCAATCACAACATTATTACCAATCGTCACGCCAGGCGTAATCACCGCTCTCCCCCCAATCCAAACATCATGACCAATCGTGACTGGATGGCCCTGGGCCAAGTTAGCGCGTCGACCACTAGCCGTCAACGGGTGATTGACCGTATAAATATCAACATTGGGGCCAATCATCACGTTATCCCCTATATGAACCGGCGCGATATCCAAAATAGTTAAGTTATAATTACTAAGAAAATTATCACCAACATGAATATTACGACCATTATCACAATTAAAGTCTGCTTGAACGGAAAGATTGCGACCGTAACTACCAAGAATCTCTTGAATCTTGGCAGTTTGCGCATCTGGATTTGTTGCATCGATCTGATTGAACTCTTGGCATAACTTGGCAGCCCGCGATTTTTGAGCGGCCACCTCAGCATCTTTAAATTGATACCATTCCCCGGCTGCTAATTTATCTAATTCTGACATTGTTGTCCCTCCTATATTTTATCACCCTAATTTTACTGCTTAGAGTGGCGTCGAAGTCAACACTTGAGTTAATGGTTTAGCAGGTGTTATTGACAACTATCCTTTCGGACCAGCTGCCTCGAATTTGTTCAGCAGTTAGGGCAACAAAAAAAGAAACCGATTGCTCAGGTTTCTTTGCGCCAATTCTAGGCCTTAAAATCACGAATTAATTGTTGGAGTTGCTGATTATCGCTAGCCGTTCCGACCGTTAGTCGTAACCACCCTGGCCGTAAGCCAGTGCGAATCAGATACCCATGGTGCACTAAATAGTCAGCCAGTTGCGTGGCACTCGGATACTTAAAGAAAATGAAGTTCGCGCCAGATTGATCGTAAGTGACACCCTGATCATCAAAGAATGCCATCCACTTAGCACGTTCCGTCGCATTTTTTTGGACCGTTTGTTTCACAAAATTAGGATCATCGATTGCCGCCAGGGCTGCCACTTGAGCCAAGGAATTCACATTGTATGGAAGCCGAATAGTTTGCATCGTTGTGGCATATTTGGTATTAAAAACGGCGTACCCGATTCGAAAGTTAGCTAACCCATATGCTTTGGAGAATGTCCGCATGACCACTACATTCGGGTACTTGGCTGGTAACTGCATGGCCGTTACTTGAGCCGCGCCCGGTGTAAAATCAATGTAGGCTTCATCAATCAGGACCATCGTCTCCGGGGGTACTTGCTGGACGAACGCTTCAATTGCCGCTAATGATTCCACGGTGCCCGTCGGATTGTTCGGATTACACAGCCAAACCATCTTCACGCGGGGCGTAATGGCCTTCATTAAGCCTTCGAAGTTCACATGGTCATTAGGCAACGTTGGCACACTGATTAATTGCCCCCCCTCGATCTCAGCATGTAGTCCATATTCTGAAAACGTCGGTGCGGACACTAGCACCTGGTCGTTGGTGGCTAAGAATGTCCGTGATAACATCACGATCATCTCATCAAGACCTACACTAAAAACGATGCTATTCGGGTCGATTCCCTGTTGCTGGGCCACTGCTTGTCGTAACTCCTGTGCGTCGGCATCGGGATAACGATTACTCTGGGTGAAGTCCCAATTCTTCACAGCGGTCGCCACTTTTGGCGAGGTGCCATACGGGTTCTCGTTAGCTGATAACCGGACTAATTCTGTCAATCCTAACTCAGCTTGGAGGGTCGCCAACGGCTTTTCGGGCACATAGGGTTCTAACTGTTCAATACTAGCTTTCATTCGGCTACCTCCTATAGGTTCTTAATTTCGGGCCGATCCTTATAGTCACTCATCTTACCTTCACGTTTAGCCAATTCTTGCTTAATCTGGTCAAAACTAACACCACGTTCGACCAATAACACTAAAACGTGATACAACAAGTCGGCTGTCTCATAGGTTAATTCGTCGTCACCGGGATTTTTGGCCGCCACAATAACTTCGGTTGATTCCTCACCAACCTTTTTTAAAATCTTATCCAGTCCCTTAGTAAATAAATAATCTGTGTAGGATCCCTTCTTAGGCGTTGCCTTCCGTTGTTTGATCAGTTCGTATAATTCTTCCATATTTTGCATATTCGACACCACTTTCTTCTATAATATATTCATCAATTTAATACGGGTTAAAAACAATCCTGCTTATCGACCGTTGGGACCGCATTTTCCAACCAATCAGCCATCTAACTCCCAACTCATGCGGCTATCGTCATCAATCCTTAGGCGCCCGGTTCTAGTTCAACCGGGTTAAAGAAACAACTCGTATGTCCCGTATGACAAGCAGGACCATGCGGATGAACTGCGACCAATAGCGTATCTTGATCGCAATCCAGCGTCATACTAACGACATCTTGTAAATTGCCGCTCGTAGCGCCTTTGTGCCAAAGTTCTTGCCGAGACCGTGACCAAAACCACGTCTGGCCCGACGCCAATGTCCGTTGATAGCTTTCCGCGTTCATCCACGCGACCATTAAGACATCCTTCGTATCCGCGTCGGTGACGACCGTTGTCAGTAAGCCGTCACCCTTTTCAAAGTCTGGTTTCATCTTACGACCACTCCTTGTTTTCTTAATGTCGCTTTGACATCTGCAATCGTTAACTCGCCAAAGTGAAAGACGGAAGCCGCCAATGCACCACCAACCGGGGTTGTGCTAAAAACATCCACAAAGTCTTGTAAGTTACCCGCACCGCCGCTGGCAATGATTGGCACATTGACCGTTGCTCCCAGGGCCTGATATAACTTGGTATCAAACCCCGCCTTAGTGCCATCGCGATCCATGCTAGTGACCAATAACTCGCCAGCCCCTAAGGCGACCGCTTGCTTGGCCCACGCCACTGCATCGAGGTCGGTCGCTTGCTGACCCCCATGTGTATAGACACGATATTGACCAGCTGCCGCATCCCACGCCGCGTCAATCGCAACAACAATGCACTGGTTACCAAATTTTTCAGCACCGGCACGAATCAGTTCAGGGTTGGCAACTGCAGCCGAATTAATAGCCGTCTTATCAGCACCCGCACGTAAGATTCGTTGCATATCAGCAACGCTTGTAATTCCGCCACCAATCGTCAGTGGCATGAAGACCTGAGCTGAGACTTGTTCGACCATGGCGGCCATCGTCTCGCGGTGCTCATTGGTGGCTGCAATATCTAAAAAGACAAGTTCATCCGCGCCCTGTTGCTGATAGGCAGCTGCAATCGCCACCGGATCTCCGACATCCGTCAAGTTGACGAAATTAACGCCCTTCTTGACCCGACCATCCGCCACATCCAAGCACGGAATAATCCGCTTTGCTAACATTCAGTCACCCCCGCTAATTCGGCCAGTGTCACACCGCCTTCAGCTAACGCCTTGCCAATAATAACATCCTTGAACCCACTGGCTTGTAACACTTGAACATCGGTCAAATTCCGAACGCCACCGCTGGCAATCAGGTTGGCCGTGGGCACCTGTGCTTGTAGTTCTTGGTATAACGCAAGGTTAGGGCCTTGCATCGTGCCATCACGGGCGACATCGGTCACGATAAAGTGCTTGGCACCACTCGTAGTCATTGTCTTCATTAATGTACTCATCTTGGTCTGTGACTGCTCCAACCAGCCTTTAATTGCCACATAACCATTGGTTCCGTCTAACCCAATCACAATTCGCTCACCACCAAACTCACTTAACAGTCGTTTGACCAGTCGTGGATCAGTCAACGCAACTGACCCCAAGATTAAGCGATCGATTCCTAATTCGAGATAACGAGTCGCCAGCTCGTAGGTTCGAATACCTCCACCGAGCTCGATCGTCCCGGTAAATGCTTGCCGGATCGCCGTGATTGTCGCGAAGTTTTCTGGGCGCCCTGACTTGGCACCATCCAAATCGACCATGTGTAATTGCTGCAAGCCCGCTGCGTTAATTTGTTGGGCTTGAACAACAGGATCAGGATTAATCAATGTCGCCTGTTTAAAATCACCTTGGTAGAGCCGGACACTCTGACCGGCTCGTAAATCAATTGCTGGAAAAATCATTTGCACTCACCATTTCCTTAAAAGCTGCTAGTTGTTGTAATCCGACTCGACCACTCTTCTCCGGGTGAAACTGCATCCCAATCACATTTTGATGCTGAACAATACTTGGAACCTGGACGCCGTGTTGAACTGTCGCCACGATTTCAGTTGCCGGACATACCGCATAGTACGAATGAACGAAGTAAGTATAGGCCGCGTCAATACTGGCAAAGGGACTATCAGGACGCCGAAGCTCGTTCTGATTCCACCCCATCTGTGGGACTTTGACATTCAAGTCCGTTGGCAAAGCGCTAACCCGGCCGCTTAACAAGCCTAGCCCAGCATGCTCGCCGTACTCGGAACTACTTTCAAACAAGAGCTGCATGCCTAAGCAAATACCGAGAACGGGTTTGCCACTCCGCGCCAATGCTTGTAACACGCCGACTAACTGGCGTTCTTTTAAAGCGGCCATTGCAGCTGCGAAAGCTCCCACACCGGGTAAAATAACTGCGTCAGCGGCCGCTAATTGTTGCGGGTCAGCCGTTAAGATGGTTGACACTTGCAGGTAGTCAAAAGCTTTCTTCAAATTACGGGTATTACCCGTATCATAATCGACGATTGCAAACATTTAAATCACGCCTTTCGTAGAGTTGACCCCCTGAATATCTGGATTAATCGTGACAGCCGCGCGCATTGCCCGCCCAAACGCTTTGAACAAACTTTCAACTTTGTGGTGAGTGTTACGGCCGTACAGGATGCGTGCGTGCAAATTCATTTCAGCAGCAAAGGCCACGGCTTGGAAGAAATCTTCGACTGTCTCCGTATCTAAGCCACCGAGCCGCGGATTCGTGAGCTCGGCATCAAAAACTAAGTATGACCGTCCACTTAGGTCGACACTGACCTGACCTAAAGTCTCATCCATTGGCACAAATTCCGTCCCGTACCGTTCAATTCCCTGCTTATCACCCAACGCCTGCTTAAAGCATTCGCCAAGCACGATTCCCGTATCTTCAGTAGTGTGGTGCGGGTCAACGTCGAGGTCGCCGTGACACTTCACGACCAACCCGAAGCGCCCGTGCTTCGCAAATAAGTTCAACATGTGGTTCAAAAAGCCTATCCCGGTATCGATTTCGATACCGCTCTGTTCGTCTAAATTCAAACTGATTTCAATCTGGGTTTCTTTCGTTTCACGTTTAATCGTTGCTTGTCGCATGTTCATTTCCTCCTCATCTGCTAAAACGACTACCGGCTGTAATCACAATCAGTATCAACTACTAATTACGCCCTAATCGTAATAGGTGTCAAAACGACTCTCAATCGCACGAGCATGGCCTTCCAGACCTTCGACCCGTGCCAACGTGGTAATCGCCGGAGCTTCCTTAGCCAAAGCGTCCTTAGTGTATTGGATAAAGGACGTTCGCTTAACGAAATCATAGACGCCAAGTGGTGATGAGAAACGGGCCGTGCCACTCGTTGGTAAGATGTGGTTCGGACCAGCAACGTAGTCACCGAGTGGTTCAGAGGCGTAGCGTCCTAAGAAGACCGACCCGGCATTTTTGATTAAATTCAAGTACTGAGTTGGATTCTTCAATTGCACTTCCAAGTGTTCTGGTGCCACCGTATTCATCAAGTCAAACATTTCTTCAACCTTTGCGACAACGGCAATGAAGCCTTTTTCGTTAACAGCGTCGGTAGCGATCGCTTCTCGTGGCAAAACTTTCAACTGTGACGTCACGTTGTCACTGACGGCCTGCGCTAAGTCGGCACTATCCGTAATTAGGATTGGCCGGGCTCGACGGTCATGTTCTGCTTGACTCAATAAGTCAGCCGCTAATTGCCGAGGATCAGCTGAATCATCCGCTAAAATACCAATTTCTGACGGGCCGGCCACCATGTCGATCGCCACCTGACCAAAGACCTGCTTCTTAGCAGTCGCCACAAAAATGTTCCCAGGACCAATAATCTTGTCGACCGCTGGAATCGACTCAGTCCCATAAGCTAACGCAGCAATTGCTTGAGCGCCTCCCACTTGATAGATGGCGTCGACGCCAGCGATTTTGGCTGCAGCAAGAACGGCTGGATTGATGCCATCGACTTGTGGTGGCGTCACCATAATGACTTCATTAACGCCGGCAATCTTAGCGGGCAAGGCACTCATCAGTAAAGTCGATGGATAGGCTGCCGTGCCACCTGGAACGTATAAGCCAACCCGATTAAGCGGCATTAACTTCTGCCCTCGTAGAACGCCAGGCTGTTCAGCATCAATAAAGCCAGTCGCCTTTTCCTTTTCGTGAAAACTCGTGATATTGCGTTTAGCTAACAACAAGGCGTCCTTCACTTGCGGGTCCAGATTGTTATAAGCATCATCAATAACAGTTTGTGACAACTTAAAGTCGGTCAAGGTGACCTTATCGAATTGGGTTTCGTAATCCTTGACGGCGGCATCCCCGTTTTTAATCACATTGGCAATAATTTCGCGAACCGCTGATTCAACCTTTAAGTCAGTCAATTGTTGGGTCTTCGTTTGAACTAAGCGTTTTAAACTAGCTAAATCTTCATTAATAATTTTCATTAGACAAACTCCTTTGGATTATTCGTATCAACAACTGTGGCCAACCGATCAACTAAATCAAAGATGGCGGCTTGTTGCTGTTTTAAGGCTAACCGGTTGACCACTAGGCGGGTCGAGACTGGTTGTAAATAGTCATAAATTTGTAAATGGTTCTCACGAATCGTGGTCCCCGTCTCGGTGATATCTACGATGGCGTCGGCTAAGCCAGTCAGTGGTGCTAATTCAACCGAGCCTTCAATCTTAATAATTTCAACATCTTGGCCCAAGCGATCAAAATACCGTTGGGTAATCAATGGGTACTTGGTGCCGATGATTTTGCGTCGTGGTGCAACGGGATCAAAGTCGGCCGTGGATGCTAGCACAAATTGGCACTTACCAACCCCCAAGTCTAACAGTTCATATTGGGTACTCTCGTGTTCAGTCAAAATATCGCTACCAACGATGCCGATATCAGCAGCACCCCGTTCGAGGAAGGTCGTCACGTCCGGCCCTTTCGCTAAAATAAACTCATATGGTTGCGTCTCAGAATCAAAAATCAACCGCCGTTGCTTGTTGCGGACTTGCGAACAATCCAGTCCAGCTTCTTCCAGCAACGGCAGGACTTGTTGTTCGACGCGGCCCTTAGTCAAGGCAATCTTTAAACGTGGTTCAGTCATTGGTCATACCTCCAGTTAAATCAATCAGTTGGGCATTCAAACGTTGTGCTTCGATGCGCGCACCTGCTAAGTCATCCGCCAAACTCAAAATGGCGTGCGGTTGTTTCGCTAAGTATGCCTCCGCTTGTGACCACTGTTCAGGCTCAAAGTAAATCAATTGTTCAGCATAAGCGGTCTGTTGGTCTGTGGCTAAAGTTGTTAACAAGTCAACGTTTAACCCCATTCCCACAGCCGGTTCTGCTTCAGCTTGAAAGTTCGTTAACAGTTTGTCGTAACGGCCGCCGCTGAACAGGTAGCCAGCCCCCGCTTGTGAATAACCCCGAAAAGTCAGGCCGGTATAGTATTTTTGTGGTGCTTGGCTACTCAAATCCACCGAGATGACTTGCTCCGGCATCGTTTGTTGCATCCAGGCCACCACCGTTTGAAGCCGTTTCAGACTTGGTTGGACTGTTTCAGGTAGTGGTGCTGCCGCTAATTCTTTGAAGATACATTCTGGACGCCCGAACAAACGCGGCCATGCTTTGAGAAAATCGTATAAAGGCTGTGCGCGGTACTTGGCAATCAATTTCGTGTAGCGTGGTACTTGCTTATCGAACAGTGCGGTTAAAATGGCTTGTTGTTCGCCTTCGTCACCAGTCAAGCTGGCCACGACCCGTTGTGCAAATTGGGCATCTCCTAATTCGATTTCAACAGCATCGGCAATCAGCTCACTTGAAAGCTGGTTGGCAATCGTTAAACATTCAAATTCGGCTTTCAGCGATGCGTAACCGACTAATTCGACTCCCGCTTGTGTGATTTGGTTATATGAACCTGATAATTGACGGCTTACTCGAAAGATATCGCCGACATAACCAAACTTTTGCGGTAAGGGGACATTCGTCGCGCTAATGAAGCGAGCAACTGGTAAGGTCATGTCCGGCCGTAAGACCAAGGTGCGACCATCGTTGCCAAATAAGCGGTATAGTTGGTAGTTACCCATCTGATATGGATCAAACACCGCTTCGTTTTCTAATAACGGCGTTGCAATTGGCGCGAGCCCGCGTTGTTTAAAATGGGCTTGGATCACCGCGATCAAGTGTTGTTTGGTACGTGCCCGCCGACCAAATTCATCCCGGGTTCCTAGTGGTAATAAGTGTTTCAACATAATTTACGCCTCCTAAAACGTCGTTATTTAAAACTAATCAGTTTAATTCATATCGTTACTTATCAACGCGCTTAATCAATTGCTTACATGCTAACCGGAGCGACTTGCGATTCCGTCACGCAAACTTACCGCATGGATCGGTGAAACTAAAAAACGCCCCCTTAGCAATTTGCTAAAAGGACGTTTACGCGTGGTTCCACCTTATTTCATCTACCGTTCGCACGGCAGACCTCATGTTGATCAAGTCAACTTGGATAACGAAACCAATTCGGCTAAGGCTAATGAGACTGGTTCACCTTAGCAGTTCATAGATGTGTGTTCGTTAAGCCTGTCTGTCCGGTTCTCAGCTACCCGGGCTCTCTGGATGAGGAAGACTTAATTACTTGTTCTAATCACAACCGTTTATTAAAATTTGATTAGTCGTTTAATTTATAATTCATTGTAATCACTAAACTGACGGCTGTCAACCCTCAATTAATTTTTTTATAAGATGATAGCCACGCCCCACACTGGCTATGTCATGGGCATCAGAGCCATAAACCAGCGGAATGTCAAGCTTTTGAGCGCGTTGTAGAATCTGTTGACCGGGATAAAAATCATTACAATACGGTTTGTAGAGACCAGCCAAATTCAAATCTAACTGCCGCCGTTGCTGCTTCACTAACGCCAACGTCTGATCTACTAATTGAAGATTATGGACATCCAAGGGTTCAGTCAAGCCAAAGTAATCCTGATATTTGCGGACGAGACTCATGTGGCCGATCCGTTGTGGTGCGTAAGGGCCCAGATCTGCTTGTACTGATGCCAAGACCGTCTGATAATACTGTTCAAAAACACGTTGGGGCGTCTTAAGCCACTGCCCAAAACCGGCTGCAAAATCATCCGTTGACATGTCAACACACCAGAAATGCTGCCGTAACCCCCGCATGAAATGGACTGACAAAATACTTTCCTGCGTCCGAGGACCATAGGTATTCAGAAAATCACGCGTCCAAGCAACATGCTCTGGTAAGAAATCAACTTCAAAACCCACTGAGATCTCGATTTGCCCGGCATATTTGGTCTTCAGTCCGTTAGCCAGTGCCAAATAATCGGCTACTTGGTTCTCACGCAACGACGCCTCAGTATAACCGGCCGGCGTCCCTTCATACTGGTCACAAAATGCCGGTGGTAACGGTGCGTGCTCCGTAATACAATACCGCTGAAAACCTAGCTGTATCGCCCGTTGAATCATTTTTTCCGTTGCTTCACCACTCCCATGCGGACATAGTTCCGTGTGGGTATGCCCATCCATTAGCATATCCTCATCACCCTCTCATAATTTATGCTTATTCAATCATATTTTTTTTAGATAAGCAAGTATGGTCGAAACGGTCATTCGCGACAATACGCTAGCAGTCACGGCGAAAGTCTAACAATTTACTTATTTATTTATATTAATCGTCACAATTTCTTTATACCATGATATAGTCAACATTAGTTAAAGAACAGCGCTATTCCCAAAAAAGGGGGGACCAGCCATGCATGAACTCATTACAAAACTTTATCAACTCGCACTTTCCAGTCACATTGTCAGTACGTTGCTGGAACCCGTGCACATCGTTATCTTAGCTTTACCCATCATGACCTTACTACTCGCCATGATTATCCTGACTATCCAGCTCCGAACACGTCAAACACTGAGTGAGCGTAACTTGATCAGTACCTATTCGTTTATTTGGTACTTGGCAGCAGCCTACTTACTAATTATTCTGCCACTCCCGACTCGCTCATCCGTGGCTAGCCTAACAACTGCTGAGTATAATTTACAACCCTTCTACTTTCTCACCCAGTTGAAGGCACTCACGCCGTTTGAACTCGGGGACCCCAGTACTTGGTTAGCCGCCTTCAAATCTGACACGTTCTTCCAGCCGTTCTTCAATATTCTATTATTTATGCCGATCGGTGCCTACTTAAAGTGGCGGCACCGCTGGCCGCTCTGGTTGATCACCCTGACGAGCTTCTCGATTTCATTGTTCTTCGAAACCACGCAGTTAACCGGATTATACGGCTACTACTCACGAGCCTACCGGATGTTCGATGTCGACGATTTAATGATGAACACACTTGGTGGGATTGTCGGTGCTGGGTGTCTACATCTGATTCCTAATCAGTGGCGCAATCGCGACCACAGTACCCGGTTGAATTGGCAGGAACACCCCATCAATTGGCGCCGCATTGGGGCGTTGGTCATCGATTGGCTCGCAATTGCCGCCTTTGACACCGTCTACTTCGTCTTAGTCAAACATTTTAATTGGCCATTACCACATGATTTTCGCTGGCTATACCTGGCCGATATCATCCTCTTCTTCATTGGGCCCGCCTGGTGTTGGCATGGTAAAACCATTGGTGGTCGCCTGCTCAATAGTCAGATCGTAACCATCAGTGGTCACCAGGCCAATCTCTGGCAACTGCTTATCCATTACAGTGGGCTCTACTTAATCGGCCTGCCACTTTTATTCTTGGATTTATGGTTATTCAATCGTCTAGGCAACGTTCCTAGTGCCACCCTTAACCGCCTGGATGTCTACCTCGTCGTCGTTTCAGTCATTTTACTGATTATCAGTTATGATTTATTGTTAGCGCTTTTCAGTCGCAGTCACCAGTTATGGTGTGAAAAGTTAAGTAGAACAACTGTTAAATAATTAGGTGGCCTTAAAACTTCCTTTGCGTTGTCTCGCAACTCATGTTAAATTGAAGATATCTCAAAACGCTGGAAGTAAAAACAATGATAAAAGTCCATGAACTAAGCGACGATTTTCGCTGGGTCGCTGTTAATAATTACACTGAAAATGATTATCATCAACTCGTAAGTGAGGAACACGTTACCGACGAAATGTTAGGCTACGCAACCGATCAACACGAACGAGGCCGGTTGGAATATGACGCCAAAAGTGCCATCACGACCATTATTTTTGACGTGGTCACAGAAGACGTTGAGGAAGGTACTTATACCGCCCAAGTCAGTTTCATGTTGATTGACCACACCCTACTGACTTTTACGACCGATAACACAATATTCGTTGAGGATATGTTGGCAGACGAAATCGATGCCGATTGGGAAGATGTCCTGCATCCATACGACCATATCTTTAACGTCTTGTACAAGCTATCACGGCAATATTTTTCGGCCATCAACAAGATCAATAAACAACGCCAAGACATTCAGATGAAGATGAAAAAGCAAATTCAGCGTTCGGTCATTATTCAATTGATGGACTTAGAAACAACGCTAGTCTATTTCCTCACGTCCCTTAAAAGTAATAACGACATGTTGCAGTCACTCAAACGGTTTGTACCGGTCAAATTCTCGGCGGCCCAATTAGAACGGCTCGACGATATTATTGTCGAGGCACAACAAGGATTGGAAATGGCCAACATTGCCTCAGACATCATCGGCCGGGTGTCGAACGCCTACTCGAACATTCTAGACAACAGTTTGAACAACACGATGTGGGTGCTGACGATTTTCTCCATCGTCCTGACAATGCCCAACATTGTCTTCGGTTTTTTCGGGCAAAACGTCGACTTACCGTTCATGAAGAATCCATTCGGTTGGGAGATTACGGTATTCATCGCCGTTGCACTATGTGCCCTAACCATTTGGTTGCTACGACGCAATTCATTTCGAAAGTAAAGGAAGCTTTTACTCATGCCTAATCGTCCCCAAGTGACTGATACGACGGCCTACATTAATCAGGTTGCCGAAGCGGCCCAACCAATCCTCAATAATCTCGTGCAGCTGATTACCACTGAACTGCCGGATTTTAAGGCTAGAATTAAATGGAACTTGCCGTTTTACGAACGTGACAAGCACTATGTCAGTATCGCCGCTTACAAAGCCCACGTCAGCCTGAGCATCTCAGCTGATTTGGATGACGCCACACTAGCCGCTGCTAAGTCCGCGGGCTATCCAACCGGGCAAAAGCGCCTGAATCTGCCACTGACAAAGCCGGTCCCGACGGCGCTCGTACAGCAAGTCTTGCAGTTGATTGCTTGACATGCGTTTAACTTATCTAACTGACCTTCACGACCCAAATGGCTTCACCAAGCAACCCGCAACTTGATTTTCAAAGCGTCGTTAATTGAACGACGATGCGTCAAGACTACCGGAATTCTATGATATATCTCAGCGAAAATCATTAAAATATAAAAACGCGCCAGCTTGAAACTTCATTGAGCTGGCGCGTTTTCAATTGGGGTATCATTTCCGTGAACTACCGACGACGTAAACTTTAGTCCTTGACGTTCGCAAAGTGGGCAAGTTCCTCAAGCTAACCAGACGCTTTCAAGTGCCGGTCATATTCCCGGTCTAGATCCGGTCGCACTTCAGTCGTACCGGGAACGAAGTGGATATCCTCATGTTCCGCCTCTGTCGCGGTCTGATAGGACCACTCCTTCGCCAGATTCTGGCTTGGAATAACTGCTCGCTTGAACCCCCAAATGATGCCTGCAATCACAACTTGATCCGGCGTTACAGACATCATTGGCCGCGTGTCTGATAACCACGTGAATATTCTGACGCACAATTTTGCTGTGAGTATCAAAAAAAGCTGGTCGCCAGAATTAATATTCTAGCAACCAGCTTTTCATTACCCTTAACAAATTAGTTTTATTGCATGTGCAATAAACCCATCTTGTCCATGGTTTCCGCAATCTGAACTGAGTTCCAAGCAGCACCCTTTAAGAGGTTGTCGGAAACGTTCCACATGTGGAAGGCTTGTGGCGTTTCTTGGTCAGGACGAACCCGACCAACGAACGTGTCTTTAGAACCTTCCGCATTATGCGCTTGCGGATAAATTTGGTTATCAGGGTCGTCTTGTAAGACCACGCCTGGTGCAGCTGCCAAAGCATCTTGAATGCCCTTGACGGTTGCCTTAGGATCTTCAACTTCAAAGTAAACTGATTCGGAGTGACTCACTGGCACCGGAATCCGCACACAAGTTGCCGTTACTTTGATATCCTTACTGTCCATGTCGCCGCCACACATAATCTTTTTGGTTTCATGGATCATCTTCCATTCTTCATGGGTGTAGCCATCTTCTTCAAACACGTCAATTTGTGGTAACGCATTGAAGGCAATTGGATAATGCTTTTTGTCGCCCGCAACAGGTAAGATATGAGCTTCCATCTCTTCACCTTTTAAGTAGGCTTCCGTCTCATCATGCAATTCCTTCAAGGCCCGGTTACCAGCACCACCAACGGCTTGATAGGTTGAAACAATGACCCGCTTCAAACCAAATGCCTTGCGCACTGGTTCCAAAGCAACGACCATTTGGATGGTTGAGCAGTTCGGGTTAGCCACGATTCCATGATGAAGCTTCAACGCTTCAGGGTTAACTTCAGGAACAACTAACGGAATCTTTGGGTCCATCCGGAAAGCACTCGTATTATCAACAACTACGGCACCCCGTTTGACTGCTTCAGGGGCGAACTTCTTAGATACTGAGCCACCCGCTGAGAAGAGGGCTAAATCAATTCCTTCGAATGATTCAGGAACGGTCTCTTCAACAGTTAAGGCTTGACCATTGAACTGTAATTGTTTACCGGCTGAACGGCTTGATGCCAAAAGTTTAACTGAGTTGACAGGTAAACTCGTCTGTTCCACCATTTTGATCATCCGCGCGCCAACTGCACCAGTTGCACCGACAATCGCGACGTTATATCCACTCACTATGAAGACCTCGCTTTGATAGTTATTGAAACCTCATTATAGCACGTTTGTAAAGATTAGAAAATAATGAGTTCCATCCGACCATAAATTAATCTGTCACTGATTGCACTGCCAGCTGTTTTGCACACGCAGATCACCAAAAAAGTAACCGTTACCATCGTTAATTAAACAGTCATTTAGCTGTCGCCCATTTTGACGTATAATGAACCTAATTAAAAGGAGGCCGCGCCATGTGTACCAGCTTAACTTATCTTGATACTGACAATCACTGCTACTTCGCCCGCACCATGGACTTTCCAACAACGACACCTTGGCGGCCAATTTTTTTGCCGCGCCGTTATCCGTGGCCAACTGGGTTAGCGACGACGCGTATGACGCAGTATGCCATTCTCGGTGGTGGTCGGCTACCTGACCACTTTAAGGCTTGTTTGATGGCTGACGGCATTAACGAAGCTGGTTTGGTGTGTGCTGAACTGTACTTGCCCCACGCCGTTGAATACGCCACTCAACCACAAGTCAACCAAATTAATTTAACGCCCCAAGCCTTCATCAACTGGGCTTTAGGTGAACACCAATCAGTCGCAGCCGTGATCGCCGATCTGCCAAGTGTTAACCTGGTCGGTGCGTCCTGGGGTGATGACACTGGTGAAGTCTATCCCTTTCACTGGTATCTCAGTGATGCACACACCAGTGCCGTCATCGAACCCACTGGTGGCCCACTGACGGCGCAACCGAATCCAGCCGGCGTTCTGACTAATACACCAGTCCTAAGCGACCATCAGCGCCGACTAAATCGTTATTTAGCAGTATCTGGCAACCAGATTACAACTGCCACTCGTCAGGCTGCTCAGCACGTGATTCAGACTAAGCAACCATTACCGAGCGGGCCGATTCCCACTGATCGTTTCATTCACATGGCACTTCGACGACTGGGAACACCGCAGCTAGCACCGCAACAAGTGCCGACCACTTTATTCCGCTGGTTACAAGAAGTAAGCTTGCCACACCACGCCGACCGTCGCCATCTCATCAGCCACAACTACACGCACTATCGTTGTTTGATCACGTTAGCGACTCGTACTTACCGCTTTATTCCACGCACGACTGGTCACGAACAACGACTGACACTAACACCTGAAATGGCAACAACCTGGCGAACACCGTACCTCTTCCCTGCCGATTGAAACTAAAAAATCACGATGTTGAGACTGAACTCACATCGTGATTTTTAATTAATGACGCTGCTTCAAAAAATGATCAAATTCCTGATTGATTGCCGCTCGTACTTGGGGCTCATGTAAATCAGCTTGCGCTGCATTCGGACCACCCGTAACTTGACTAACCACTTGCAAATAGCCGAACAAGACCTGGCTGGGGTCAAGATGATACTGCTTGGCTAACGTCACGGCGAGATCATAACGATCAGGTCCTAATAAACTTGAATAATCCATTATGCCGTCCCTCCCTTCGCCTGTTCTAGCTGGCGACTCATCCGTAAGTAGGCCAAAAAGTGAAAAATGATGCCACCTGCTAGTAAGATTGCACCTAACCATACCGACCAAAACGTTGCCACGATGGCTAAGCCATAAATCGTGACACTTCGAACCGGATCAAACTTAATTGCGGCGTAAAAAGCCATTGAGATTCCCGGCTTCTTTAGGTCCTGGTGATGATGCAGATAAGCGTACATGAAATAAAATGTCGCCGAAATAAACAGGGCAACCAAATCATAAACAATAAATGCCGTTTGCATATCCTGTCGATTACCAGTTGTCAACGCATCTGCCACTAATGACATCGGGTAATCCAATAAGGTGATACTAAAGAGCATTAATAAGTTTAGCATATTAACGTTGCGATCAATTCGTTGTAGCATGTTGAAATAATCATGATGAAATAACCACAGCGTGCCAACGTAGAAATACGAAAAGACGTACGACAAGATCAACGGCCATTGCGCTAATAGTGCCGCCAGTAAATGTCCCGGTTGGTAATCAGGAATGTGAAATTCTAAGACTAAAATTGTAATTAAAATGGCAAAAATACCATCACTGAACGCCTGAAATCGATCTGTTTTCAAAATCAGCACCTCCCACAGCGTTTTAGGATACCATAACTCACAAGTAATTACTGTAATTAACTTTTCAAACTGACGACCAAACCGCTTCTCTAACACCTGATATGGTAAGATTAAGTCAAAATAAAGTAATTGATGTGGGGGCGTCAAGACGAATGCGAAAATTATTAAAACCAAAGTGGTTGTTCTTATTTTTCTGGGGAATCGTGGTGTTTGCAAGTATTCTGATTTTACCGAACATTACCACGTTTGTGAATGAACAAACCGCAATGCCACAAGATGCAACAACGAGTCCTAAATATCAACAACAATGGGGTCACGGGTTAACCAACAGCCAGTCCTTAACGTTAGTCTTCAACAATTCAAATGGTAAATTATCCAAACAGCAACGCCAACAAATCTCCACGACCCTAGCCAAACTTAATCGCCGAGCCGATGATTATGGCATTAACCAGCTTCGAACGCCAACCGGTATGACTAATGACCGGCACTTATTACGTTCCAATGATGGTTCCACCGAATTAGCCCTTGTCGCCGTTCAGACATCCCGGGCTGACCTATCTGTGATTGCAAATCAACTTAATAATGCGATTGCAATCGCCGACCTCAATACGAGTGTCACCAGTACGGACTTGATCTACCAACAACACGTGCAACAACAACGTCGCAACTTGCTGATTAGCATGCTTGTCGGTAGTCTGCTCAGTTTAATCATTCTCGGCCTCATCTTCCGCTCACTGTTAGTGCCATTACTGAACTTACTGTGTCAAGTGGTCACTCTGATCACAACGATTAGCTTTATCACTAACGCGCGTTTAGCTTGGCATTGGCCACTGACGGCTAATGCGCTGAGCCTTGCTGGTCTAATCAGTTTAATGCTGACTAGTCTATTGACATGGCACTTTATGTACGCGTATTGGCAATCGAGCGCACCAACCGCACCGACCACTGTCAGTCTCAAAATTCTGACACTTCAATATCGACAGTGGGCACTTGTTTTTATCCCATTAATACTCATAACCATCACTTTACACTGGACTGCCTTCATCTCATTAGCCGATGCTTGGGCCATTACTGTAGCGCTTGGAATCACCTTACTGGCGGTACCGCCGCTCAACTACGCCTTTACCGCTTGGCTCGGTGATAATTTATTTTGGCCAGGAACAACGGCTTGGCCGACCCGTCCACGCAATCTATGGGGCCAATTGAGCAAGTTCGGCTACTGGCAGCCAGCGCTTGGGAGCTTGGCCGTCGCACTGTTACTACTCCCCGGCCTAATTCTTGCTAACGGCCAGTTTGCCGATGACAACTTACGACCCTGGCGCCAAAATCAGCTTAGTAATGCTGAATTAGGTCAGCAATTAGTCCAAGCTCACTTCGGTACCGGTGCCACGGCGCCAATCACAATTACACTACGAGCACCGCAGAATTTAACGCAGCAGCAATCATTACAAACAATCGATCACCTGACGACTAAACTGCGGGCCGTACCAAATGTGGCTCAAGTCATCTCAGTGACCCAGCCCACCGGCCAACCACTAAGTAATTTCTACGTTAACCAGCAACTTGCGACTATCAACATTGATTTGGCTGGTAAACTGACGAGTATGGCGAAACTCAAGAGCCAACTCACGACTGACCAACAAAGTCTGGAACAAGCAGCGACTAGTCGCCATACCAAGTCGGTCGACCAGTTGTCCGACCGCATCAATGATTTGGCTGAACTGAATGATCAAGTGCAACGGCAATTACAGGCTATTGACACGACGCTAACGACATCAGCTGAGGCTGAACCCGATTTAACCAAAGTCAATCAGCAGGTCACCGAGTTAGATCACCTGACTGACCGCATGACAACCGCACTAAATCACGTGGTAACGGCCCAAACTACGGTCGCAACCGAAGCTGGACACGTTGATCAGCGTGTTCACCACGTCAACCAATCATTGAAGCAGACCGTTCAACCTTTAACCACCTTACTCGCTTCACTGAAAAATACGAAGACCTATCTACATGATTTAGCCGCTAGTCAAGTTGGCCGGAGTTTTTACCTGCCTGCTAACGCGGCTACTAATCAGGCCTATCAAAACAGTCTTTTTACTAATATTAGTAGTGATTTAAGCATGACACAGCTAACGGTCACTTTGAAATCAGCGCCGGCTAGTGCGGCTAGTCGCAGGACCCTGCAACGACTTCAGGCAGTCACCCACGACAGCCTACTCGCCACACCCTTAGCGCACGCCAAAATCCTAACAACCGGGGTAACACAGCAACAGCACTATCAGCATACCCTGATTGCGACCCACGCACTGAGATGGCTCACACTCGGATTAATCATCGGCATAGTTGTTTTATGGTTCGGCCTGCGTTCATTGACCTTCAGTCTGTTAATGACCGCGTGCTTAACTGGCGTGACGTTAACTAGTTGGGGTTGGACCCAGTTAATATTAACACGCTGGTTGCAAACCGGGCCGCTCAGTAGCAGTGTCTTGCTTGGTAGCTTGATGTTGTTGACACTGCACTGGCTAATGATTACCACCGCAACCGGTTACCGTCAAAGTTGGTTACGGCACTTGGAGCCCGCTCATCTGCAACAGCACTTTTATACTAGTGGACGATTCGTTTGCCCGGTAACAATGATTGAATTGACCTACTTACTGCCACTGCTTTTGACGACCGCACCAACCTTAAAGGGGCTTGCACTCATGAGTCTCATTGGGATTACGATAAGTAACCTCATCGTTCCATTGGGATTTTCAGGGTGGACACGTTGGGCTAATGAGCCACCAGCTATAGCCACGCTTTGGCAGCACTTTCGCCCATCATCTACCAACCGCTAGCAATTAGTTAGCCTAATCTTTGAGTAAAAAAAGTTGCGTTTCCAGACGTCAAATCTGGAAACGCAACTTTTTTACAATACTAAATTGAATCGTAGCAAACTGCCAGTCGTTTATACTTAATGATTGTGTGAGCACCGGTAATCTGATAGTCACCGCTGACTAACTCAATATCGTCATACTAGCAACGACAAAGACTAATAAGGTCATCGCCATCCGCCATTCACTGTGCCAAAGATTTTGCGTGTGCCACCACACGGCTAACAATCTCCACATCAGCTAGCTAGACCATATTGCTTAATCGTAACTCACACGATGATTCAAATTTATTGATTGAAATTCTGAACTGACCCCGTAAACAATGTTAGCTCTACACATAACCAAAACAATGCCCCAAAAACCATAAAATTTCTGGGGCATCATCAATCCCTACATGATACTTTAATAAATCAATTCATGCGTCTTCAAGCACGACGGCGATAACCGATTCCCACCGCGGCAATTAACAAGCCCAAAAGCCCGGCAAAAATCACCCAAATCGGCGACTGCTTCTCGCTGGTTTGCGGCAAAGTTCCGTGGTTATAGCCAGCTGATGTGCTTTGGTCACTACCAGTTGGCGTTCCAAAGCCGTTCATACCAGTTGTCACACCATTACCCACAGTGCCACCAGCACCATTGACACCCGTGCTTGGTTGCTTGATCAGTCCTGGTAATGCCGGTTGACCTAATCCAGATTGTCCCGGTTTAGGTGCAGCGGGTTGGCTTGGACCGGGTACAGCTGGTCGTTCCGGTTGTGGCGCGGTTGGCCCCGTGGTTCCAGGGTTACCTGGCTCAGTCGTTCCTGGTTCGCCTGGTTTGCCTGGTTGGCTTGGTTCAGTCGCCCCTGGCTCACCCGGTTGGCTTGGTTCAGTCGTCCCTGGCTCACCCGGTTGGCTTGGTTCAGTTGTTCCTGGTTCACCCGGTTTACTTGGCTCAGTTGTTCCTGGTTCACCTGGTTTACTTGGTTCAGTCGTCCCTGGTTCACCTGGTTGGCTGGGTTCAGTTGTTCCTGGTTCAGTGACCGGTTCATCAGTTGCTGCTACCGTTACCACTGCCGTTTGATTCGGCTTGATTGTAAATGATAACGGTGCCGCATTAAGCTGATAACCACTAGGCGCTTTAGTTTCAACAAATTGATAATTGCCCGCGGTCAGACCAGATACGGTAAGTTGACCAGTGGTATCCGTCGTTAATCCCATCTTGAGCACTTTGCCAGTGGCATCTTGCAATTCATAAACGGCCCCAGCCAATGCCGCCTTGGTCGTGGCATCAGTTTTGGTTAACGTGACATCACCAGTTGTCGGCACAACTGGTTGCTTGACATCATCCTGACTTACCTGAAAAGCAACCTCTGGCTTAATACCGCCGAGAGTAAATTTTACTGGGGTGGTATTAAGTTCATACCCAAGCGGAGCCTTGGTTTCAACGAACTGATAATCACCAGCACGTAGATTTTTGACAATCAATTGTCCCTGCGAATCAGTCGTCAACCCAGTTTGGATTACCTTGCCCGTACTATCTTGCAATTCATAAACGGCTCCAGCCAACACGGCCTTGGTTGCCGCATCATGCTTCGTTAATTCGATGGTATAGGTCATCCCTGCTGTTCCATTGCCACCATAGGTAATATCGGCCGTCGCATCAACGCCTAGTCCGTCCAGTGCAGCCGTATTATGCCATTTAGCTGTGTCAGCCGGATTAAAATTCTCAACCTTAGTGTTATAAGTAATCACAAACGGTGAATGAATGTTGTTAAACGTAAAAGTAATCACGTTACCATTAGTTGCAACAGTCGGTGTTAACGGTTGCTGTGGCACTTGGATACCATTGATAATTTGCACGGCCTGTGCCGCAACCGAATCTGGAATGAATGTCTGATTGGGCCCTAGCGTATCTGTAACCACAACCGTCGAGTTATTGCCCGGTGTCACGGTAATGTGCCACCCCAATACCGTTGGCGCACCATCACTTCCCGACGAAACAACCAAGCCACTTTTAGCAATTTCGGCTGATCCTTCCGTCGCCGTCGCATTGCCCTTCGCATTCATGCTCAGTGTGCCAGCCCGACTATTGAGTGTACCCAACGCATCCGTAAACGTGATCGTCCCAGTACTGGCACCTTTCGTATACGTAAACGTGCCCAAGGTTTGCCCGGCAGAATCTGTTAACGGCATCACAACATCATGATCGATACTGACGTACGTTGGAATCTCAACGGTTGCTGTATCACCGGCCTTAATCACTTCAGAATCTGGAATACTCCAATGATACGTTAATTGGTAGCCAGCCTTATCATTCAACGTACTTGTGTCAGTAACGGGCTTGCCATTCGCATCAAGTACGATGGCATTGCCAGCCGTTAAACCCGTAACACTGATTTCTTTAGCATGTGCAGTACTCCCCAGCATAAATAGCGCTAATATTACCGTCAACATGCTTAGCATATACCCAACTAGCTTTCTTCGCATACGCTCCTCCCCCATTCAAAAAAAGCTTTGTCTTTGTCATTCTCACAACCCAACACACCCTCACAGTCGTGTATGATTGTCAGGGTCGGCCACCAGTTAGTGATTCACGCTAATCAGCTCCATATGTACAATACTGCAACCAACTAGTTTACTACGAATCAAAACTTTTATTTGCGAACTATCCGAACTAATCGTTTAGCAAAAAAGGCCTCTAGAACTATGCCTAGAAGTCTACCGGAAATTCCATTTACATTGTCTCGCTAAAAAATAACCACAAAGCTAAGCCTTAAGCTGAAGGCCCCTTTATTCTGGAATATGACTCGAATCAACAACCTAACCAACTGAAAGTTACGCCAATATGCTTACGACAATGTCAATATCATCGTCTGATGTCGCAAACCCGCCTCCATAAACGGGCGCCCTTGTGGCTGATACCCTAATTGTGTATAAAACCCTTGTGCAGTGACTTGAGCGCCTAGTACCAACTGTCGCCAACCACGGCTCAGCCCATCCGCTGCAATCCGTTGAAGCAATTGTCGTGCATAGCCCTGCCCTCGCGCCGCTTTCAACGTGGCAACTCGTTGAACATGTCCCGTCCATTGGTCGCTAGGTGTCACTCGCGCTGTGGCTACCGCCTGCTTTTGATCATCATACAAGACGTAGTGCCACGTCGCTGGAGTGACCGTATCAATTTCCAAAGTTTCATCGATATGTTGTTCCTGCACAAAGACTGCCCGCCGGATTGCAATGGCATCCGCATAAACTGATGAATCAACCTGGTTACTCATTTTTATCTGCATCACGTTATCACCCGTTCTTCTGAAATACTTTGAGAATACGCGTTTCACCGGTTATCGTCAAACTAACTCGAAACGAAATTAACGCATTCTTAAAATTGTTAGCGATTACGAGTTCCGATGTTATGTTAAAATGATTTGATGACTGGTTATCGAGTCATATCCAAATTTGTTAAAAATGAGGTCTTTATCGATGTTTACCAAATTTCGCCAATACGTTAACACGCGAATTGGATTTTTTTGGCTACTAGTCTTCTTATTCTGGGCCAAAACGATCTATGCGTACTTAACCGAATTTTCACTAGGCGTTGCCGATCCACTCCAGGCGTTCCTGATGCTCGTGAACCCGATTGCAACGACGGTCTTTCTGTTTAGTCTGGCGTTCTACATTCGTAAAACCGGTGTATATTACTATATTTTGCTATTCATTGATGCACTCGACACCATTTTACTGTATGCCAACGTTATCTACCATCGTGAATTCACGGATTTCATGACTGTTAGTACGATTACCGGCGTGTCCAAGGTCAGTCAGGGACTTACCGGCTCATCGTTAGCCCTAGCGAGTTGGGGCGATGTTCTTTACTGGGCGGATATTATTGTCATTCTGGCCTTGGTCATTCTTCATCGGATTAAGCAAGACACACGACCAATTAAGAAACACACGGCCTTTGCATACACCTCTGCCGCGATTGCAGGTTTCGGTCTTAACTTGACCTTAGCAGAATCCAACCGACCACAACTACTAACCAGAACGTTTGACCGCACTTATATCGTCAAATATCTTGGTATAGATGCTTTTACAGTCTATGATGGTATCAAGGATGAACAGACCAATCATCAACGCGCCAGCGCAAAGAAATCAGAATTAGATACCGTTAAAGATTATACTGAATCACACTATGCCGCGCCAAACGCTAAGATGTACGGTCTGGCGAAGGGTCGCAACGTCATTGTGATTCATCTAGAAAGTTTTCAACAATTTCTTATTGATCAGAAAGTCAACGGTAAGGAAGTTACGCCGTTCTTAAATAAACTGTATCATAGCAACTCAACTTACAGTTTTAAGAACTTTTTCCACCAAGTTGGTCAAGGGAAAACTTCTGATGCCGAAAATATGCTTGAAACTAGTACTTACGGGCTCTCAACTGGATCATTGTTCTCCCAATTAGGCTCAGATAATACGTTCCAGGCCGCTCCCGCGATTCTAAACCAACGGGCCAATTATTCCTCCGCCGTCTTCCACGGTAACGTGGCCAGTTTCTGGAATCGAAATAACACGTATAAGAATATGGGGTACCAATATTTCTTTGATGCCAGTTATTTCGATACGACTGGTGATAAATCAACTGGATATGGTCTAAAGGATAAGCTGTTATTTAAGAATTCAGTTCAGTATCTTGAACGGCTACAACAACCGTTCTACGTCAAATACATCACGGTAACGAACCACTTCCCATTCACACTTGATAAGGAAGACACGACGTTTAAGACAACGGATACTAGTGATTCCGCCATTAACGGTTACTTCCAGACCGCCCACTACCTCGATCAATCCGTCAAAGAATTCTATACCTACTTGCAAAAGGCTGGTTTATTAAAGAATTCGATGATCGTACTCTATGGTGACCACTACGGCTTATCCAACAGTGAAAACTCGACCTTGGCACCTATTCTCGGTAAATCTGCGGACGATTGGACTTCCTTTGATAGCGCCCAGCTTCAACGTGTGCCATTCATGATCAATATTCCAGGAATCAAGAGTGGTAAAGTCGAATCGACTTATGGCGGTGAAATTGACGTCCTACCAACGATTCTGCACTTACTAGGGATTTCAAGCAAACGTTATATTCAGTTTGGGACCGACCTCTTCTCTAAACAACACGATAGTACCGTTGCGTTTAGAAATCGCGATTTCGTCACGTCTAAATACACCGTCCTTAGCGGCAAAATTTATGACAACGCAACTGGCGAAACGATTGATGATGATGAGGCAGTTCAGAAGACTGTTGATAAAGATCAGAAGAAAGTCGACAAAGAATTAAGCCTCTCTGATTCACTTAACAATAAGAATTTGTTACGTTTCTACACCCCTAAGGGCTTCAAGAAAGTCGACGCTTCTAATTACAATTACGCCGATGGCCTTGAAAAAGAAATTCAGATTCAAAATAAATTAGCTGGCAAGTCAACCAGTCTCTACTCGAAGAATGGTAATAAGTCAACGGACTCGTTGTATACGACCGACGCACCGGAAGCTTCGCATAAGAAGACTGATTCTACTCGTATCAAGATTACCAACCCTGATGATACGGATAGTACCACGACTAGCTCTAGCAGTTCCAAATAGCAACAAGCCTTCCATTTACAATGCAAGGCGCGACGGCAATTTATTTGCCATCGCGCCTTTTTATGATCTCCTTTAAATATGACGCTGCCCTCATCCATCTGGCATCGGTTGCATGATAAAATACTAATTGTGGTTTGTCTCATGCTTGCGCATTACGATGATTAACACGTGCCATCTCTTAAGTTCAGTGCCGTTCATCAGCCATTCGCGCGGATTACCGAAACGTGCTCGGTAGCCCCATTATGCTTAGTTGAAAGTGGTTTCCTAGAGTGACTAATCTAAGCAATTATTTAGATAAAAATAACTAACACAATGCGTGTTACAATAAAATTAATAATGACTTGATTCGTCAATGCCGGATCAAGGGAGGAGGCACCACGCATGGGCGCTTGGCGTTTTTGGTGGGATAGTACCCGCCGTTTTTATAAGAACTGGGGCAGTTACGTTGCCCTGATATTTAGTACCAATTTGGTCATTAGTTACTTAGCAATTCCTTTTTTTAATTGGGTGCTAGAAATGTTACTCAAGTGGCAACGGGTCAGTTATGTCTCGTACACGAATATCGGTAGTATTATTATTCACCAACCACTGGCCGCACTCGGTATGGTGGCGATCTTATTAGCCATTATTATTTTAGTTTATTGGCAATTTGCGTTTCTGCTACTGGGTATTATGAATATCTTTCGTGGCCGACCACAAACTGTACGCGCGGTCTTGCGGTCAACGGTCACTAGTCTGACTGGCACCTCACCCAGCACTTTCTTATTCTTTATCGGCTACTTTATTGTGATTTTGCCATTTGGAAGTTTCATCTTTACAACACCATTACTCAACAAGGCCAAAATTCCAGCCTTCATTGTCAGCTATCTCATGGAAAACCCGTGGATGACGCTCGGCTTGGGGTGCTTCTACTTGCTGGCTGGTTACCTTGGAATTCGCCTAATTAGCCTATTACCGCTAATGATTGTCGATCGGCTTCCATGGAAAACGGCCGTTACTCGTAGTTGGCAACAAACGCGCCACCATCTTTGGCGCTACTTATGGACCATGATTGTGACCTTATTTATGATTTTTCTGATCGTCACGACCATTTATACGTTGATTTACGTAGCCCAGCTTCAATTCGATAAAACAAGTTTTGCCATGGCCGCTGCCACTGTTAATCTCTTTATCATGGAAGCAATCACCGAAATTATTATTTGTTATACCACGGCCATCTTCATGATGTTAATTATTGTTTGCTATCGTCAAGACTTTACACTCCTCCGCCAACAACCGCAATACTTTAACGAGGCACCACGGTTGCGCAAATTGACCCGGGCGAGTGTTGCAATTGGCTTGCTGTTAGCGACAAGTTTGCTAGTTGCCGTTAATTTAGTCTACTTAAATGGACTAGTGATTACCAAGCCAATCATGATTTCCCACCGCGGCGTCGATAACGGTAACGGCGTGCAAAACACAATTCCTGCACTGATCAAGACCAGCAAGGAACATCCGGATTACGTTGAGATGGACATCCAAGTCACCAAGGACCATCAATTCGTTGTCATGCATGATCCAACCTTAAAAGCCTTAGCTGGCGTTAAGAAAAAGCCATCTCAATTAACATTAAAACAACTAGAAAAAATTACTGTTCGTGAAAATGGCTATCAGGCAAAGATTCCAAGTTTCGATGCTTACCTGAAAGCGGCTCACAAGCATCATCAAAAACTATTAGTCGAAATCAAGACCAGCTCGGCTTACACCGCCGCCGATACTAAACGGTTCATCGATCGTTATGGTGCGACCCTACTGGCTCATCATGACCAAGTCCATACGCTTAGTTTCAAAGTCATGCGTGACTTGAAACGCTTAGATCAAAAACAATTCGTTAGTTACATCTTGCCTTATAATCTCACGTTCCCGCATACAGTCGCGAACGGCTACACCATGGAGGTCACCACATTAAACGACCAATTCGTTGACAAGGCTGACCGCAATCACAAGACGGTTTACGCCTGGGACATTGATAATACGGACCAAATGGATCAAATGATGTTCATGGGCGTCACCGGCGTAGTCACTGATAATCTAACGGAAATGCAGCAAGAAGTTAAGAGCAACACCGACCATCCCAGCTATGCCAAACTCTTATTGACTTTTATGAATGAATTAAGTCTAACTAGCAACGAGTAATCCACATTATTTCAAAGTTGCTGTCACAGCGAGTGCATAAATCATTCAGCAACCACGAAAATTCTGAATGATGTCGTTGCTGAAAAAGTGACTTCCAGCTGATGACGAATCGTAAGCGCCATCTGAATGCATAAGTGCATTTGGATAGTAGCCGTCGCGGTGATTGAGATGTTGGTAAAAAACTGTATTAAAGTGCGCAGCGCTCCGGGTTATCTGCCATTTTAATTTCTAAAGCGCACGAATGCCGATAGTTGATCAGCCACTGATTTTTAATACTTTTACCGCCAATTAGGTGCTCATATGGAATGACCCAGAAACAGGGTCTGAACCATGAAGTCCTTTGATGACAGTACGTTATCAGGGACGTCAATATTAGAAAGAGCCATGAGTTATCATGACTCCGTAAGCAACAGATTGGTAGCAGTTCGTCCTACTTTTGCTTGTGTCTCAACACAACAACCGAAATACCCAAAATTCCAAGAACTATTGGAACATCGATTGCGGTAACCGGCAATCCAAATTGCGATAAAATGTAAATGAAGCATACTATTAATAAAACACCACCGTATTTTAAAAAAAACCGATAATTACATTGTCTGGATAACGCTTTTTTAAATACAGTAATAGAAAAATAAAACACAAATAAAGTATCGTATGCTTCACAACACTTAGTGACATATAAAATCTAATCATCTAAACTAACACACCATCAATAATGGAACCTTTTGCCATAAACAGAATCATCCTCTCAAATTCTACGTTAACAACAGGCAGTATGTTACGAATTTATCTTAACAACAGCGTTTCTTTATCGTTATCAATTTTCAGTAAATTTTGTATATTTTTTTGTACAAACTTATACATTGTAAAAGTTTAGCCGGAGCGACCGGTTGTTTTTTTATTTTAAGACACACCAAAGCTATCTAGATTAAAAAAAACATTTGCCTTTCTACCACTTCATGGTACAACAGGCCGCCAATAAAGCGGGTTCTTAAAGGAACAAGCAAATAGGACGAGAAGCCAAGATTCGGTTTCTCGTCCTATTTGCTTGTATAGCGCCAGTTATATCGCAGCTCTTTTAAACTTACATTTTTTCAAACACGGTCGTACTATGCAGTGGACTCCGTCGTTCGGGATACAAGGTCATCATTAACTGATTGACCGCGTTAGGAGCTTCCCCGAAGCCACTGGCAATCAAGCCTAACTTGCCCGCGTAAGTCACCGTATCACCAATAGCCGCAATCCCAGGTACGTCGGTATTCATCTCCGTATCAACGGTGATGAGTCGGTGGGCCATGGTTGGGGTCACGTGCCAGTTTCGGATGACTTTATTATCCGCGATAAAGCCATAGTTAACAATCAAATCATCAACGGCCAATGTTTCTTCAGTTGTGCCGCGAACCTCTTTCATCGTCAGCTGTAACTGTCCGGTAGCCGTCTCTGCAAGTTGCTTAATCAAAAATGGCGTCTTGATTTCAACGGAAGACGCTTTTAACAAGTCCACATTGTGTTCCATCCCACGGAACCGATCACGCCGATGCATGATATAAACGTGCTTAGCAACGGGTTCAAGCATCAAGGCCATATCGATGGCTGAGTCGCCACCACCCGCAACTAGTACCGTTCGATCCGCAAATTGCTTGACACTTGGAATGTGGTAGAATAATTGCTTATTCTCAAATTCAGCCGCATTATCGACTGCTAAGCGCCGGGGTTCAAAAGCCCCACTCCCAGTCGCTACGATAATCGCTTTGGAATGTGACTGCTGTCCACTCGCCGTGGTAATCGTGAAATCACCCATCGCTCCCGTGACATCCGTCACCGGGCTCGCCAATTGAATGTCAATTGGAAATTGTGTGAGTTGCTTTTCAAGTTGTGCCACCAGTTCACGGCCCTTGATTGCCGGATATCCCGCAACGTCATGAATGATCTTCTCAGGATACAAAGCCTGAACCTGACCCCCTAATTCGGGGAGACTTTCTAATAACTGAACCCGCGCATTACGCATACCAGCATAGAAGGCTGCAAACATGCCGACCGGGCCACCACCAATAATTGTTAAATCATATTCTGCACTCATCGTTTCCCAGCTCTCTTCTATGTAGACTTATTGCTTCTCATTCTAGTGGATTCGGCAAAGGTTTGCAAAAGCAATTTTTACTAATTCGACTATAATAGGATTCAAAGGCGAGGTGGATCAGTGATGCGACGAATTAAAATTATTAAAATCATGGCCATTATTAGTGCGACCCTGGTCGTAGGGATTGGATCCTATTGGCAACATCGCTTGACCCCATTACGAAAAACGCGGGTCGCCCAAACGAGTATTCCGACCATCTTCGTCGGTGGCGATTACGCGCGCGCATTTTCTACCGACGGCTTTGTGCACCGCTTAACCGCGGCACACCTGATGACGAAAGGATTGGTCGTCCATGTTAGTCACGCCGGCCACGTGACCGTCCAACAGTTTGGACCACTAAAAAACAACCCAACGATTCAGGTTATCTTTGCCGATAATCATCATGCGAAACGTCAAGCTCGGCAGTTTGCTACTGTCATGCAAGGGCTCGCAAAACGCTACCACGTGACCCGCTACAATGCTGTCGGTCACTCATCTGGAGGTAATATCATCTTTGATTATCTGACAGCGCAAGTCCCCCAGCGCGCACAAATCAATAAGTTTGTGACCATTGGCTCGACCTATCCGGGCTTGACCACTCAGCAGTTAAACCGGTTACCACGGTCCTTGCCGATATTGAATATTGCCGGCCATGTTTGGCATACAAGTGGTGATGGCGGCGTCAATTTACAAGCCGTACTTAAATTCAGCCATCAATTATTGGCAGCTGGTTGGTCACCAAAAACCCAAATCATTCACGGTAGTCCCCTGACCGCCAGCCACTCAATGTTGCATATCAATCCACAGGTCGACTTACTCATCATCCAGTTCTTGTACGGCAACTGATCAATTCATCGAGGCGTGCTGCCAATCAACCTGAAGCACGCCACACTTCTAATTTAACAGGATTCGGACACCCTTACGTCCCTTGGATGGGATGGCAAATGGTGTCTTTTCTGGTATCCTAAAACATCACATATCAGTTAATAACGCAATCACAAAAAAGTCTGCTAAATCTGGCCGCATACCGTTAGTTAAGCTAGCAAACGGTGTTTTGTCAGCGATTTTTATGTACAACGGTGGTAATGTATGGGTATATCTTAATGGAGGCGATTACCATGCGCAAAAAATGGCGATGGTTATTATTAGCACTTACTGGAATTTTCTTTTTGATGTTCGGGCCACCCTTAGTTAGTCAGGCCCGCAACGTAATTGAAGCAACGGGCAACGATGTTAATAGTGCGGTTATCAAAGATAGTAAGGGCAAGATAATGGCTCACGATGCACAATTGCCAGAAGACCAAGAATACACAGTCAATTACAACTGGCGCATCCCTGATAACCTCAAGATCAAGGCGGGCGACACGATGGCTTTCCAAGTCCCCGAAAACGTTCGTATTCCGCATGACGAGGCTTTTCCAATGAAAGGAACCACTGCAGGTACCATCGGAACCTTCTTCATTGCTGCCGGCGCACATACGGGTCTCGTCACATTTAATCAGGCCTATCAAACCAGACCACGTAATCGGAAAGGGTTTGTTCAATTGGACGCCTTCGGAACCGTTCCTAGTCATCCTGGTAACTTAGCCCCAATTTTATTAGAGAAATCAGCTGAATGGGCTGACGAAGCTAATCCACGGCGGATCAACTGGACAATTCGTGTCTTGCCTAATAACAATCAGCTCGTCGATCCCACCTTTGTTGATACGTTGAGTCCGAACCAAACGTATGTCAATGGCAGCGCCGTCCTACGCGATGAGACAGGTAATATTATTCCCGTCAATACGAGCGTGAATGGTAATCAATTGACGTTTAATGCCACAGGGTCGTTTACGTCAGAGTTAGCTTTGACCTACCAAACTAAGACTAACGAACCCACTGGCGACGCAACTTTTGAAAATAATGTCACCTATACTGACAAGAACAGCAACAAGGGATCCGCGACAGCCACGATTTCACGGCCAGTCACCGAACCGGACGTTCCCGAAAATCCAGGTATTTCGGAACCAACAGATCCCGATGAAGATGAGGAACCAGGAGTTACTGAACCGGAAAAACCTGGGACTACCGAACCCGAGAAACCCGGAGTCACCGAACCAGAGAAACCTGGGACTACCGAACCCGAGAAACCCGGAGTCACCGAACCAGAAAAACCTGGGACTACTGAACCGGAGAAACCCGGAGTCACCGAACCAGAAAAACCTGGGACTACCGAACCCGAGAAACCCGGAGTCACCGAACCAGAGAAACCTGGGACTACCGAACCGGAGAAACCCGGGGTCACTGAACCAGAAAAACCTGGGACTACTGAACCGGAGAAACCCGGGGTCACTGAACCAGAAAAACCTGGGACTACTGAACCGGAGAAACCCGGAATCACTGAACCAGAAAAGCCGGGTACCGTCTCACCAGAACAGCCGAGTGGTCCTAAGCCCACCAATCCAGGAACCGTAACACCTGAAAAACCAACGGCCGTCACTCCAGCCGTTCCAAATGAGTCGTCTCCATCGACCCCCGAACCAAGCGTCAGTGGTAATCTGTCAGCACCTGCCAATCCAGCGACAAATTCGACTAACACGACCGCCACAACGGTTCCGGCAACTAATCCCTTACCAGCATCGGCAGCTACAGCTTTTGCAGGCTCAGCACCGATGAATAAGTCGTTGCCACAAACTAACGAACACTCGGCAAGTTGGTCAGTAGCTATCGGTCTCGCCCTATTGATTGGATTACTCGGTAGCGCTTTTGTCCTGACACGCCGAACTAAGCATCGGCATTCATAATTAGCTTGTCACACCGTCAAAAAAATGAGCTGCTCACGTCGCGTTGAACTGACGATCAACGGTGTGAGTAGCTCATTTTTTATAATTTCAACTTGCTGCTAGTAACACTGCGCGATACTTTGTTAGTCGGTCTCACGATCTAGTTGCTCCAGCGCCGTTTTTAATTGTGCTTGCGCACTCGCATCCAGTGAGGGATACGCTAATGGCAATTCCGACAGGCGTTGATTGATGATTTCCGAAACACAGAGCCGCGAATACCACTTACTATCCGACGGAATGACGTACCACGGTGTCGCTTTAGTAGCCGTCTTGGTGATAGCATCATCATAAGCACGCTGATAATCATCCCAATACTGCCGTTCCTGAATATCGGCAGCTGAGAATTTCCAGTTGTGACTTGGAATTTCAATACGGCGAATAAAACGTTGCTTCTGTTCCGCCTTTGACATGTGTAAGAAGAACTTGAGCACTAAGTAGCCGTTGTGTTGCAAGTAATCTTCAAAGTACCGAAGATCGTTAAAACGACGTTCAAAAAAAGCATCATCCACTTGTTTCTTATCGTTAATCTCACCGACGTGCTCATTCACAATAATTTCCGGATGGACTCGACTAACAAGTACGTCTTCATAATACGACCGATTGAAGATCCCAATCATGCCGCGTTTGGGGACCCGATCATGAATTCGCCATAAATAATCATGCGCAATTTCTTTAGTAGTTGGTTGCTTGAACGATGTGACTTCACAGCCTTGGGGGTTGACCCCACTCATGATATGGCGAATCATACTGTCCTTACCCGCCGCATCCATCGCCTGAAAAATGACTAAAACACCAAATCGGTCTTGTGCATATAACTTACCTTGCAGCTCAGTCAGTTGCTTAATATTCTTGGCGATTTGCGCCTTGATGACCTTTTCGTCTTCAAATTCTGGATCAACCGCCGTTGCCAATTTAGTTAATCCTAATTTTTGCTTTCCAGTATATCGGTAGTGCTTTTCAAAATTCACGTTCTAGCTTCCCCTCAATATTATCGATAATCAACTAATGTCGCTAGCGGCTGATGATCTGCTGGCTTGCCAGCAACGGCCGCTTTGCCAATTGAAACGAGCAATAGTGGCCGATACCGCTGGGCGTCAAGTTCCAAAATAGACGTGAATCCGGCAGCATCAAACCCGGTCATCGGATTCGTATCAAAGCCATGATCTTTAGCCACTAACATAAATTGCATCGCAATCAGGCCAGCATCTAGGGCGCCAATGGTCTCGTCACCAGTATCAAATTGTTGCCCCTGACTGGCCTGAAACGCTGGCGCTTGGTGTTGATTTTCACGATCCAGCACAAATAAGACGACGGCACTGGCCGTAGTTAACTGACTGGTATTACCAGTCGCGGCACACAACCGTTGTCGCAAGGCTGCATCCTCAATCACCAACGCCCGAATCGGTTGTTGATTCAATGCGGTTGGTGCCAAAAATGCGGTCTGTAACATCGCGGCCATTTCTTCACGCCCAATTTTAGTTTGGCCGTCATATTGCCGAACCGAATGGCGTGCATTCATGATTGCTTCTAATGGACTATTCGTTGTCATCAGCTTCACCTTCCTTAATTGTCAGTATAAAACAGCCTTCAACATTTCGCCAGTAAGCGTGGTCGTGAAATATTTCCGAACATTTTTCTGTTCAATGTTAATTTAATTCGCCGCTAGCCGTTGTCAGCATCAGCTGAAACGTTTACAATTAAAACATAGCTTTATAGCGCTTCAGACCTAATCAGGGAGGATGTTTTACATGGCAAAACGTAAAATGATTTTAGACTTAGACACCGGGATTGACGACGCAATGGCCATTGCCTACGCAGTCGGTGCACCCGACGTTGATTTAATTGGGATTATCAGTTCTTATGGGAACTGCCTAGTGGATCAGGCGGCGATTAACAGTTTACAAATTCTAGAACTACTAGGTGCCACTGACGTACCCGTCTTTCTAGGTGAACCCCACTCCAGTACGACGGAACACTTTGACGTTATGCCGATTTCACAGCAGATTCATGGCATGAACGGTATCGGCGACGTGAACCTTCCTGAACCGAAACGCGCCGTGGAAAAGCAGTCCGGTGTCGACTTCTTAATTGATGCCGTTCACCAATATGGCGCCGATCTGACCCTAGTGCCAACCGGTCCCTTAACCAACTTGGCCGAAGCACTCGAAAAAGCACCAGACATTGCCAGCACCATTGGTAATGTGACCTTAATGGGTGGTGCACTGACTGTTCCAGGTAATGTCAGTCACTACGCTGAAGCCAATATTAATCAAGATGCCGAAGCGGCCAACGCCGTCTTCACCAGTACGATGCCTCTTACGATGGTCGGACTCGACGTAACGTTACGGACATTATTAACCAAGACTGAAACACAACAATGGCGGGACTTAAAGACAACTGCGGGCGAAAAATTTGCTGACATTGTTGACTATTACATTGCGGCTTACGATATTACGAGTCCTGACTTACACGGTTGTGCCTTACACGATCCACTGGCAGTCGGCGTTTCACTCGATCCAAGTTTTGTCACCACGTTAGACCTGAATATGTACGTCCAGGCTAGTGGTGAAGATTATGGCCGGACAATTGGTGACCCTGCGCGACTCAATGACCCAACTAACGTCACGGTTGCGTTAACGGTCGACAAGGATCGTTATTTGAAGACATTCATGAATTACCTGACGACATTATTTAAAGCCCATTAGTTATATTTCATCATGGCAACCGGATCACAGAAGTTCGCTTCCGTGATCCGGTTGTTATTATTTATTTACAAGTCTGCTAATTTTTCATTTTTCCCCGGCAATTTATGTTAAATTAGCAGTATCACCATTCAGAAAGTAGGTATCGCCATGGCACAAAAATATTACGCTGTTCGTAAGGGACGCCAACCTGGTATTTACCGCACCTGGCCCGAAACTCAAAAGCAAGTTAGCGGTTATCCACAAGCACAGTACAAGAGCTTCACAAGCGAGAAAGACGCTCAGGATTTTATGGCTGGTAAGGCCAGTCCAACCCGACCAGCTCACTCAAAATCAGTATCTAATCAAGCGCCGGTCAACGCAGCCATTACTGTTTATACTGATGGCGGTTCGCGAAATACCGGAAACGTTGCCGGTCAGCACGTGCACCAAGATGATAAGGCTGCCTGGGCTTATCGGATTGAAATGCCCGACCAACTCGTCACTGACTCTGCCGGCGAATGGGGTGCCACCAATAATCGCATGGAAATCATGGCCTTCTTACGAGCTCTTGAACAATTGCAACAGCTTGGCCAAACTAAGACTGGGATTCTGTTCGTACTTGATTCACAGTATGTCCTCAACGCAGTCACTAAGGGCTGGCTGGCTGGTTGGAAACGACGCGGCTGGAAACGCAGCAATGGTCCGTTAGTTAACGCTGAGTTATGGCGTGAAGTCGACCGGTTGCTTCCAGCATTCACTGCACTTAATTACCGCTGGACTAAGGGCCACGCTACCAATCAGGGCAATGTCTTTGTCGATCATTTGTTGAATCAAACTATGGATCAAATGCACGCTGGTCAGCCGGCCCAAGCCTCGACTGGTGCTAAAATTAGTCCACAGCCAGCTAAAACTAGTGTGCCACAGCCGACTATGTCGAACCCAACACCAACTAAGTCTAATCAATCGGCCACTGTACGCTCGACACCAGCTGAAAAAAAGCCAGTTGATCCCGAACAAGTCGCCCGTTCAGTAGCGGCGATCAAGAAGATGCTACGCGATAACTAATGTGCTGCACGCGAACTCAAGATGATACCGAAGTACACTCAAAAAGTTAACCAATCTAGTACTCAGTCTCGCAATTAGATTAGAGCACGTCTCTGCTGTCAATCAGAAATTCAATGAAACGTGCTCGTTTAAATGACGCATTATCCTAATAATGAGCTGTATCAGGTAAACAACTAGGCAACATGTATGTTCTATCACTGTCCACGACTCAATAACTGGTAACACATAACTCAAAAGCTAGTTTCGCCATCTTTTATTGCGAAACTAGCTTTTTTACTATTGTTGGCTTGAATTCGATGGCTCAACTCGAAGGTGGTGCTTCATCAATTAAATTAATGCTGTCGTAACGCAGCCCATAAATATGAACAATAAACCAGTCGCGACGCTCACAATACTTTGTTGACCCGTACGCTCATGTAAAAAGAACAGCTCACTAAGTGTTGAAATCACCACACTAAGTTGACCAATAATATAGGCATTGGTCACCCCAATTGACCGAGCTGATAAGATGTACATGAAAGCAGCAATACCATATAAAATACCCGGAAGCGTGTTTTGCCAGCTTTGCTTATCCCGATAGACAGTTGGCTGATGATATATTGCCCACCCGACCGCAACTATCAATATTCCCAACATCTGAGGTAAAAAAAGTTGTAATGCGTCAACTTTAACCAGCTTAGGAATACAACTATAAATCCAATAACCAATGGTGGTCATCAAAAGTGGCAAATAACAACTAAATCCTTTCTTCCGACCATCTGAGGTTCCCGCTGACAATGCTGAACCGGCAACAATCAACATAATGGCTAATAGTCCTAATATTTTTTGGTTACTGCTTCCCCACTCGCCAAACATCAAGACACCGATCAACGAAGTTCCAACCAATTGAAGCGCCGTTGAAATCGGCATTGTCTTAGATACACCAAGTAAGCAATAACTGATATACTGGCCTAATTGTCCGATGGCCCACGCAGCACCCGAAATCATTGCCAACCCAAATGTGACTCCCGATATCGTTACAGTAGGTTGGGAGAACAACCAGAAAATAAGGGCTATAAGTCCATCACCGATACCCATACCAAACATTTCATTTTCAGAATGACCATTAATTTTACCGACTAATAAGGGGTTGATGCCCCAACACAGTGCTGGAATAATCGCAATCAAAAAAATCATTTTTCATCTCCCCGCATTGACTAACAAATTATCAAGATCAATCGGAACATCATGCTTGGCATCTAATTTATTGAATAATCGATACAAGGCACCATAAAGATTTGCATCATTGTGAAAACGACTACTCAAAATTTCGGGTCGAGCAATGGTACTTTTCACCCATGGTCGTCGTTCTAAAATCCAATCGTATTGCCGATTGATTTCATCAATCAGAATGGGTTGAAATGAAATACCACCACCAATAACGTATCGATCCAAGTCTAAGACTGTCTGAACATTAAGAATTAACGCTGCGACTTCACGAGCATACTGTCGAAAAATTTGTGTCGCTTGTGCTTGACCAGCATTGATTGCCGCAAAAGCACAGTGCCCATCTGTTAAACAAGACGCGCCAATTACCGTATTAACAGCTTCAATCATTCGTACCGCTGAACCAGTCTTTCCAAACAACCCATCATCAGCCAGATTGGTCTAGTCAGCAGGCATCAAGCTGACTTCCCCAGCTAACCGTCGACTACCAGCCCACAAATGCCCATCCAACATGATTCCACCGCCAACACATGTTCCAAGTACAATTGCCATCCCATTTTTGACATCATTCAGATTTCCTAACCATGATTCCGCAAGCGCCGCGGATTTACCATCATTTTCAACTGATATTGGCAGTCCCAATTTTTGCAACTTTCGTGGTAAACAGACTTCATTCAAATATGGCAGGGTAGAATTGCGACAATAGATCGTATCCGTTGTCGTGTCTACACGTCCAGGTGTACTAAAAGCCACCCCGTTTAATTGGCCCTTCAACTTGTCACTAATCTTTTCAATTGCTTCCAAAAACTGTGTTAATCCCTCGTGTGGCGTTTCCATTCGACTCTTTTTAATCATTTGACCACTGCGATTAATTAAGGCATATTTTAAATTTGTCCCGCCAACATCTACTGCTAAGTATCGTGGTTCTTCTGACATTCAATCGTCACCCTTTTCTTTATTTACACCATACCTTACTGGTATCAAACAAATATGTAAACGTTTTCCGAAGCGGTTGAACACACTGTTAAATCTGATTATTAATTGTTATTACGACCAAAAACGCACTAGCTCAACTCATTATGCTTTCATACCTATCACCACTAATTGACTTATAAAATGACCCTTTTAGCACTTTTGTGCGTTATATAAAAAAAGAAAACTTTAGTGCAGTCATATTTGTTTAAGAATCTCAACAAAAAAACGACTTCAATTTAGAAGTCGTTGTCAAAATTACATCGCACCCAAAAATCACAGTGGAAAATCAGTGGCACTTACCACCCATTCACCCGTACTTTAACACCATGTGCACGAATATGTTCAGCATAATCAATTAAGTCATCCGCTTGTAACTGTTTAACATTAACTAGCGCATATTTTCGGCCCAAATCTTGATACTTTTTCAACCCAAACTGGTGAAATGGCAATAATTCAACTTCGGTTACGCCAATCTGATTAAATAGTTGTCCAAAATGATCCGCGTCATTCAATGTATAATTAAAACCTGGAATAACCGGAATCCGAACCATCATCTTTTGATAAGCTTGCACTGCAGTTGCTAAGTTACGTAAAATTACCCCGTTATCGGCACCCGTTCCGATTCGATGTTGGGCTGGGTCCCATTGTTTACAGTCATAATACATGAAGTCCATATAAGACATGAATTCATTAAAAACCTTAGGCCGTGCGTAACCAGTTGTCTCACAGGCTAAATTAATGCCAGCTGCTTTAACTGCCTTAGCAAGCTCAATCGCAAAGGAAGCTTGAAAAAGAACTTCACCACCAGAGAAGGTTACCCCACCGCCAGACTCTTCATAGAAGTCTTTATCTTGTAGAATAACTTTCATAATATCATCAACCGTCATATAATCACCGACGATGGTTTGCTTGGCGGTCTGTTCATCATACATTGATTCTTGCTCACCTGATTGTGATTCTGGATTAGAACACCACTTGCAGCGTAACGGGCACCCTTTAAAGAAAACTACTGTTCGAATACCTGGTCCATCATTGATACTAAATTTTTGAATGTTAAATATTAGTCCTTTTACGGGCGTCTTAGTTGTGATCGTTGGCATTATGACTACTCCTTTACTTAATGTTGCCTTCAGAATAACACCAATCACATTAAACGTAAATGATTTTAGTTTCAAACGAAAGTAATTCTCAATCAAATAAAATGTTATAATCATTAAAGCAAGGAAGTGAAAATCTATGAATCAACGCAATGAACAATTATTAGAAATCGTCAATCAACGAAAAAAAGTCGAAGTGAATGAGTTAGCAAGCTTACTTGAGGTCTCAAAAGTGACTATCCGTAAGGACCTTACTGAATTAGAAAATCGTGGTCTATTGCAACGGCAACATGGTTTTGCAATTATTAATAATCCAAACAATCTGAACTTTCGACTTGCTCAAAATTACGACATTAAACATAAAATTGCGGAAGCCGCCGCAACTCTAGTTCAAGATAATGAGACCATCATGATCGAATCAGGATCAACTTGTGCACTTTTAGCCGAAGAACTAGGAAAAAGTGGGAAACACGTGACAATTATTACAATTTCATTTTTCATCGCTAATTACGTACGTAACTACGACAATATTACAGTCTACACTTTAGGCGGACAATACCAATCCGATGCCCAAGTGGCAGTTGGACCACTAACAAAAACGATGCTAGCTAACTTTCACACCGAAAAGCTTTTTTTAGGTATTGACGGTTTCGATCGTAACTACGGCTTTTATGGTAATGATATTATGCGCACTGATACGGTCCATGCCATGGCTGATAACGCCGACAAGACTTATATCTTAACAGATTCAAGTAAATTTGAATTAACCAGTACTGTTCACCAATTGCCATTCCAGCAAGTTGATACAGTGATTACCGACAACCAGCTTTCAAAAGAGGCTCATCGCGTACTCAATTTTCAACAAATCAAAGTCCAGACTGTTGCGACTCATTAAGCAAATTGTCGCAATGACCGAAGCGACTCAAACCGCAAACTTATTGCTGCTACCCCCATCGACTTCGATGAGGGTTTTTCGATACGCACTTCCTTAATTCATTGATTTTTGCACAAATGTGCATTTCATAATTATTCATTATTTTGATGATATTTCTAATCAAAAGATGCTATGATTATTACGTAAGAAAGTCATTTTGGTTTCTAACGATAGAAAGGAAGAATGATCATGTCTGAAACTTTAACTAAAACAACGACAACTATTAACCACTTCGGTAAATTGACGCCAATGATGGATCGCTTACGCGATAGCATCATTGATGCAAAACCTTATGTCGATCCAGAACGGGCGATTCTCACAACCGAAACTTATCGACAACACCAAGACGAACAAGTCGATATATTACGGGCTAAAATGCTTGAACACGTTCTTGATAAAATGAGTATCTTCATTGAAGATGATACTTTAATTGTTGGTAACCAAGCACGCCAAAATCGTTGGGCACCAGTATTCCCTGAGTATTCTATGAATTGGGTCATTGATGAATTAGATACATTTGAGAAGCGTCCTGGTGACGTTTTCTATATTACGGAGAAATCTAAGGAAGAACTTCGTGCGATTGCGCCTTTCTGGAAACATAATACCTTGGAAGACCGCGGCTACGCTAGTTTTCCAGAAGCAAGTCGTATTTTTTATGATTTAGGTATTATTGGAGCCGATGGTAATATCACTTCTGGTGATGGTCACATTGCGGTCGACTATAAAAACGTTGTTAATAAGGGACTTAAATGGTATGAAGACCGCATTAAGACAGCACTTGCTAATCTTGACCTTACTGATTTTAACCGGCAAAAACAATACTATTTCTATAAAGCGGGCCTAATTGTAATCGATGCCATTCACAATTTTGCTAAACGTTACGCCCAATTAGCGTCCAAGCAAGCTCAAAACACGACATCCGCAACTCGCAAAGCACAACTTGAAAAAATCGCCCAAATTCTAAACAAGGTTCCTTACGAACCTGCAAATTCATTTTATGAAGCGATTCAAGCTGTCTGGTTAGTTCATCTGACCTTACAAATCGAATCCAACGGTCATTCTGTCTCATATGGTCGTCTAGATCAGTACCTAGCTCCATTCTATGAGCACGATTTAAAAACTGGTGCTATTGACGCCAACGGTGCAACCGAATTACTCACAAACTTATGTCTTAAGACGTTAACGATTAATAAAGTACGCTCATGGCAACATACTGAATTTTCTGCAGGGAGTCCCCTCTACCAAAACATTACGATTGGTGGTCAAACACCAGATGGTAAAGATGCCGTTAATCCGACGTCCTATCTGATTTTACGAGCAATTGCGCAAGCACATTTACCACAACCCAACTTAACGGTCCGTTATCACCATGGCTTAAGCGATAAGTTTATGCGTGAATGTGTCGAAGTTATTAAACAAGGCTTAGGTATGCCTGCGTTTAATAACGACGAAATTATTATTCCGTCGTTTATTCGTCGTGGCGTCAAGAAAGAAGACGCCTATAATTACAGTGCCATCGGTTGTGTCGAAACAGCGATCCCTGGAAAATGGGGCTATCGTTGCACCGGGATGAGCTTCATTAACTTCCCACGCGTTCTCTTACTCATTATGAATGGTGGCATTGATCCTGAATCTGGCAAACGGTTATTACCCGATTATGGTAAGTTCACTGATATGACTTCTTTTGATCAACTTATGACTGCTTGGGACAAAGCGCTCCGTGAAATGACACGACAAAGTGTGATTATCGAAAATAGTTGTGATTTGGCTTTGGAACAAAATTATCCTGATATTCTCTGCTCCGTTTTAACCGACGATTGTATCGGTCGTGGTAAGACCATTAAAGAAGGTGGCGCGGTATACGACTTTATCAGTGGATTACAAGTTGGTATTGCTAACCTAGCGGACTCCCTAGCTGCAATCAAGAAACTTGTCTTTGAAGAAAAGAAGTTGACAACAACCCAACTTTGGCACGCACTTACCACTGATTTTGCGGATGAAGACGGTGAAAAGATTCGGCAGATGCTCATTAATGATGCCCCAAAGTATGGTAACGATGATGATTATGTTGATGATTTGATTGTTGAAGCTTATAAACCATATATTGATGAAATTGCCAAGTACAAAAACACGCGCTACGGTCGCGGCCCTATTGGTGGCTTGCGTTACGCAGGAACCTCTTCTATTTCGGCCAACGTTGGTCAAGGGCACAGCACTTTGGCTACACCAGATGGTCGGCACGCTCGGACACCATTAGCCGAAGGTTGCTCACCAGAACATGCAATGGATACTGATGGCCCAACTGCTGTGTTCAAATCAGTTTCCAAGTTATCCACTAAGGACATCACTGGTGGCGTATTACTGAACCAAAAGATGTCACCACAAATTCTACGGAGTGATGAAAGCTGCATGAAATTGGTTGCACTACTACGGACCTTCTTCAACCGACTTCATGGTTACCATGTCCAATACAACATTGTTTCACGGGATACCTTGATTGATGCACAGAACCATCCTGACAAGCACCGTGACTTGATTGTTCGGGTTGCTGGATATTCCGCCTTCTTCGTGGGCCTATCCAAAGAAACCCAAGATGATATTATCGAACGGACGGAGCAGTCTCTATAATCTATATAGTTTGCTAGTCCAAGTAATTTGAAAAGTATTGTCTTAAGGCCCCTACCAATCCACTCTCAGCTGGTTTCGCTTGGAGCAACAATTAAGAAGTCAAAAACCGACTTTTCTAGAACTCAGCTTCTGGAAAAATCGGTTTTTATGACGTTAGCTTATTATTTAGTAGTGATTTAATTTGTTTTGTCACGCCACATCATTGTATGTCATACTAACAGTATGGCCTTGTAGCAGTCATCTGTGCAACCAATAATCAATTAGGCAATCAATCAAAACCGATTAACACTCACTGTAGTCGGTTACCTGCCATTCAAGTGGCCCATAGAATATGTTCGTCATTACCGTTCATTAGCCAATTTATTCGCAGTTGCAGTGATTGGACCGCGTGCACTCAAATCGACGTCAACCGCGTTTCAACGTTTGTTAAGAATCCTGTGTAAACGGCGTCTAACATACTAACGAAACGAATTTACGCCTAATCAGACCTTTTCCAGATCGACTAAGCTGGCCGTGCTGGAACTTAAGCAACAACCCGATTTAATCATAGTCCATGACAGGTTTAACTAGCAGAATACGTATTAAGTATAATTATTGGATTTGTTCGTCACTCTTAGAAAGAAGTCTTCCAAATGAGTCATAATCGCCGACAATTACTGGCCAAGGTCGCTTATCTATATTATGAGCGTGACCATACTCAAGCCCAGATTGCGAAAGAGCTAAACATTTATCGCACTACCATTAGCCGCATGTTAAAACAAGCTCGTCAATTAGGCATTGTCGAGATTAAAATCAATGATTTTAATTCTGATTTATTTGCCTTAGAAGAACAACTCAAGCAACGCTACCACTTGAAGAAAGCTGTTGTCATCGCTGGCGAGCCACACGCTAATCATCAGCGTAAAGAACAGCTACTATCAACAGAAGCTGCGCTCTACCTCAAACAAATCATCAAACCAAATAACATTGTCGGTTTTGCTTGGGGGTCAATTCTCAGTGGTATGATTGGACAATTGCAGCACCCTATTCAAACTGATGCTACTTTTGTACCACTAGTCGGTGGTCCTAGCCCATCGAATGCAGCATACCACGTTAATGGTATCGTCTACGATGCAGCACGTACCTTTGGTGGTCACAGTTTATTTGTAGATGCTGCTGCAGTTCAAGAATCCAAATACATTCGCGATGGTATCTTGACATCCAATTACTTCCGCCAAATTCGTGATTGTTGGAACCACCTAGATATTGCACTACTCGGTATTGGGGGGCCACTCTCCAATACCAGTAGCCGTTGGCGCGATCTGTTAACCGATACTGACCGTGAACTTTTAAAGGAACGACAAGCAATTGGTGATTGTTGTTGTACCTTTTTTGATAAGCATGGCAAAATTCTGACTGGTGACCTGCTTGATCGCACAATCGCGATTCCGCTACCACAATTAGCACACGTCCCTAATTCAATCGGAATTGCTCGTTCACTAACCAAAGCCCCCGCCATCTTAGCGCTCTTAAAAATGGGGGTCCTAAACACACTAGTTACGGATGCCGAGACTGCACAAAGAGTGCTGGATTTGGACGATTAGCACATTTGTGCATTTTCCAATCATAAAAAGATGCTCATCCCTGTTATAACGGGATTCTAGCGATTATTACTCTGCAGATTATTGGTATCGCTTCCATAACCGGTTATCATATAGTTGTAAATAAAAACAGGGGTGACTATCATGGAATTCTTATTAGATACTGTACACATTGAAGATATTAAAAAATACGTGGATATCATACCACTTAGCGGCGTAACGTCTAATCCTTCGATCGTTAAGAAGGAAGGTCGCATTGACTTTTTCAAGCATATGCGGGCTGTTCGACAAATCATTGGTGACCAAGCAACACTCCACATTCAAGCCGTTGGTCAAACCACAGATGCAATGTTACAAGATGCATATACGATTCTTAAAAATGTTGATGAAAATGTTTATATTAAGATTCCGACAAATGAAGCTGGATTAGCAGCCATCAAACAATTGAAAGCTGCTGGTATTAATGTTACCGCAACCGCAATTTATACGAAGTTTCAAGGTTATCTAGCTATGACGGCAGGTGCCGATTATCTCGCACCTTATTACAACCGGATGGTTAATATGAATATTAATGCCGATGAAGTTATCGGCGAGCTTTCGACCCAGATTTTACGCGAAAACAGTAACACTAAAATCTTAGCAGCCAGCTTCCACACCGTACAGCAGGTCAACTCAGCCTTTGAAATGGGTGCCCAAGCTGCAACGATGAGTGCTGACATTCTAAAAACGGCTCTTTCGGCACCGGCTATCAGTGCTGCCATTAATGATTTTACAACTGACTGGGAATCACTTTACGGTCAGGGAAGCACCATCAGCTCACTTGCTAAAAAACAGAACTTGACTACCATGACAAATTAAATTAAAAATAACGTCACAATGATGATTAGTACACCATTGTGACGTTATTTATCTCATGACAGATTAGTAGCACGGAAAATATGAAAACAATGTGCCAATTAGTGGGTCGCAGTTAGTCAATCAGGACACGTCCCCCGCTAGTTTTCTACATTGATTAACAATTAAGTATGAGCTCATTCATAGTTATTCAACTGCTCAATTTAATCATAATTCACACTCAACTAATATGCCCCTGTTGCTACCATCTTTAAATCCAACCGATTGATTTTAGACCATTTTCAATCCCATCGTGATCACAATCAGTCGTCGTCATATCAGCTTGAGCTTTAATTTCAGGTGCAGCATTTCCCATTGCGATACCAATACCGGCACTCTGCAACATTTCACGATCATTTTGATTATCTCCAAATGCAACAACATTTTCAGGAGCAACTTTCAACGATGCGGCCAGCTTGGCGACACCCTGCGCCTTTGAACCCACTTTGGGAATAATATCGACACCGTTAACATCAAAGCGAACAAATGAGAATTCATCTGCATGCGGTAAATTAGCGTCCTGCTGGTGCGGATAAAACATCATTGCTTGATAAATATCATTATCCAAATAATAATTTGGTGCATATTCAACAGTCGGTGCCCGAAAAGTGTGTAGTACTCGTCGGGTTTGTTCATTCAGATGCGTGTGCGCATGCAACCCATCTAACGACTCAAAAATAATATCAATATTATTCGCATCCGCAGCGGCAACTAATGTTGCCATGTTATCACGCGAGAGCGTATGTTCATGAACCTGTTGATGGTTGGCAAATGCGGCGGAGCCATTGCAAAGCACAAAATCATTCAGGTCAAGCTTATGAATGACTGCCTTAGCCATCGCCAGATTACGCCCAGTGGCAATTGCAACATTAATTTGTTGTTGCTTTAACTTCTTAATACTCGTCAACGTACTTTTTAAAAACGTCTTGTTACTTGCTAATAATGTATCGTCAATATCAAAAACTGCTAACTTTGCTACCATAACTGTTCCTCCGACCTATCTTTCAATAAATTCTGATTTTATTAATTGGTGTTTCTGACCATGACTAATCGACAACTCAAAGGCAGCTTTTCCTAATGCTTCCAAGTGATGGTCAATTGTTGAAAACTGCATAAGTCGACTGGAAAGTAGATTTTCTTGTCCAATAATTTTTACCGGTGTTAACTGGTGTACCCGATAATAGTCCTGAATACCAGCACCAATATCGTCGCCATTCGCTAAAATGGCATCAACAGATGGCTTCAGCTTTGCAAAGTAGCGCCCCGCACGATAACCGTCTTCGAAAGTGACCGCACCAGTAAACAGATTAGCTGCTGGTAATTTTCCATACGTTTCTTGATAGGCCATTCGGGTCACCCGAGAACTGGCACTGATCAAATTATCCCGACTAATAACCACCCCTACATTTTGACAGCCTTGTTGCTTGGCCCACATCAAGGCACTTATATATGATGCTAAACGGTCGGTATAAGCTGCAGCCAAGTGACTACTCGTTCCTGGATCTTCACAACAGACAATTCGACCATACTTCTGATAGCGCTCCAACGCCTCCAACGAGTTACTACGCGATGTAAATATTAACGCATCATAAGCCTTGCTCTTAAGCTGTTCAAGGTAATGTCGTTCCACTGTCATATCATAATTAGTCGGCAACAATGTGACTTTGTAACCCTTTGCAAAACCGGCACTAACAATCCCATCAACAATTCGGGCAAAATAGGGATGGTTCGCATATGGTAAGACGATCCCAATCGTCTTAGTTTGTCCCTTACTCAAATCTCGTGCTAACCGATTAGGAACATAGTCCAATTCTTTAATCAGGGCTTCAATCTTTTTCCGCTTATCATCTGCAACGTACTTTTGATGATTAATCACACGCGAGACGGTCGAAACTGAGTATCCCGATAATCGAGCAATGTCATGGATATTGGTCATTAATTCCACCTTCGTCTTATTTTTTTGATTCTTAATTGATTGCCGGCCAATATTTAACACTTCGCTAGTGTAGCCTGTGAAACCGGTACCAGGTCAATCAAACATCCCGGTGATTGTTAAGAATTTCGCACAATCCCATCATTTATCGTACAATGTTAATATTGGAGGGATTGTATGCAACTTATTGAACAATTAAGCCATCGTTCTGACTTTACCACTACCGAAACACGCATTGCAACTTATATTTTGAGTCACCAAGATGCAATGCCTAATATCTTAATTAAAGAATTGGCTGCTAAAACTTATACTTCGCATTCTGCCATAATTCGGTTAGCGCAAAAGCTAGGGTTTCATGGGTTTCGTGATTTTCAGCGAGCACTAACAACTGAAATTGTCATTAACACCCAGGCCACAACAAACGTTGATGCTAACTTTCCATTCACTGATAAAGACGCAGTCACTGAAATCATCAAAAAAATGGCAGATCTAAAAACCAATGCCATTGCCAATGCTCAACATCAATTGAGACCTGAAGTGCTAACAAAGTCTGCTTATTTGCTAAACAATGCACGACATATTATGCTCTTTTCCCAAGGTGACTCTCAGCTACGGGCTCGCAGTTTTCAAAATAAGCTCGTTAAAATTAACCGATTTGCCCAAATTGCCGAAATGTATGCAGATGAGGCCTGGAATATTGCCAGCCTGACACCACAAGATTGTGCCATGTTCATTTCATACGCTGGTAACACTGATGTTCATCAGCGATTTACCAAATACTGTCAAGCACATCATATTCCTGTCATCGTCTTAACTGGAAATGTCGATTCACCGCTACAACAATTCGCCACCTATCAATTAGTCATCACACAAAACGAACGGAATAACGCCAAACTAGGAACGTTTGCCTCACAAGTCTCATTTGACTACGTCTTGGACACACTCTTTGCAATCATGTATGCAAATAACTTCCAAACAAACTTAGCCCACTTGAAAACAACTCAACTGTTGATTCAAGATGGGACACTACAGACAAAATAGCGTGACGAATTGTGATTCTACAATTGAATAGCCGCTTTTAAAAAGGCCGCCTTCTTAATTTTATGAGAAGTCGGCCTTTTCAATCACATTAATACGAATCTATAATAATTTGATAATTAGCTGTGGAAATTAGCCCAATTGCAATCCCGCGCTCGCTAACGCTTGGTCAACAACTTCCATGACCGCTTGGGAATGATCTAATTGCCGCTTAACGGTTACCATATCGTGATTAGCAATAAGACGTTCAAACGCCACAAACTCAGCATACATCCGATGCTCAGCTTGATTAAGCGCTAAATCAGTTGTCGTTCCATCATGTGCAATTTCAGTGATACTTTCGACCGTATTAGTAGGACCGTTGACAATGATCGAACCAGTCGTCCCCTGAATCGTGGAACGTACCGGTGAAGTCGAATCCTTGGCACCGATACAAACGACTTTAACATTCGGATAGGTCAACACTAAGATGCCTGATGTATCAATATTTCGTTCAACATTAGCTAAATACTGCACGTGCGTTGGTGCGCCTAACAAGCCAACCACAAAATGAATATTATAAATATTCAAGTCCATCAGGGCGCCCCCACCAAGCTTAGGATTAAAAGCTGGTAAGATCGTTCCGGCTTTAAACTGATCATAACGTGATGAATACTGCGAATAGTTGCATTCGATAATTTTCAAGTCGCCCAACTTGGTCAAATCACGTTTGATTGCCTGATAGTTTTCCAAATACTGATTCGTAATTGCTTCGATTAACACTAAGTCTTGGCGACCTGCCAATTCGATTAGTTCCGTTAACTGAGATGCCACTAACGTAAACGGCTTCTCACAAATGACGTTCTTCCCCGCTTGCAATGCCCGCTTCGCATAGTCATAATGTAACGAATTCGGCAAAGCGACGTACACTGTATCAATTGTCGTATCGGCTAGCAAAGCTGCATAATCTGTGTAGACCGTTCCAATACGATACGTGGCTTGCAGCTCGCGTGCTCGCGCCACACTCCGCGGCGTTGACAGCAATCCCACCAATTCAATCGCGGGAATGCTCTTCACTATTGGCAAGAAGTCCTGAACAATCTTGCCTGTTCCTAAAATTCCTAATCGCATCATAATCCTCCTCATAATTTATATTAACGAATTAATACCGGCCAAATGCAACCAGCTAAGGCCCACTGAAAAAAGCTCAAGTTTGCGTAAACATGCTTAGCCAGCGTCGGCTTGCGCCGACCGCCAACAATTGGCACCAACCTCCTAGGACGCACACCGGTAGCCGAACAACAATCTAAAGCTGACACGTACCAATAGCTGGGCTAGTGCAACACGCAAGAAGCGCTAATGTCGGCATTGTTGAATACCAGTTTCTAACATTTTCACTTGCAACAACGTTTCCTCATCTTTGACTAACTTGGGTTGTCCATTGATGATGCTGTCGTAAACGCCGGCGTAAACCCGACTGTAGTCACCAACTTCCGAAACGACTGCCTCTTCGTGATACTGACCCGCATCGTCGATATAAGTTAACGTGCCATAGTTTTCAGGTTGATCAATGCCAAAGTCAGCGTGATTCGGCATGTAAAAATGTTTCAGATCGTATTCCTGACGATCCTTAGTCGCCTTTACGAACATGCCCTTTTTGCCATAAACCACGAAGCTCGGCCGTGATTTAATGCGGAAATAGCTAGATTTTACAGAGACTTTCAAGGCACCGTAATACAGGTCGATATCAAAATAATCATTCATCCGGTCACTTCCCAATAGTTGCCGAACATCATAGTGCACGTCATCCGGCTCCCCGAAGTATGCAATCACTTGGTCTAAAGTATGGCAAGCATGACCATATAAATAACTCGTATCTAATGAAAAATGGTCAACATTGGTTGGAACCTCTGGACGGAAATAATCAAAGTGCATTTCGACTTCCAGCAAGTCACCGAGGACGCCGCTTTCAATGACCTTTTGTGTCGTCAAATAGTCCGAATCAAAGCGCCGATTCTGGTAACACTGAATAAACAAATGCTTTTGCTTAGCCAATTCAAAAAGTTCGCGGGCTTCCGCTGATGTTTCCGTAAATGGTTTTTCCACCAAGACATTCTTACCATGGTTCAAGACATCCTTAGCTACCGAATAGTGCGTATGACTAGGTGTTGAAACAACTACGAGCTGAATATCAGGGTCCTCATAAATATCTGCTAACGTAGTCGTGTAATGCACGTCCGCAATTGGTTGCCAATTCTGACGTCCTGAACGTGAATAGATGGTCTTCACCTTAATTTGATCTTTGAGTTTCAGTGCAAATGGTAAGTGATAGCGGTTAGCACTCTTACCGTTGCCGATATAAGCAATTGTTAACATCGCGATGTCCTCCAGTTAAGTTGATAATTTCATTATACTGACTTAGAACGTCACGCCAAGCTAATGACATACCTTAGGTCAAAACGTTCAATAATTAACTTCTAATCGGTCTGTTTTTAAACATTAGGTCCAGCCCCAAATTAATCATTGCAGATAATACTTTTATTCATATGATTGCGTTAAAATTAAACTACTTTACAAAATCTAGGAGGAAATTTGGTTTGCAAACCGTTTTCTTAGTCTTATTACTCGTCGCGGCTGTCGTCGTTGCTAACGCCGTCTACGCACGTTTCAATCAAATTCCAGTCGCCTTTTTACAAATTGGGGCTGGGTTAATCTTGTCTCTGATTCCATTGTATCGAAATTTTGAATTGGAACCTGAAATTTTCCTATTCGTCATTATTTCGATTTTAATGTTTAACGATGGCCAAAACACCAACATTCGCAAGCTCAGTCACCAGTTTGGCACGACCCTTTCGCTTTCGGTAGTGTTAGCCATCGTGACCATCCTAATTGTTGGTACGGTCACTCACTTACTGATTCCCGAGTTTTCGCTGGCACTTGCTTTTGCCCTTGGCGCTATTATTACGCCAACCGATGCCGTCGCGGTCTCATCGATTACGACTAAAGTTGCGATTCCAGGTGAGGTCATGACGACCCTTGAAAATGAATCACTGTTCAATGACGCTTCCGGAATCGTGGCCTTTAACTTAGCGATTGCTGCGATCGTCACTGGTAAGTTTTCGGTCTGGCACGGAGTCACTAACTTTTTATATGTTTTTGCCGGTGGAATCTTCGTCGGCCTAATCATCGGTTATATCATTGTTGCTGTCAGGATCATGCTGATTCGCATGCGGGTCGATACACCTTCTGTGATCGTCCCCTACACATTACTGACACCGTTTGTCGTCTATTTCTTAGCTGAATCATTAGGCGTTTCCGGTATCTTGGCTGTTGTTGCCACCGGTCTCATTCATGGTGTCCAGTCCGATCAATTACGGTTGACCACTTCCCGGCTACAAATCGTGATGACAACGACTTGGTCAATCGTGGCTAGTATTTTGAACGGTATTGTCTTTGTGTTATTAGGTGTGTCGTTGCCAAGTGTCATCAACCACTTACAGCAACGTGATACTAGTTCAGTCGCGGTATTAGTCGGTCTGGGAATCTTGCTCTACCTAATCATGACGTTCGCCCGTTTTCTCTGGACGCGCTTCGACTTAGCCCGTATTCGCGCGTGGGATAATCATGAAAAGACCCGTAATGCATTCGTGATGGGTCTGAGCGGCGTTCACGGCACGATTACGCTGGCGATGGCCTTTTCATTACCACTAACACTCAATGGCAGTGCTTTTCCTTATCGCAACGATATTATTTTCGTTGCCGCAGTGGTCATTCTAACTAGTCTGCTGGTGCCAACACTTTTGTTACCGTTGACGTTGCCAAAACAAGTTGTTAAGGTCACTGAAGATGAATTGGCAACCGCCAAAGCTGACATGGTAACTCACGCTATTGATCTCATGCAAGCACGCCATGGTAATAATGCTGGCACTAGTAAAGTGATTGCGATTCTGTCCGGCCAACGAGTACTAGATGGTCGTCCTAAGCGCTCGCAACTGGCGAGCTTGTTCGACGCCACTTTCAAAGTTGAACAAACCACTATTGATGAAATGGTTGCCAACAATGAAATCACGCCCCATGCCGCCGAAAAGTACATGCGCGTCGCTAGTCAGACGCGTCTGCAGAATCAACAAACTTTCTTCGAACGCTTGAAATTATTTTTCCGGTTTACACTCAGCAAATGGTCGCTCAGCAAAAAAGCTCGTGCCCGACGTAAAATGTTCCGACAATACCGGCCCCGTGGTGGTCAGAGTCGAACTGAGCTCATGACTCGTAATCGGCAAATGTGGCAACAAATGCGACAGATCGAACAAAAGCCGTATGAGGCCGTGTTAGCTTATTTAGCCGACACGATTACTGCTGACAATCAGCAAGCTATCGGGATTGTTCGCCGCGCCTATGATGAACGTCATCGCCGCCTATCTGGTGAACGGGATTTCCAGGAAACTCAAAATGAGCTTCTAATTGAAGCATTCCAGTTGGAATATAACTTCATTCAGACCCAATTAGCCAATAAAACATTCAGCTCAGAACTTGGTAACCAACTCTATGAACAAATTTCAACTGATCAGTTAGTTTACTTGCAATCGATCAATACCGACTAAATTCGTTTAGTAATGTCAATAACGTGACCAACTGTCCACACCACTATTTGGCATCGGGTCCGTTACACTAACGTTGTACCATTGGTCGAACTGCCAACTGAACGTCTCAACAAGCCCCCCAATCTTGTGACCATGGTAACCTAATGACGCCTGACAACTTGTCGGCGTCATTTTTTATGATATTTTTGAAACAAAACACTTGTCTTAGAGTGGCTCTAAGGTGCTAATCTATAAAAGTATTCATGAATGAGAAAGTGAGCGATAGATAATGGAAACACCGATTTTAGCACGCATTGATCAGCCGGCCGATCTGAAACAATTATCCTTGCCGGAATTAACACAACTCGCAAGCGAGTTACGTCACGTCCTACTCAATAAAGTTAGTCAAACTGGTGGTCACGTTGGCCCTAACTTGGGCGTAGTCGAATTAACCATTGCCTTTCACACCATTTTTAATTCACCAGTTGATAAGGTTGTATGGGATGTTTCACACCAATCCTACACACACAAGATTCTAACGGGCCGAAAGCAAGCTTGGCTTGACCCCGCTCATTATAATGATGTCAGCGGCTACACTGCCCCAGAAGAAAGCCCCCACGACTATTTCAATATTGGTCATACTTCAACCTCGATTGCCTTGGCAACTGGCATGGCTGTTGCTCGTGACCTTGAGGGCAAAACAGGCAATGTCATGGCAGTGATTGGTGACGGCTCATTATCCGGTGGTTTAGCATTGGAAGGTCTAAACATCGCGGCCACCTTAAAGTCTAACCTCATTATTCTGGTTAACGATAATGGCATGGCAATTGCAGAAGACCATGGTGGCATTTACCAAAATCTCCGTGAACTCCGCGAAACTAACGGCACAAGTTCCCATAACTTGTTCAAAGATTTTGGCCTCGATTATCGCTACGTTGATGATGGTAACGACCTTGAGACCATGCTAACGACTTTTAAGGAAATTAAGGATGTTGACCACCCAATCGTGTTGCACGTCCATACCGAAAAGGGTCACGGCTATCAACCCGCGATCACTAATAAAGAAGCTTTCCACTGGCACGTGCCGTTTGACCTAGCGACCGGTCAGACGTTGCATCCCAACACCAAGGAAACGTATACGGATGTCATTCATGCCACGTTAGCCGATGAGTTAGCAGCCAAGACGCCTATCACGGCAATTACGGCGGCTGTTCCAGGAACTTATGACCTCAAACGCTTTGCTCGCCAATATCCAGACCGGTACTTTGACGTCGGCATTGCCGAACAAGAATCGATTACATTTGCTGCCGGACAGGCCCAACAAGGCTTACGGCCAATCGTCTTCCATTCTGGTACCTTCTTGCAACGGGCCTATGATCAACTATCCCATGATCTTGGCATCAATAAATTGCCCGTTACGATCATGGTTGCCGGTGGCCGCATTAACGCAGGCGATCCAACTCATCAAGGTATCTTTGACGTTGCCATGCTCAGTAATATTCCTAACTTAACTTACTTAGCGCCAACGACCAAGGAAGAACTTCAAGCCATGATGCACTGGGCTCTCCATCAAAATAACGGTCCGGTTGCCATCCGGGTACCAAGTAATGACGTCCAGTCAGTACCTCTAGCGCCTGATTTTGACGCAACTAAGATGCACACATTACACGCTGGTCAGCAAGTTGCTTTACTCGGTGTAGGCAGTCTCCTGCCTTTAGCAACAGCCGTGCAACAACAATTAGCTGAGCAACACATTGACGCGACGCTCATTGATCCCCGGGACATTTCTGACCCCGATACGACGACTTTGGCCAACTTAAAGGCCGACCATCAGTTAGTTGTCACGGTTGAGGAAGCCAGTCTCAGCGGTGGTTTTGGTGAAAAAGTCAGTCGCTACTATGGCAACAGCGCTATGCACGTTCTGAACTTTGGTGCTGCCAAACGCTTTAATGACCGTGAAACAACTAATGAACTGCGGCATGAATTTAAGCTGACCCCTGACCAAATTGTCACGGCAATTACTGATCAACTAGCAGAATAATCATCAGGCCAGCGACTCAACTTTCGTTTACCCACCAAAAGTCTAGCCAGTATGTTGTCGAACTCAACACGCTGGCTAGACTTTTTATATTTAACTGACAATAACCCAATCTCAGTTTAACGATTGGGAAAACAGGACGGCGGCTACTGTGCCAATTTGGGGCAAAAATCAGCAATTAGCAAACAGAACGCCGGCTAATAAGTCGCCATTCGCAATTATTTATATTAACGCCCGATACCTGGCGCCTTGGTCGGCCACAAAATATTATTAATATTTTATTGTTCAGAAAAGACTTTCAGCAAGCTGCTGTCCTTATAGCTCCAAATCTCATTAATATAATTATTTAGTCAATCCAACGCTAGTTAAACAATTGACAGTCCCATCAGAGTTGTTTACAGTAAAACCAATCTCAAACCTAATATTGGAGGCCTTTATTATGGCAAGTCACCAAGCCTTACTGATTATTGATTATACGAATGATTTTGTGGCTGACGGCGGGGCACTCACTTGTGGGCAACCCGGCCAAGCGCTCGCACCAACGATCGTCAAACTCGCCAACCAAATGGCTACGGCAAGCGACTGGGTCTTACTGCCAACCGATGTCCATACCCCGCATGATCCTTACCATCCCGAAAGCAAGTTGTTTCCACCTCATAATGTTCGGGGTACCTGGGGTCGTGAACTCTATGGGCCACTCAAAGATTGGTACGCTGATCATCAAGCCGCCGATAATGTTTGGGCATTCGACAAGACGCGTTACAGTTCATTTGCGGGTACTGACTTGGATTTACGTCTGCGAGAACGCCATGTTGACACCCTGCACTTAGTCGGTGTTTGTACCGACATTTGTGTCCTTCACACGGCTGTTGACGCCTATAATTTGGGTTACCAACTCGTCATTCATCAGGATGCCGTTGCTAGTTTTGACGCCGCTGGTCACGAATGGGCGTTGCGTCACTTCAAAAACAGCTTAGGTGCAACCATCGTTTAAAAAATGCGCAATAAAAATCACTCATTCAATACGAATGAGTGATTTTTTAGGATTACTAAATTAATTCAAGGTTGGCTCAACCCATTTTTGCAACATCAAGGTATTTAACACACCTTCAACTAAGATAACTGCCAACATGACGAGACTACCGACCCATAAAGAATCGATTTGTCCCTGGTTGACTAGCTGACTGGAGAGAAAGCTGACCATGCTAATCAACAAATTAGCTAAGCGGAAAGCTACGTAAATGACCACCACCGTGATAATCACATTGACGAACCGTTGCCGAAATCGTGGTAAAAAGCCCTTGGTCGCATTCGTAACAAAATGGCAAAGCGTTATCGTGCTCCAAATCAGAATCGTCACAAGAACTAAGACTAGCAACGTTCCGAGTGCGAACTGCACGGCACTACCCGCATCAAACTGGCTAAAGAACAGCGACGCTGATGTTAAGCCTCCCATCAGTTCATTCCAACCAATCCACAGAGTTAAGCAGAATAAAATCACTTGGACCAACCAAACATAAACAATATCAACCAACGAAACGACTAAATTAATCGTATAGCGTCGCCAATCGCTAATTGGCAATAACCAGAACGTCCCCGCCCGGAAGAATTTTTCATTTGAAACTGCCAATAAGATAAACCCAACGATTAAAGGTAACGCCATCCAAGCACATAAATTATAGAATAATGTGGCAGCTGTGAAGTTTCCTTTGATGGCAGTCCACAAACTAGTGACAATCACCGCCAAAGCTTCGATACCAATCAATAAACTCATTTGCTTAAAGCGTGGCCAACTGAGGGCCTTAAATAGTGACCAACTACTTGTCATCCGTCACACCTCCCATATATAAGCTCTCATAATAATCTTCAAGTTCCATGCCATGTTCGTCGCGAATCTCATCTGCACCCTGATGAACAACAATTGTTTGGTCCTTAACGACCACGATTTCATCAAGAATCGGCGCGATTTCAGTGACATAATGATCACTAATCAATAATGTCGCTTCGGCAGGCGTCCACTTGATAATACTGTTAATAATTTTTTTGCGGCTCATACTGTCGATCCCACTAAACGGTTCATCTAATAAGTACAAAGCCACTTTGCGACTCAGGGTCAGCGCAATGATTAATTTCTCGCGGGTCCCCTTAGACAACTCACCCAATTTTTGTTGTTGGTTGAGTTCCAGAAAGTCAACTAGCTCTTGATAGCGTTTGGCGTCAAAATCAGGATAAACAAGTTGATAAAATTGCGCGATTTGTTGTAATTTCATACCGGCACTAAAACCAGTCAAATGATCCGTGAAACTTACCTGCTGCTTACGGGCTACGGCAGTTGTCGCGCCATTGATCACAATACTGCCCTGACCCTTGGCACTACCCGTAATTAGTCGCATCAAGGTCGTTTTACCCGCCCCGTTTTCACCTAATAAACCGACAATCTTGCTGGGCGCCAGGGTTAATTGAACATTTTGTAAAATCATTCGTTGATTATGTTTATAACGTAAATCCTTAATCGTCAATGCTGTCATGATTGTGCTCCTCTCGTTGGGCAATGTATTGTTGCAGACTCGCCACGATTTCGGCGTCACTTAAATTTAGTGCGTGCAATTGGTCGTACGCTAATGCTAATTGCTCGTTCACCAGTGTAGTCCTCAATTGCATAATATGCGCCTGATCTTCCGTTACGAAATTCCCCTTACCTCGTTGGGACGTCAGAGTGCCTTCCGTAATCATCTCACTGAGTGCCCGCTGAACTGTATTAACATTAACCGTCAAGTCCAACGCAAGCTGCCGGACTGCGGGCAACTTTGCCCCTGGTGGTAACGTTCCGTCAATCATTTTATGATAAATATACTGTTTGATTTGATAATAAATCGGAACCTTGTCATCAAATTTCAATTTAACGGCCTCCTTAGTGTTCTATTTTTCTATTACAATATAACACAGCTGATACCAAAAGTACAATAATGACCTACCGTTACTTTTGATAGCGGTTACATTTGTAACTTGAATCTCAATTTAGGAGCGCTATACTTAAATTAGGACGTGGACTAAGTTCGCCACATCACAGGAGAGGGATGGTAGCATGTTAAAAAACGAAAACGCCATTGCGCTAATTCGCGCCATCGATGTCGCTTATAGTGACCCCGAAGTACGCGCAATTCCCGAATTACAACAAGCCTTAGCTAAGGCCGCACAAGACTTAGACTGTGTTGCGGACCACCATCAAGTCGCTAGCCGCCTAAACCAGTTGCTAACTACTTGGGGGGCTCGTCATTCACAAGGCCCCGCCGTGCTTGACCAGTTATACCTGATCACACTCAAAGATGGCGTCGATGTACCTTGCCAGGTCCCATACCGGGCATAATTATCTTAATATCACAAAAGCTCCCAGATCGAATCGATTTGGGAGCTTTTGTGATATTAGGATGCTAACTTTCAAGGACAAAAGCAGCCAGCTATGGACCACTGGAAAAAGTGCGAGTTAGCGTAACCTTGCTTAGTTAGTTCGTCCTACGCCGACTTCCAGGCATTTCTGCTAATTGCCGGAACGTGGCGGGTTGGGCACGGGCTCAAATCGACGTCGGCTTACGTTCCAGCAATTGTCACCCAGCCCCAGAGGTCGGAATCGGACGATTATTGCTGACGAACAGGAATCAAACAAACGGCCTCTTAATATCACGATTCATGACAAATCAGTGCTAATTCAAGCAAGCTAACATTACTGCACGTATTGTTCCAAGAATGCAGCGACGTGACGCTTGTAACGTTGGTAATTCTGAGTAATGGCCGTGGTGTGGCCGGCTCCCTTCACCAACCATAAAGACTTGGGTTGGTGAGCATTGCGGTACAGCGTCTTGCCCATGCTAGTCGGGACAAAATCATCCCGGGTGCCGCTGATAATCATGATAGGCAAGTGGTTTTTACGAATCTGAGCGATTGCATCCGCCTCTTTGAAGCTATAACCAGCACGTAATTTAGTAATGAGACTGGTTACGTTGACTAACGGAAACGCGGGTAAATGATAGAGTTGCCCCGCTTGATAACTAATAATCGCATCAGCACTCGTAAACGGACTATCGACGACGTACGCTTTGATCTGTGGCAACTGCCGTTCACCACTGGCCATCGTCATCCCGGCTGCACCCATACTGATACCGCTCATCACGATTTGAGTTGTGGCCGTTTTATGTACGACGGTTTTGGCCCACTGCAAGTCGTCGCGGCGCTCCAGCCAGCCGTAGCCGACCGCTTTTCCCTGGCTCGCACCACTTGCTCGGGAATCAGGAACCAGCACGTTGTAGCCGAGTTCATGATACATCCCCGCCCACGCACCCATCAAACCCTTATTCCCAGCAAATCCGTGTGCCAAAACAACAGTCCTCTTAGAATTTTTAACTGGAATATACCAAGCAACCAACCGTAAATGATCCGATGACTCAATAGTCCAAGTTTGCTTACGCGCATGTAAATACCAATACTTTTGGTGATAAACCGAACTTTTTTTCGATAGCTTTGTACTCTGCGTAACAAATGACTTATCACCACGGGCAATTGCCACGTGGTAAAAATAACTGCCAGCACCAATCACAGCTCCCGCTACCAGAACAACGAGTACCCCCAGTGTGATCCACCATTTCTTCATTAAAATTCACTCCTTGATGAGACAAAAATCTGTTTTGAGCGGGAAAATTTCGCCACTACTTCATAATAACCGTTATAATTAAAGATAACTAGACCAGATTGAGGAGGCTTCTTTTTATGCACTATTCCGAAACGTGGGATTTGGACAGTATCTTTGCTGGTGGCATTGATTCCCCAGCACTAACTGCAAAAATGTCCACGATTAAACAGCAGTTGACCACGACAGCAGACACCTTAGTTCACTGGCGTGCTGCCGCTGACACACCAGACGCCGACTGGTTTACCCAACTCGTCAACAGTCTGCAAGCCATTCAAGCCGGTATTGACCAAGCTACCGTTTTCGTGGTTGCTTATCAATCCGCACATGCGGACGACACCAAAGCCGCCCCACTACTGAACCAAATTTATCAACTTGATAATCAGTTAAACAATTTATTAACCCGCTTCAAGAAGCAGCTCGTTAAGTTAGATCAAGCCACCTTTGACACGCTCGTGCAACAACCGGCACTACAAGCCATCGCCTTTAACTTAACCGAAATGCGTCAGCAAGGCTTAGCGCTCCTAGATGACGACACTGAAGCCCTAATCAATGACTTAGCACTCGACGGTTTTCAGGGTTGGAGTGACCACTACGACACGTTAGTTAGCCAAATTCAAGTGCCCTATACCGATGAAAACGGAATAACCCAGCAACTATCCGCGGGTCAAGCTCAAAACATGTTAGCAGCCGCCATGCCGAACGCCCAACGCGCCGAATTAATGCGCAACTGGGAGCACGCTTGGCAAACTCACGCCGCTCCCTTTGCTGATACGTTGAACCACTTGGCGGGCTTCCGACTTGCCAATTATCGTGCGCATGGTACGACGAACTTCCTACAGAAACCACTAGAACTCAACCGCATGAGTCAAGCGACACTAGACACAATGTACCAAGTTGTCGCTGACAGCAAGGACATTTTACTAAGTTACCTGAAGCGTAAGGCCCAGTTACTCGGTAAAGATCAACTAGATTGGCAAGATATTGAAGCCCCACTAACCTTGGGACAACTTCCTAACCAAACTTACGATCAAGCTGCCGATTTTGTCATTAACAACTTTCGCCAATTTAGTCCAAAGATGGGCGCTTTAGCCCAACACGCCCTTGAACATCGTTGGGTCGAAGCTGAGAATCGCCCTAATAAGCGGCCTGGTGGCTATATGGAAAATCTACCAGAGACCCACGAATCCCGAATTTTCATGACGTTTACGGGTTCACCTAATGACACAGCCACCCTCGCCCACGAATTAGGGCACGCCTTTCATGGCAGCGTCATTCAAGATCTGCCACTTTGGCGTCAAGATTACGCGATGAACGTGGCCGAAACCGCCTCAACATTCGCCGAACTGATTGTCGCTGACGCCAGTGTCAAAGCGGCCGATGATGCCAAAACCAAATTAACTTTATTGGATGCTAAAATGCAAAATCCGTTAGCCATGTTTCTGGATATTCGAGCTCGCTTCCTGTTTGAGACGCGCTTCTATACCGCCCGTCAGCACGGGATCGTCACTCCTGATACTTTGTCAGACTTGATGCTAACCGCCCAAAAAGACGCCTATGGTAATGCCTTAAATACTTACCACCCGATGTTTTGGGCTAGCAAGTTGCACTTTTACATTGACGACGTCCCGTTTTATAACTTTCCATACACATTTGGCTACCTTTTCAGTCTCGGTATCTATGCTCAAGCTAAAACACAATCGGACTTTGAAGACCGCTACATTGCCCTATTGCGAGACACCGCCAACATGTCGACCGAAGCCCTAGCTGCCAAACACCTCGGTGTTGATCTGACCAAACCGGCCTTCTGGCAAGCTGGTGTGGCTTTGATCAAGCGGGACATCGATGAATTCATGGCGTTATCCGCACCGTTAATCTAAGGAATGGAAGTGAGCACATGTTTCCAGAACGTTTAAGAGCACTACGTCGGGGGCAAAAAATGACCCTCGCTCAACTCGCGGCGGCCCTCAATCAAATGCCGACCGCAGACAAGACGACTCGTCAAAATACCGCGGCTCAAATCGGTAACTGGGAGCGGGACTTACGGACCCCGTCCTACCTAGAAGTTCGTAAATTAGCCGAATTTTTCAACGTCACGACCGATTACTTGTCAGGTAAATCAGACCAAGAAGAGTATGACCTCGGTCGCATCTTTTTATCGGGCAAGCCGTTGACGTTTAATCAAGAACAATTATCCAGTGAAGACCGCTATGAACTGTTTCAGTTGATGGATGGTTACTTACATGGTCGCCAGCATCGAGTTTCAACGGATGCGACCGGCCAAGAAGAATTAGACTTACACTTTGATGACTAGGAGTTTTTTATGAATCCCAAGAAGTTAAAACAATTAAAAAAGCGGGTCAAAAAGCAAGCCGGTGCCCCGTATATTCAACAGTTAATGAAGTACCGCGACTTATTTAAGGATGATCCCCAAATTCTAGTACTGATCAATAATGTCTTGGAAAGTGACCGCTTGCTGGCAGCCGGCTTAGCTCCCCAACAATTGCCAGTCTTAGAAGTCCCTGATGATTTTCAGGACCATCTCTTTGAGCGCATCAATCAGCAATATGCCATGGGTGATCCTGCTGGTGATGCGGCTTGGAATCAACTATCAGCCGCTCTCCCAAAAGTTGACCAACTTCTACGCAACTTTCGAGACTATATCGAAGATCAGTATGGGATGTGGGCCTACATCAGTGCGCCATTTCTGAAAGACCTAGCTGACTTCACCGGCAGCGCACCAGTTCTGGAAGTCATGGCCGGTAACGGCTATATTTCCAAGGGCCTCAAACGTCTCCATCCTGGTCAGCCAATTTATACCACGGATTCAAAGGATTGGACACACGAAACTGGCAATCAGACAGGACGCCACCCAGTCACGACGATTGAAGCGTTGGATGCCGTCAGTGCCTTCAATAAGTACGCCGCAACTATTAAATACGTCATTATGGCCTGGTCACCGGACAAATTGACTATTGATTGGGACTTGTTACAAGCTATGCGGCAAAGTCCTTACGATATCCCATTGATCGTCATTGGCGAAAAATACGGCGCCACGGGTTCCAAACAATTTTGGGACCACGCTAATTATCAGGATAACGAGGCCGTTACCAAGTTAAATGCTCATTTCCGACCATTCGACCTGATTCACGACCACGTCTATGTGGTCCGATAATTGAACACGCGTTAAATTAAAGTCGTGCTTTCAGGATTAAATTCTGAGAGCACGACTTTTAATTTTTCCGTCATAGCTGAATCTCTTTTTTGCCAAATTCATTCGTGATTTGCTTAAATCTTAGCATCACATTTTCAATTGTTGCAGTTGTTCCAATCCCGCCACCAACGATGTTCGTGAAATTCCCCCGGCAGCGAGACTTTGGTCGTCAAATTGATTAAGCGTCGCATAAAGCCAAATTCCGAGCTGCAAGAATTCAGCTTCCGTCATTGCGAACTGCAACGCTAACAACCGCTGAGCGGCTTGAGCATAGGCCCTTCTGTCAATTAGTTGTGCCAATTCGACTTGATGTGGCAACGGCTGATCTTGATCTTGCGGAAACACCACCTCAGTTGTGCCTCCCTTATGACGACTAAGCGTGTACCCTAACCCCGTTGCGAACGCATGTAACTGCCGCATTAACCAATCACTTTCATCTTGCATTAGCATTAATCCCCCTAATTGTGTGCCATCCAATAAATCGCTAAAATTGTCAAAATGACTGATAACGTACACATGTACCAGTAAAATTGTTTTTCCGGTACTGTTCGACCATGCTTTCCCTGATAGGCATCCGCCATACTAGTGATAAACGTCGCCAAAATTGTATATAAGATCAATAACGTAAACGCGTAGGCCGTCCAAGCCGTCCCCATCGGTTGGTGCATTGCTTGCAAGCCCCAGCCAATCAACCATCCCGCCAATAAAAGACCCGTAGGCGCTGCAATTAACCGTCGCTTCATCCTCATCACTCCCCCTAGAATTAGCTTCATTATCCGCTTTTAAAACTCCCAGACCAAGCAGAATGACGCCCTAAAATTATATCCGCATGATACCAAGCCTTTTCTGCACGAAATATTGTTAAAAGGTTCCGGTTTAAGATCAAAAGCAACCAGCTTAGGCCCGCTGGAAAAAGTTCGAATCATCGTAAACATGCTTGGTTAAACGCGTCCTACGCCGACTTCCAGGCATTTCCGTCAATTGCTGGAACGCGGTGGACACAGATTTAAGCCGCAACCCACGTCTTAAATACTGGTCTTCCACTAACCAAGCAAAGGACGCTTGCTAAGTGAAATTTCACCGCTGAGCATTGACCGAAATGCCTTCCAGTCGGCATAGGACGCGCACCGGCTGACGAACAGGAATCGAGTTAACCGGAACCTTTTAACAATCATTCCTGACCTATCCTAGAACGAAAAAGCCTGCAATCAATTGATTGCAGGCTCGTTCACACTGACTATTCGACGTTGAACTCCTTGAAATAACTGGTTAGTGGTTTCAATTCGTTCGCGTCATATTTTTCTTTGAAGGCACTGACAGAAGCATCCGATGTCTTGGCTGGATCAACATTAAGGATTTCAACTGGTAACCCCCGTTTGTCCGTAATCTTGGCATCAATTAAGACCGGACGACCTGCCTTTAATTCGGTCATCGCAGTTTCGAAGGCTGCGTGCAGTTGATCAAAATGTTCAACACGGATACCTTTGACGCCCATTCCTTCAGCTATCTTAGCAAAATCAGCATCAATCAAGTCGATACCATAGTATGGTTGCGGCACATCTTCTTGTTCTGATTTAATAAAGTTCAACGTTTGGTTAGACGTAACAATATTAAAGATTGGTAAGTGATACTTAACTTCGGTCAATAAGTCTTGCATGACCATTGAGAAGGCCCCGTCGCCAGCAATGTTGAAGGCTTGACGATCAGGATAACTCATCTTCGCCGCAATCGCACCGGGAACACCGGCACCCATCGTGGCAAATAGTGCTGAAGTCAATAATTTTTGCTTGGGATTCATCTTTAGGAAACGGAAACTATTAATCGTATTGTCGCCAACATCCATTGAGAAAACTGCATCATCGGCAGCGACTCGGTTGATTTCTTGGTAGACTTGTTCGTATTCAAGTGGATCGGTCGTCCGTTCACTCAGCTTCTTCAAATACTGTTTCCAGTCAGCCATATCTGCTTTAGCCGCTTGGTAGTATGGCGACGGTGACGCTGGTTCACTTAATGCCAAGGCCCGTTTGATGAAGACTTTAGCATCGCCATTAACCCCGAAATCCAAATGATGGTGCCGACCAAACTTGCCAGGATCCAGTTCAATTTGCACATATTTGAAGTCGTGAGTCGTGTACATAATCTGTGCGAACGAATAATCCGCGCCAACTGAAACGACCAAATCGGTAATCCCCATCAGTTCATCCGCCGCTTTCGAGGCTGCCCGATAAGCGCTTCCCATATTACCATCAAAACTATCAGGAATGACGCCCTTGGCTAACCCAGTGATAATAATCGGTACTTGCAGACGCTCCGCTAACGCCATCATGTCCTCGGTTGCACCACGCGTCCCTTGACCAACGTGGAAGACGGGGTACTTGGCGTTCTTGATCATCGTTAATACCGTCTTAACTTGTTCATCATCAATAGTAGGAATGCCGGTCAGTTTAGCAGGGACACTTGCTGAATCGTAATTAAGATCAGGAATTTCAACATATCCAAAATCATTAGGAATTGTCACCACCGCAACCCCATTTTCACGATAAGCCGTCCGAATGGCCTTATCGACGACGTATGGTAAGCTTTCTGGTGTCATGACGGTTCGATTAAAGACCGCCACATCACTAAAAATCGGTTCTTCAGCGAATTCTTGGAAATAATCATAGTTCATATTAGTATGAGCAACTTGGCCCACCAAGGCAAGTACGGGCACGTGATCTTCCTTAGCATCATACAACCCGTTGAGTAAATTAACGGCACCAGGACCGGCCGACCCAAAGGCGACCCCGATTTTACCCGTCAACTTTGCATCCGCTGCCGCAGCGAGGGCCCCCACTTGTTCGTGACGTACCTGCACATATTGGAGCCGTTCTTGCTCAACATCCAACGCGTGCATGGTTGAGTTAAACGATCCACCAGCATAGCCGTAAATCTGTTTAACATCCCAAGCTTCAATAACTTTTAACATTGCAACAGACGCTTCAATCATCTTTGCCATAGTAAATGCCTTCTTTTTAAAATTATTGTATACGTTTTCATTTACGGTTATCAGAATACATCTAAATTGTTCAAAATTCAATTGTAAACAATCATTATTTTATAAATATTTTCTTAACTAACCAAATTCGATGACCTGACACTGGTCCGAAATCGTGTTAGCCTGCCGTTGTTCTGGAAAATATTGAACGCTTATCCATCGGCTTAATCTAACCAATCAGCAAGGTGAAATAATGATGAAAGATAAAGCAATTAATATTCTGACTGCCGAACTGTCAGCACTCCCCGTTTTAATAATGACGTACTATGCGCTTACCGCGAAACCGACCGGACAGTGGCAGCTGACCTTTAGTCTCCCCGTTTATTGGCTGATCAGTTCCGACCTGCTGGCCTATCCCTGGCTCCTCACCCGGATTCCCCGCTTGCGCCACAACCCCCTCAAAATGAATTCACTGGCTCTAAAGGCAAGCTCAAGATACAACTGCCGGCTCAACGAACGGGTCGCGCGCTGGGATGATGAGATGAATCTCGCGATTTTCTTACTGGAACGCGGTTGTCTAATGTTACTGTCAGAACCACTACTTTTAGGCGATTTAGGCTATCATAGTGTCCAACGGTTATGGTATTGATGGCAATAAAAAGCACCCCCACTGTTCAGTTTTATGAACAGCGGGGGTGCTGTGTGCATTATTTAAGAATGTTGGTCTCCAAGAAGGCGACAGCAGCTTCTTGAATCTTGTGAGGTACGTGGTGAACGCCACCTTCAGCGCGTTTAAAGACAGTTGCCTTCAGGGCTGGCTCATCTTTAAAACGGTGCTTAAAATCACGAATATACTGATAAGGTACCATTTGATCGGCCGTACCGTTGAAAAAGAACATTGGTCGTCCTGCCAGTGCTTCTGGGTGTTCAGATAAGTCAAACTTCGCCAGTTGTTGATAAGTTTGTTCAATTAGTTCTGCTGGGAGCTTAGCTTGTAATGCCGCTGGTAATTGTGCAACTTGATCGGTTGCAAAGGCCACCGGTTCTGGTGAACCAATTAACGAGACACCAGCAACTACCGTGGGCTGCGTTGCCATAATACCGGCAGCGGTAATGCCGCCCATCGAAGTTCCCATGACACCGATTTTATTAGCATCACTAATTCCAGCAGCCACTAAGGCCGCGACTAATTGTGGAAATTCCGCAACTGAATGTCCAACAATCGACCAAAAATGTTCAGGATGCCGATCGAGATCAGTCCCATCATTTCGACTGCCATGTAAATACGCTGTCGGGAGAATGACTCGAAAACCCGCGCGTACTAACTGATAAGCCGTACCCAGTTCAGTCGCTGTCTGATTTGTCCAACCATGATAATCGATGATCGTTGGTAACTTAGTTTGTGCTTGACTAGCTGCAAACACGTGTAATACGGGCAAGTCACCAAATTTGGTCGTCCGCACCACCACATCTTCAAATAAATTTGTTGTCATGTTTATCACCGTTTCCAAAATTAATAGTTAATAGTGTAGCAGAAGCCCAAACGAAAACCAACCCAAACGCGTCCATCGTGGTTAAAGCTTAACCATCATGGACGCACTCGAGTTGGCTCGTTTTAACACGGTTAGTTATCAGCTAACGTCATGCCTTTCAAAACTACTTTTCAAGTGTATCTAAGAAATCTTCAACTTGCTTTTGGGTCTTACGGAATTTGTCAACATATCGACCAATTTCTTGACCATCTTCAATCCCAACGAAACTAGGAATCCCCATCACACCCATGTCTTGGGCAATTTCAATGTTGGCGTCACGATCAACCGTGATCCAGTCATATTGATCGTACTTCGCTTCGATTTGGGGCATTACTGGTTTAATAAAAGCGCAATCCGGGCACCAGTCCGCCGTAAAGAATAACATGTGTTTACCCGTCTTGATACGTTTGCGAATTTCTTCGTCGCTTAAAGTTGCAGTTGCCATGAAAAATGCCTCCAATATCTTTATAATAATTATAGTTTACCACATACTAAAAGTAAGTAAAGTCTTTTGCTTTATTTTGTTGCTCGGATCAGCGCTTGCTTGAGATCCGCTGCTAAATCAGCACTATTTTCGATCCCAACGGATAGCCGCAATAAGTTAGCGGTGATCCCCTTTGATTGTCGTTGCTCTTCCGTTAAATCTGCGTGTGTCTGAACTGCCGGAACTGTTAACAGGCTCTCGACACCGCCAAGACTTTCCGCAAACGAGATTACGTTCAATGCTCGTAAAAAGGTATCGACGTCGGTACCCGTAGCGAGATAAAAACTAATCATTCCACCACGTCCTGGATATAAGACGCGTTCAACGTGTTCATCTGCCTCAAGGACCGTAACGAGTTCCTGCGCATTAGCCTCCTGCTGATGCAAACGTAATGGCAAAGTCTTCAAGCTCCGTAAGAGTAGCCAAGCGTCGAACGGGTCAAGGACCGCACCAGTCGTCACCAGATTAAATTCAAGCGCATCAGCATCCGCCTGCGACTTGACTACCACTGCACCGGCTAAAACATCATTATGACCGGCTAAATACTTAGTTGCGGAATGAACGACGATGTCTGCGCCTAGATCCAGTGGCTTTTGAATCAACGGTGTATAGAAAGTATTATCAACGATTAACTTGAGGTCATGGGCGTGTGCGGTAGCCGCTGTGGCCGTAATATCTATGACCTTCATGGTTGGATTCGATGGCGTTTCCAACCACAGGGCAACGGTTTGATCGTCTGCCAGTGCTGCCAATGTCGCTTGATCCTGCCCATCCCAGACAGCAAAATCCAAATGATAATGGTCGTGTAAGAGGTCAAAGAAGCGGTACGAACCCCCGTATAAGTCATCAGACACAATAATTTTGTCACCACTATTGAAAAGCGTGAAAACGAGCTGGATTGCCGCCATGCCAGAAGTCAGCGCATACGCAGCGATGCCGTGTTCCATCTCTGCCAGCACTCGTTCCAAAATACAGCGGGTCGGTTGGGCCTCGCGCGGGTAGTCAAATCCCGTAGATTGTCCTAAACCAGCATGTCGATATGCTGTCGACAAGTAGATGGGCGCCGAAATTGCCCCGGTCTTCTCATCATCACTCCGATTACCAGCTTGTGCTAACCGCGTTTCAATGTGTAATTTCTCAGCTTGTTTTGTCATAATCTCAATCCCATCCAATCTAGTTATGGTCGGGCAGTCTACAGAGACGCCAGTGTAAAAATGACTACAAAAAAAGCCGCCATCTTCAAGGGACGCCGGTCGCGTGTTACCACCCAAGTTCAATTACGGGTCACCCCGTTAAACTCATCAAGTCATTATTGACTCACTGGAGTATCGGCCAGTCCCGCCAGTACAGCCTTGCGACCGCAACTGGGCATTCCGAGTTCATCTTCATCAGGCGCTACCTTACCGCTTTACACTCCCCACGGCTCCCTGTCAAAGGTATAACCTGACTACTCTTCTCATCAACATGTTATTTAATGATATTTTCATCTTACTCTCATAATAATAGGAGCGCAAGCCCCAATCTTATTTCAGCACAATAAAAAATGGTGCCAGCATTATCCTGACCACCATTTTTACAGAAACGCATTCGACACTGCCTAGCTATCCCAATAATTTCAAGACAATCACAAAATATCCTAAAATCAAAATGCTCAACCCCAGCGTCTTCAAGAGGGCTAACCACTGGCCCCCTGCAGTTCGACCTTTAGGGCCCAGACAAATCGCAACGCCGCCACAAATCACGGCCAAGGTTCCTAGCTCACGGCCCCAGTTTGCATTCAATAAGTAAATGAACGGTCCCACTAAGCCGCTGACAATCGCGACGATCCCCAGTATTTTCAGAATCAAGCGGCCCAGTCGCTTATCCTGTTCGTCATAAATTTCATGTTTCTCTTTTGCCATCAAACCAGCCACCAATCTTTATGAACTACTTTCAGTATGCCGTATTTGGTCACAATGAGCAAGAAGGCGGTTACAATATCCTGGTCAAATTACTGAGGCATCACTAGGCTAGCTTGTCATACCTTACCTTGGGCCTTGCCGGCACTTACCCGTGATAACAGCTGAATCAAGCTACCAAATTGACCATGATGATACTAAAAATTAGGTGTTCAAAATTGACACCCGCTGAACACCCAATTGGCAATAACTATTTTTCAATTATAACCTGCTAAACGACGCCATTATGGCTGTGTTGCAACAACTTGCCATACGTTCCCCTTAGCCAACTGCTGTTGTTCCAATTGACCTTGGGCGTTAATCCGAAAGCGACCCGCTAAGTGTGCGACATCGGCGTTGGTATTTTCATAAACTTCCACGTAAACTAAACCACCGCTTTGATACTGATTAAACACAAAGTTTTGCTTATTGGCGGTTGTTTGTTGATAGTCCTTAGCCACTTGTTGCCAAGCCCAATCATTAATCTGACTAGCTGTTAACTGCTGTGGATTGGTCGTCTGCTGGCCGCTAGTTGATGATGAGGTCGCGGATGCAGACTGCCCGGTAGTTGTTTGACTAGTTGCAGTGGTATTTGAATGTCCCTGCGAGCTAGCTGCAGTAGCTGTCTTACTACCCTGACTAGTCGTTGCACTAGCTTCGGATTGTGACTCATTAGCTGAAGTTGTGGAAACTGACGATGCTTTAGTTGACGACGATTTAGCAGCTGTCGATTGCTTCGTCGACTTTGCTGAAGATGACGCGTCTTTTTTAGCCTTAGTCTTTGACACAACTGATTGTGTTTCACTAACCCGCGACTGACTAGACTGATGGTCGGCTTCTAAGTAATAACCGCCTCCCAGCGCAATGATCCCAGCAATCACGGCTGAACTAACTAACATTTTTTTCAAGATAATCAACTCCCCAAAGATTAATTGTCTGATGCTAACTACAGCATACGCTATGTTGTCTCACTTTACCAACGTTTACCTGTTCTGGATCGAAATTTAACTTTAAATTATATTTGGCTCAGTTGGTCCATTTTTGGGCACCTAAGATTCATTGTGCCATCCTTTTCTTGACTACGTATCTCCTCAACAACAACCGTGGCATCAGCAGAAATGAATTTTGTTAACTTGAAAGCTGTTTCCACAACCTTATTTCTTTAAAGTTCATTTTGCCATCATACTGCCCCTTATAAGTATATCGTAAATGACACCCGACTACGGCCCAAAACAGGCTAACAATGTAACCGTTTCATAATTTGTCATCAAATTGTTACTTATGTGAGGCCCCCTTCGCATGCTATAGTAATCAACCGATACAAAAAAACTAGGAGTGTGTGAATAGAATGCCACGTAATTTAAAAGAAGAAGTTGTCTTTACCGCCATTATGGCCGGTTTAATGGTCTTTGTGATGACCGCCTATAACGTTACCCTTGCTCAAGGTTTCAGCAATGGGTTAGTAATGGCAATCCTTAGTGGCTACCCACTCGGTTTATTCGTTGCCATCATTTTAGACTTATTGGTCGTGGGACCAATTGCCAAACGATTAGCTTTCAAATATATCATTAATGATTACATGCGCAAACGGGTTGTCTTGATTGGGATTACCATCTCCGTCTTGATGGTTCTTGGCATGGTAACTTGCATGTCCCTCTTCGGGATTGCAGTGGAAGGTGAATTGTCCGGAAGTCACGTTTTAGCGACTTACGGTCACACTTGGATCTTTAACTTGATTGTTGCATTACCACTCCAACTCATCATCGTCGGCCCAATCGCCCGCGGTGTGCTTGGAAAAATGCAACGGGCAACTGCTAACACCGAGTCAGCAGCTGCAATGAACGAAGAGGACTAATCTTTCAGTCCATTGACGGACGGTCGCCGGGATAATCTTATCCTGATGGCCGTCCGTTTTATTTTACGACTATCCAGTCGACCACCGCTTTTGCCGAATAGTCCACCCTATGAAAGTCTTATGCGTGATCTGTACGCAAAAAAAACGCGTGTCAGCCATCCGAAAATGGTTAACACGCGTTCATCGCGGCACTGGTAAAACCAGCGGGAGTGACACTCCACAATGTCAGTGACCCAGACACTCTGAAATACGTCAGAGAAACGTGCCCCGCTATCAATATTAGTCACTAGCCGCTCGCGCGGAACCGTTATTGCTAACGATCTGACTCTATCGACTCATCGCATGGACTACCATATCATCTTCATTGATAAAATGCAAGTCGCACCGCCACAAAATTCGTGGCTCCTACTCACCACAGTTGGGCCGCAGTACTTAACTTTTCGCAACCAAAAAAATTGAGTATCCCGTTCGATTTAATGAACGACACACTCAATTCCATTGGTATTTTGATTTTGGCTTGGCTCCAATATCAATTCTTACCTTACCATAGTCATGTAAAGATTTAGTAATTAACTCGTAAAGATTACGTTTAAGCTTCCGCCGCCGTGATCTGATCTAAGCGATCAGTCTGAGCCGTCAGCCAATCGGTTAATAACTTTTCAGCGTTGGCTTGATCAGCGAGCACGTCGGCAACGCTTCCCAGCTCATCAATTCGCAATCCTGACGGTAACGCATCGGATTCTGCAATCATGTAAACGTTGATTGGCAGCGTATCCTCTGCCGCCGTAACCTTTCCAATTTCGGTCAGATTAGCCAGTGGCAAATTAATAACACTCGTCTCCAACCGAAAGCTGATAGCTGGCTCATGCTTAGCCGTCAGCGTCACTTGGGCAAGCTGGTCGGCATTGAGTGCCGCTACCAGCTTCGCCAGCCAAGGCTTAACCTTGGTCGCTAGTTTGGCATAGGTACCAGTCAAGCTATCCTGCGTAACCTTGTCAGCCGTAACATCATCAATAAAAGCTTGTACGTTTCGTTGCATAAAACATTATCCCTCATTCATTATTCAATTTCGTTAATTTGCACGTCGCCAGCGAGTCAGTAACACCAACGTATAAAAGTTGATTCCCAATCCAATCACACCCATAACTTCTAACGCCAGTTTAATTTCCATGCCAGCCGTACTCTGATAGCCCGACATTAAGGCGCTGACAAGTCCTAAGCTATATATCAGTACAACTAACCCTAGGACGTAAAAACCCAGCATACGATTAATATACACTGCTAGAACGCCTAGAAAATATAAGACTAGGGCAATCAGCAACCCCTGCCACATTTCCGCTACCGAAATATTTTTTGCCTGCAGGTGAAAATGGCTAGTCGACATCATCCAATTGACGATACCGTAACAAAAAAAGGACACAAACGCAAATGCAACTAAGCGAGTCAGTTTCAACAAATCACTCCTATTATTGGGCAATTAAGTCAATAACGGCTGACCGTTCAATTCCCGTGAAGTACTGATTTAAATCAATATCTGCCAGCGCTTTAGCGATGGCCTCATGGTCGTACCGCACACCTTTAAGGGCGGCTTCAATATCTTGAACGTTGCCACTACCAAAGAAATCACCATAAAATTTAATGTTATTGATCAAGCCGTCATCAACCGAGATCCGCGCATCAATGGTTCCCATATCAAAGTGTTGACGCCGCTTAACCGAGAATTCCGGTGATTTACCGTAAACCCAATCCCAATTAGCATAATAGTCTTCGTAAATTTTATCAATAGCTTTTTGTTGTTCAGGTGTCACGTGATATTCCTTATCCGCAATCTGATCCAACGAATCAACATGGAACAACTCTTTTAACAGGGCATCCTGAAATTCTGGCACCGTGATATTCTGATATTCTGGCGCTAAATAAGGCCGTAAATTCGTGACCCGACTCCGAACGGACTTAATACCTTTGGAAGCAATCTTGTCGGTCGGGACTGTTAGCGCCTGTGGGACAACGTTTAAATCAACATTCAACATCAAAGTGCCATGGGAGAACGTCTTGCCATTCCGTGAATACATGGCGTTACCGGAGAATTTCTTACCATCAACGAGCAAATCATTGCGACCACTGACCGTCGCTGTCGTCGCCCCCATATCGTGAAGCGCATCAATGATTGGCTTGGTAAATGTCTTAAAGTCGCCAAACTCTTGACTGTCACTATCCACCACAAAGCTGAAGCAGAGGTTACCAAGATCTTGATACACAGCCCCACCACCAGAGAGACGCCGCGTTACGGTAATGTGATGTTCCCGGACATAGTCGGCATTAATTTCTTCAAGGGTGTTCTGGTTCCGACCAACAATGATGCACGGTTCTTCATAGTAGAACAAAACTAATGGTTCATCGAAATCCACGTTATTCATTAAATATTGTTCGGTTGCCAAGTTACGGCCAATCTCATGATCTTTCATTGCGACATAATACATGTTTTAAAATCTCCTTCAGCTTTAGGTTACTTTAATCATACAGCAAGATGAAAAAAGGACCCACAATGTGAGCCCATTTTTTGGAAGAATCATACAAAAAGTTTGGCGTGGCATTCTTCACACCACAAGATGACTGATTCACTATCCACATCCGTGAACGTTTGATTGGCGGCAATCCGTTCTCCGTGGACATAACAGTGCCATCAATAGATGGAGGTTGGGCCAGTCAGTTATCCGAAATTAGCGGAAACGCTGCTATACTGCACTAGCTATCACTTGACGGGTTTGTTACAACAATTGGGTAACAGTTTGATACTGACCTGTGACTCTTCCGATAAATCCAATATAGCATACAATGTAAGCGATTGCAAACCGAGTAAAAAAACAACCTAGTCAGCCGAAGCCAACTAGGTTGCCGAAACATTAATAGCGGTCGTAATCGCTATTCCATTTCAATATCCTTAGTATAAAGCCATTTGGACGCCGGAACAACTAATATGCCTAGCCTTCAAGCTTAGCAACATAGTGCGTTGCACCGGAGCGACTCAGATATCGGAGCCACGTGTAACCCTCAGCTTGAACCGTCCCATTGTAATAAACCGTTTCACCTGGGTTATATTCACCGACAACGCTTGCGCGCGTACTTGGCGCCGTACGAATATTAGTCGTCGTTACGAAGCGGAACGCCCCTTGACTGTTTGTTACCGGCTTAGACGTCGTATTTCCGGTAGCGGCATTACCACTAATCGCTACGTAATGTTGGGCGCCCGAATAAGACAAATACCGTAACCAAGTCTGGCCGTTAGCCGTTACCTTAGCGTTGTAGTAGACTGTATCACCAGCACTATAGGTACCGACACTTGGGGCATTTCCGGCCGGTGTATTCTTAATCGCCGTTGTTTGCGTAAAGCGATAACTACCACTTTGAGGCGTTACTTGCGGTTTATCAACATTGGTCGACGTACTCTCACCACTAATTTGCACATAATGCTGGGCACCTGAGTAAGACATGTAACGTAACCAAGTCTGACCATTTGTCGTCACCTTACCATTGTAATAGACCGTATCGCCAGCATTATAAGACCCAACCGTTGTCGCACTAGTTGCAGGTGAACTCTTGATTGCTGTCGTTTTCGTGAAACGATACGACCCACTGGTTGCAACCACGTCCGGTTTAGCCACAGAACCAACCTCATCACCACTCATAGCCACGTAATGCTGAGCGCCTGAATAGGATAAATACCGTAACCAAGTTGTCCCACCCGTGGTAATCTTGCCATTATAGTAAACCGTCTCACCAGCATTATAAGTGCCGACCACTTGAGCCGTTTTGCTTGCAGCTGATCGAATGTTGGTCTTTGCGGTAAACTTATACGACCCACTAGCTGGCGTAACTGTCGCCTGGTTATTATTATCATTAGTTGTTGTTTGACTAATCATCACATACCGTGATACGCCAGAATAGGACTGATAGCGTAACCAAGTTGCATTACCGACCGTTAACTTACCATTGTAATTGACTGTTTCACCAGCGTTGTAAGTACCCACTACGGCACTCGTGGCGTCCGGCGCATTGTGAATTGTCGTTGTCTTAGTAAACTTATGTGTACCACTGGTTGGGGTGACGTCTTGATCAGGCTGAACTTGGTTATTATCATTTCCGCCACTTGCCTGACCACTGAGCGCTTCTTGATCCCACTCGTGTAGCTTGTTATATTCAATGATGCTGATCAGCGAACTCGCGTACGTGGGCGCGGTTGCGTAGCCGTCTTGTTGCAAGAGACTGGCAACGCGCCGATAATCGGTAACCCCAATTAAATTGCTGTAACGCGGATTGACAACCAAAAAGGCGCCATGATCTTCAACACTAGCTGACCAATTCGGGTACTTCCGAAAAGCGTCTTGAATCGTAATGTATTGTGAGCCATTCCATTCCTGGGTTGGGAAGTAGATTGATTGCCCTTGATAACTTCCCTTGATACCGAATAAGTTGTTTCCCTGAGTTGCAAGTTGTGATTGTCCCCAACCACTTTCCAGAATTGCCTGTGCGGCCGTGACTGATGGCAAGACTTGATACTTGTTCCAACCAGAGATTGCCCCCGCTTTAATCTGACTCAGGAAGATTTCCTGACTAGTCATTGCCCGCGTGGACCGTGCCATCATCGCTGATGACTGGACCGCATCAGCCGCCACAGCCGTCTCAATCTTTGGTGAGATTTTCGCGGCTACCGCCTGCTCAGTCGCTTGCTTAGGTGCGGCTGACGATGCGGCTGATTTGGCTACTTCACTCGTCACAGTCACGCTGGATTGGTCCGTAGTGACATGACTATCCTGACTTGCGGCCGCGCTGGCTTTAGCCGTCTCATTAGTCGTACTGTGACTGGCTTGGCTCGTGGCTGCACTAGCTTTGGCCGTTTTATCAAGTTGATCAACAGCACTAGTTGTGGAGTCCGCCGTAGCACTAGCAGCCGCGTTATCCTTGGCAGCTTCACTGGCGGAGGACTGGCTTTGCGGTCCTGTACTGTCAGCTTTAGCGGCTTGACTGGCTGCCCGCACTGTGACACGACTTGTCGCACTGGTAGTAGCCGTCGTCGTGCTGGTCGATTCAGCTTGATCGTCAGTCTTGGCACCGTCACTGGCAACTGATTGGTCAGTCGCACCGGCCGCTGTCGTTTCCGTCTGACTGCCAGCACTTAAGGTCACTTGTTGGCTTGCAGCTGAAGCAGCGCTGTTTCCCTTAGTCGCAGCTGCCGGTTTTTGATTTGCACTTGCCGTATCAGCTTTACCACTCAACATCGGCAGCAAAGCGGTACTTAGCAATAATGAAGTTACTACTTTTTTTGTCATTCCAATTTTCAATTTTAAAATCCCCAAACTTTCCGTGAGTTAGCTGTTAGCACAACCGATTTAATTCCCCTGTAGCACCTGCTATTACAGAATAATATTAGCATGTCGAAGAGGGACATTCAAACGAGATCGCTTCGAATTATTTTATTAATATCAATTGATTGACACCGTTATCATTTTAAATTATTAACCAATTACCAGTTAGTTATCATTATTAGTATCGTTACTTGCCTAAATCCCTTGATAATATTAACTTTGTTAAAATTAACTTCACTTTTAAACACTTGAAACTAATTAAAGATAGCTGGTTATCCAATAGACTTCACTCACAATTGTTAATTTTAAAAAAACACTCTGTAACCAAAAAAGTCATAATTCTTTATCTTCATCAAAATATTTATAATGTGCACTTTTTCTATTCAAAATAACATATTCCAAACAAAAAATCCGATCAACAGATAACTTGTTAATCGGACAATCTGTATATTTCGCTAAATACCTTCTACCCCATCATCAACTTGAATAGCTTGATGATGAAAAACTTTAGTCTGTACCTGGCTGATTTTAACTAATTTTTCAGCCAATTTTTTAGCCGGAGCTGAATATGTTGTAAGCTCAAAACCCACTTCAAGCAATGCACCAACATTGCAACCACTTGTAACCGCAATATCTTTTTCACTCACTTGACTTAACTTAACAGCTTCCTTGAATGGCGTACCACCTAGTAAATCACACATAAAGACAACATTATTCTCACCAATTACAGCACGTTGAAATCGCTCACTAAGCTGAATATCATCCATGTTATCAGTAAAATCTATATACTCGATATTGGCAATATCACCTGCTAACAAATGAATTGTTGATTGTAGTCCACTTGCATAATTTCCGTGTCCACTAACTATTATCTTCATTCTAAAGAACCCCCATCCATGAGAAAAGGATTGCCAACATAAATGTTCCTAATATTAAGACTACGGGACTCACATTTTTCTTCTTTAATAGCCAATACAATAAGAAGGTATACCCTAATGGTAATAAATTAGGGAAAATCCGATCAAAAAATTGTGTTTGAATTGCAATCGTATGCCCTGCTGAAACTGGAATCTTTGTTTTAACCGCAATTTGTACATAAGTAGCAATTAATCCCCCAATAACAGTGCACCCCAGAATGCTAGCACAATGTGATACGATTCCTGAATTTTCGCGAATTTTTGAAATAGCTTTTGTGCCGGCGTTGTATCCCAATAATGCAATTGGCGCCCGTGCTACAAACATTGCTAAATAGACTAGGAAAAAAACTAATGGGCCAAGAATACTGCCCTGTTTAGCAAAAGACGCTGTAATTCCAGCAACAATTGGTAAGATTGTGAACCATGTAATCGCGTCCCCGATACCAGCCAATGGACCAAACAATGCAATTCTCAGTCCGTCAATTGTCGATCTTTTTTCGCCATGTTCTTCAAGAGATGCTTCTAAACCCATCAACAGCGGTGCAGCATAATTATTAGTGTTAATAAATTGCAAGTTTGATTCAAGAGCAGCAGCTAGGCCCTCTTTATCATTACCATAAATTTTTCTTAGTGATGGCAACATTGCCAATGTCCAACCATCTGCCTGCATCCGTTCATAGTTCATTGCAGACTGATTAAACAGTGATCGCCAACCAAGCATTCGTACATCATGCTTCGTTAATCTACCTCGTTCTGATATTGGTGAATTAGATGCCATCGCCATCATCTCCGTTTCCACTGGCACTTTCAATCATTGATTTAAGTTTTTTCTCGTTATCGGTTTGTTTTTTATTGTGATAAAACTCAATAAAAGCAAGTGAAATCCCAATTACCGCAACCGGCATCAAATTACCAAACTTAATAAAGCACGCCGCTGTAAAACCAAGTAATAAATATGGGACGTATTCAGCTTTTAACATACTTTTAAGCAACAATCCAAATCCAACTGCGGGTAAGATATTACCTGCAATTTCAAAGCCATGACTTAACCAGACGGGCATAGAATTAACCAATGCCTTCATTGGTTCTTGAGCACCATAAACACACAGAAAAGCAATCACACCATATGTTAATGCAACAAGTACTGTAGGTAACAGCGCTAATCTTGTGAATTTTTTAGTTTCAACATTCGCCGCATATGCATCTAATTTTTTAGTAAGGACTGAAAACGCCGAATAATAAAACAAAATGATATATTGCATTAAAATACTAAATGGGAGTGCCAACCCAATAGCCGTTGAAGGTGTTTTTCCGGTGGTATACGCCAATACGACTGTCATAATTCCTGCCATAATTGGATTAGGTGGCTGTGTCCCACCAACTGGTGTTAACCCAGCAAAAGCTAACTCTGTTAAACCACCAGCAATAATACCAAGAGTCAGATTACCTAAAATAGCACCAGTCACTGTACATACGATCATTGGTCGAAATATATACAAGCCCTCTAGCCAAAAATCAATACCTGCAATTAAAGCAAATAGTCCAATCAGGAGACCCTGAATTAAGGTGACTTGCATCTAGATCACCTCTTCCAAAGGTTGTTTTTTATCTTCCGGAACTTCTTGAACATAAACATTCACACCATGATCCGCACAATATTTTAAATCAGCCTTGTCCTGATCATCCATATAAGTATACTTGGTTACTTGGACCTTTCCCTTCGAAAAATGCATATTTCCAAGATTCAGATTTTTTACTGGAACACCACCCTCTACTAATCGACGAGCATCTTGAGCATTGCGAATCACCAAAAAGATATGTTGTCGCGGACTTGCTTTATGAATAGTACTGATAGTCTTGTCAATTGTCCAAAATCGAATTCCAACTCCAGATGTTTCAGCAGTTGCTGCCATCAGCTCTTGTTGCAATTGATCATTGGCAGTTTCATCATTAGCAACCAATAATAAATTGGCTCCAACAGAGGAAGTCCAAACAACACCAACTTGTCCATGAACTAGTCGGTTATCGATTCTTGTAAGCACAATATTTGGTTCACTCATATTTATCCCTCTATTCACAGCGGATAGTAATTAACCTACGATATACATAATCAGATTTCCTACCACGGCTGCTTTTCTATAGTAAATTATTTCTTTCTCTTCTATTCCACGTGTCTGCATATAAATCATTGGATCGCCAACATTTAAGTCAAATTCTTTCCGGTTACTTTTAGTAATTAACGCAGGTTGAGTATGTGAAAAGAAACTAGCCTTTAGTCCATACTTTTTAACCAAAAAAGGCATCAAATCATTATTAACAATCTCGCTGTTAAAAATACGTGGGAAGCGCTCAAAAGGTAAATAGACTTGTTCATGGAAGACAGGTCGATGATCTGCATAAACCATATAACGTAGATAATACAAATAAACATCGGAGTTTATTTCCATTACTTTTCGAACATCAGACTCCGAACCATCCACAATCAATTTAAACGCTTCAAGTCTTATTTCTGGAACAGCATTCATATTTTCAATTGCTTTGCGGACATCTAGGTAATGAATACCTAAATCAATGTCCTCTTTGTTTTTTACAAACGAACCTTGTCCTTGTTTTTTGTAAATATAATCTTTATTTTCCAGCTCTGCTAGTGCGCGTCTAACAGTAATCCGGGAAACATCATACTTTTCACCAAGTTTCTGCTCTGATGGTAACTTAGCATTTTCTACCAACTCACCAGACTCAATCTGACGAATCAAATCATTAAGCATGCTCTGATAAAGTGGAACAATTTTTGAACTAGCCATTTTGTTTTTATCTCCACGACTTGTCATGTTGTTATAACAACCTACATCAATATTAAACCACCCTATTCTCGATATGTCAACGCTTACATTGACGATCTTTTTCATGTTTTAGAGATTTCAGATGTTTTAATGCTAACAACAAACAAGTTTCTTTTCTTCGTTATAGTTATAAATACTTACATTTTACGTAAAGCAAACATATCAACTTTAGTTTAAACCTTATCACGGCCCGTTACGATTGCCAATTTGCGTAAAATAAAAGTCCAGCACTTTAATAGCCTAAATAAACTACTCACTGTTAATATTTATGATTAACAAAACATATAATGTTATTGTGACATCGTTTTGAGACGTCACAATTGCAAAATATAACACCATAACTATCCACTATTGTTAGAACATTCAAACAACCGTATCTCAATATATTAGTCGGTATTTCCTTAGTACATACTTCATAATTACGTATTTGTTTGCTAAAAGTTGAGTAATAACAGCTACATCAATCCCAATCTCTTCACTCGCAGATAATCATCACTGGTGCTAATACTCCTCGAAAAATGCTTTCCTTGCTATTGTTACTCAATTGCTACCTACTTAGACACTCCAGCTAAACGTACCTAATCATAAATCGATTTTAAATGCTTACATTGCTGAAAATTAATGCTAAAATATAGTTATTAACTAGCCATATCAAACGGGGGTAACCATTATGTTACAACAATATCAAAATATCCTGGTACCAGTTGATGGCTCCAAGGCTACCGACGAAGTTCTTCGGCGGGGCATCGAAGTCGCTAAGCGTAACAAGACCCATCTCGACATTTTAAACGTGTTGGAAGTCAACCAATTTAGTGACACGTACGGCGGTGCGGTCAGTGGTGATGTCATCTACAAGTTGTCGGAAGACGTTCAAAAGCGCTTGGAAGAACTCAAGCAACAAACGATTGACGCTGGGGTGACCGACGTTGATGTCCATGTTCGTTTTGGTAATCCCAAAACGGTTATCGCGCGTGAATTTCCCGCTGACCACCATAATGAATTAATTATGATTGGTTCAACCGGCTTATCTGCCGTTGAACGTTTGATGGTCGGCTCCGTAACCACCTACGTCAGTCGCAACGCAATTTGTGACGTTTTGATCGTTAAGCCGGCCGCTAAAAAAGAAGACTAACAAAAAAGTCTGGATACGTTCCAGACTTTTTTAGTGGTTTCCGTGCGTTGCCCGTCTTCTTCCCCGTTATAAAGGAGCTTTATTCATGACCTGGACTTATCAACTCACTATCCCGTCTAGTTTGAATCAACAGTCGATTCGGGCTTGCCTTCGGACTTGGCTGATTCCAAAGCGGATTCAGGGCCAGTTACGCCAAACGCGGCGGATTCAGCTGAACGGTGCACCAACGTCAATTGCACAACTCGTCAATACTGGTGATCGCCTGACGCTGACGTTTATCCCCAGTGACTTTCGGACTCCGACCTCGAACTATATTGCGGCTGCCACGGCCCCAGCCACGATTTTATATCAAAACAGCGATCTGTTAGTCGTTGATAAACCCGCTGGCGTGAAATCGCATCCTAATCAACCAGGTGAAACCGGATCAATTTTAAATGACCTAGCAGCCACACTCCAACCAACTCAGCAGGTGCCATACATGGTTCACCGGCTCGACCAGATGACTTCTGGTGCGATGCTAGTCGCATTGAACCCGGTCGTCGTCCCGATTCTAGACCGCTTAATCAGTGACAAGCAAATTCGCCGGACTTATTATGCCTGGGTACGTGGTCACTTTGCCACGCCAACTGGGCATTTCACCGCGCCAATCGGTCACGATGCTACCGACAAACGCAAACGCTGGGTCAACACGGCCGATGCCCAGCCAGCACTCACCGACTACGAAGTATGTGCAACAACCGCCCATCAGAGTTTAGTTAAACTGACCCTGCATACTGGCCGTACCCATCAGCTACGGGTCCACTTGGCCGCCAGTGACCACCCGATTATCGGTGATCCACTTTACGACTCGCAAGCGGAGTCGGCGCCTCGGCTGATGTTACATGCCCAATTGTTGGATCTACAACTTCCATTTAGCACCACACGGGTGACGGTACCGGCCCCATTGCCAAGTTTATTTGAGAAGCCGCATTTAATCGAGAACTACTGATTGCTTGAATCTGTTTCAAGCATAGCGAAACCTCTAAAATTAGTGCTAAGACGCTTAATGGATTAAGGAGGATTCCCATGTTAACCGAGATAGGCAAAATCATTCGGCAACGCCGACAGCAACACGGCATCACCATCGAGCAATTGGCCGAACAATCGAATGTTTCAATCTCGCTAATTTCTCGACTCGAACGTGGTAAGGTCGATAACATTAAACTACAAAGTTTGACCGCAATCGCTGAAACTCTGAATTTAAAAATAGCGGACTTCTTTCGCGACGAGCTTCTCCAATCACCTAATGTTGTTGCATTACTCGACTACCTGAGTGATCTGCCAGCCCATCAACGTGAAGAACTTGCCGGTACGTTACTCAAACTACTCCGACTATCCAAATCGTGAGCATTTGCGCAACGCACTCCGGACAGTTAGTTCACCATTGAACCCCGTGATTCATCTACACTAAAAAATGATTCACCTTCCTCTGACAAGAAGGCGAATCATTTTTAATTTATCAAGCTTGTTAACGGTCGGCTAAGCGCCCTTAAAGCCAGCATACAGTTCTTAATGGTGCGTTGTCACTAATAACCCACTCATCACTGCCAATATGATACCCACCGCCATGGCTTTGAGTGGTTCACGAACGATGGGGGTGGCGGTCAAAGCCTCGACCATCGCCCCACCTAAATACGTTACAACGAGCCCCAATACGGCGCCCCAAAAGATTGTGACTAGTAAACTAGCCAGCCACGTTGTCTTCAATAGCAAGCTCCTCCAATGCGGTCAGGCACGGCTGACCTTTTGATTGAGTGTATCAAAGTTGTCACGCGTTTGCAAATTTATTAATAGAATTCATAACTTTTATATAATAGTTCTATCCAAAGAAAATCCCCACCATCAATGACAAAAAAGCTCAGCACCGACCATTCAGGTCCTAAGTACTGAGCGATTATCATGACCGCTATGACAGGCTAATGTCCCCCACTACTCAAATCCGCAGGCCAATTTGATTCGACGACCGTTTGCGGAACATATTGGCGATTCAATAGTGCCAGCCACTGCCGGACAATCTTGCTCAAGGTAAAGTCATGACTGCGTTGCCGAGCGCGCGCGGCATATTCAGCGCGACAGTCAAAATCAGTTAACAGTGGCATTAAGCCAGTAATCAGAGCATTAACATCGCGGGCCGGAGTCAACACACCGTACTGGCCACCCTGCAAGTACTCGGCTGAGCCAGTATTCCACATTGAGACGATCGGTAACCCCATCGTCATCGCTTCCCCCATAACTAATGGCATCCCTTCCCAACGCGAAGTCATCATGAAGACACTCGCCTGTTGATAATGCGCCCGTAACTCAGTATCTTTCAGCGCACCCCGATAAATAATGCGGTCACGAACATCGAGTTCAGCCATCAACCGATTGAACGTCGCTAATTGGTCTTCGGGACCAGTCCCCGCGACTGCAATTTGCCAATCAGCAGGCAAGGCTCGCGCAACTGTCAACAAATAATCGAGCCCCTTATGTTGCAGGTCAATACGACCAGTGTAGGCAATGATATGTTGCGCCAAGTCGGCCTGCTGACCATGAGCTTGCATGGTCGGTGGATTATAGAACTTGACCGTATGGGCGTTAAAACGTGAGTAGCCTTCCCAATCATAATCGGTCAATGTCACGACCGTATCAGCCGCTAAGAGCCCTGCGACCAGTTCATCTTGCATTTGGACGTAATACTGATTGAGGTAGATATCAACATTATTGTGCATCCACGCAATGACATTGACCCGTGGAAAACGCTGTTTGATTGCCGGAGCAAAACTCGTCAGTAAACCTCCCGGGAGAATAACGGCATCGTAAGCTCCCGACCCAATCGTCGTGAGTAAATCATCTATTTGAGGCGCATAAACGGTCAACGGATCAGCGCCAAAGTAATTAAGTACCGTCGCACTTGCAGGCCGGCGCGCCGTGATAAGCGGTGCGCTCAGTTCATAGAAAGACCGGGGTTGGGCCAAGGAGTAAAAGGCAACTTCGGCTTGCGAGGTCAACGCATTGCCGAGGACCGTCGCCGCTCGTTTGACACCATCCATCACTAAATTCTCGACTGTTATCAAAATTTTCATTAGCATCGTTGACTGGCGATTAAACAACCAGTCGCTCCTTTCCACATAAACTCGGTTCATGGAACCGGAATCGACGATGTTAGGCTGAGCTGATTGCGTCAGACCCGTTCATCCTTAACTAATCACCATCACTAGTATCAGCTTAGGTAGCGTTATTATAACAGGAATAATTAAAAACCAATTAAAATATGCTCACAATTCACATTATGCTAGTCATTGCAAGTTGCTTCTTGATTAAACGTCAGTTAGCTAGGTTCTGATTAAGACGTCATAGGCTACATTCCAGCACCAATCAGCACTTGTTGACATACCACTAGTATTGCTTGATATACACGCAATCTGAAATAAGTCGCCCATGCTGAGTTGACAGTATCCAATCGACACAATTAATAGCGCACAAAAATAGCGTTGCTACTGGAGGCACAGGCCAGTAGCAACGCTATTTTCAAATTAAGATTTTAACTGCTTATTTTAAACCCTTCCATTGCCAATCATTAACTTCTGGCAAGTCAGTTCCGGCATCCCGGATATAGGCATTGTGTTTAGCAAGCATATTATCCATGGATTGAACGAAGGCCGCACCAGTGTTTTCCATTGCTGGTTGCGCCGCAATTGCCGACTTAGCTAAGTCGAAGCGGTCCATCTGGTTCATGACCCGTACGTCGAATGGTGTGGTAATATCACCATTTTCACGGTAACCGTGGACGTATAAGTTATGGTTGTGACGATCAAAGAAGATGTCACGAACTAAGTCTTCGTAACCGTGGAAAGCAAAGACCACTGGTTTGTCCTTAGTAAAGTAATGGTCAAACTCAGCATCTGACAAGCCCCGCGGATCCTTTTCAGGACTACGTAACTTCAAGATGTCGACCACGTTCACGAAACGAATCTTCATCTCTGGGAAACTGTCGTGTAGTAATTGGATGGCAGCCAACGTTTCAAGCGTTGGTTCCGTCCCAGCAGCTGCAAAGACAATGTCTGGTTCGCTACCTTGGTCCGTACTTGCCCAATCAATGATACCAAGACCATTGTCAACTAATTGCTTAGCTTCTTCAATGCTGAACCATTGTTGACGTGGGTGTTTTGACGTAACCACGTAGTTGATCTTTTCTTGGCTCCGGAAAATGACGTCACCGACAGCTAATAACGTGTTGGCATCGGCTGGTAAATATTCACGAATGTATTCTGGTTTCTTTTCGGCCAAATGAGTTAATGCACCTGGATCTTGGTGGGTATAACCATTATGGTCTTGTTGGAATACAGTTGAAGCCGCGATAATGTTAAGTGATGGGTACTTTTTACGCCAATCAAGTTCATTGGCTTTACGTAACCACTTGAAGTGTTGCGTCAACATTGAGTCCACAACGCGTAGGAAGGCTTCATAACTGGCAAATAACCCATGACGTCCAGTTAAGACGTAACCTTCTAACCAACCTTCAGCTTGGTGTTCAGATAACTGAGCATCTAAGACCCGGCCAGCTGGTGCTTCATATTGGTCACTATCTGGATGAATGTCTTCCATCCATTGACGATTAGTGGTTTCGAAGACACCATATAAACGGTTAGACATGGTTTCATCAGGTCCGAACAACCGGAAGTTATCAGGATTTTTCTTGATGACATCCCGCAAATAGTCTGACCAAACGATCATATCTTGCTTAACATTCGCGCCTTCTTTGGACGTATCGACCGCATAATCACGGAAGTTTGGTAAGTTCAAGGCTTTCGGATCGACCCCACCATTGGTGATTGGGTTAGCAGCCATCCGACTGTCCCCAGTAGGAATAATTTCTTTAATATCATCCTTCAAAGAGCCATCTTCATTGAAGAGTTCTTTTGGTTGATATGATTCGAGCCAATCAACTAAAGCATCCGCATGTTCCATGTCATTTTGATCAACAGGAATCGGAATTTGATGAGCACGGAATGAACCTTCGATCTTATCACCGTCCCATGACTTCGGACCAGTCCAGCCCTTAGGTGCGCGGAAGACGATCATTGGCCATACTGGCAATGTTGCATCGTTATTTTCGCGAGCATGCTTCTGGATTGCCTTGATCTTTTCAACGGCTTCATCCATGGCCTTAGCTAAGGCTGGGTGAACCTTTTCAGGATCGTCACCTTCAACGAAGATTGGTTCCCAATTCATGCTTTCGAAGTATTCCTTAATCTTAGCATCAGAAGTCCGACCAAAAATCGTTGGGTTAGAAATCTTAAAACCATTTAAGTTCAAGATTGGTAAAACAGCCCCGTCGTTGATTGGGTTAATGAACTTCGTTGATTGCCATGAAGTTGCTAATGGACCCGTTTCGGATTCCCCATCACCAACAACAACCGCGGCGATTTCGTCAGGATTGTCAAGAATTGCCCCAACCCCGTGTGAAATTGAGTAACCAAGTTCGCCACCTTCGTGGATTGAACCGGGTGTTTCAGGTGCCGCATGGGAAGCAACCCCACCTGGGAATGAGAATTGCTTGAAGAGCTTTTGCATCCCTTCAACATCCTGCGTAATTTCTGGATAAATATCGGTGTAAGTACCGTCAAGGTAAGAGTTTGAAACCATCACTTGACCACCATGACCTGGACCTTCAACGTAGAACATCTTCAAACCGTACTTGTTGATGACCCGGTTAAGATGAGCATAGATAAAGTTTTGACCGGCAATCGTCCCCCAGTGACCAATTGGATGAACCTTAACGTCACTGGCCTTCAATGGCCGTTGTAATAGTGGATTATCTTTTAAATAAAGTTGACCAACTGATAAGTAGTTGGCAGCACGCCAGTACTTATCAACTTTTTGCAAATATGCTGGTGATGAGTAATCTGTTGTCATTTCAAAAACACTCCTTAATTTGCTTTTCACTTGAACGCTAACTGTTTAAATGTTTTCGTTTACAAGTTCTATTTTAACAACTCATTTCAAAAAATCAACCTTTTTGTTAATTGGAACGGTCCAATTTTATAAATTAAAACAAAAAAACAAGGCTCATCCCTTGGGACACCTTGCTTTTAGATTAATATATTTTTTAATAATTTGTACACAGAATGATTGAAGCAGCCCATCAATTAGCTTTAATATGCCCAGAATTAACACCGGCGCCCTGATTAGTTAGTGGCAACCAGTTCAGTGCTTTTAATAGATAGCGGTCCCAGAAATCCCACTCGTGCGCTCCAGAACCGACCAAATATTCATGCGAAACTTTTTTGGTCGTTAGAAAATGATCAAATTCATCATTCGCTGACTTTAAGCCGTCCTGATCGCCAATCGCCATAAAAATCGCGGGTAAAACGACGTGAGCTGCCAGTAAATTAGTTACGAGCACTTGCAGGTTTAATTCCGAATGACCAGCAGCTGCTAGATCTGGGCCAAAAACGCCATGCTGATATGCGGCCGTTTCCGCAAACCACTGAGGTTTTGCCGGTAACTTTTCCATTCCGGGTCGCACATTCAGTCCGGCTGATAAACTCACAATGGCCCCAAAAGTATCGTGAAATTTTAGTCCGTTATACAGCGCCCCGTAACCACCCATTGATAATCCGCCAATAAAAGTTTGGTCACGCTGGTATGATAGTGGAAACGTCCGGCGTGTAAAATCAATCAATTCCTGACCAATAAATCGACTATACGTCTCCCCAGACCAAGGATGATCAGTATAGAAACTATTCTCGCCCGCTGGCATCACGACAGCCAGGTTCCGTTCGTCGGCCCAGCGCTGGATTCGTGTGCCACTAATCCAGTCGACTTCACTACCTAAGATACCGTGCAATAAGTACAGGGTGGCAAACGGACCCTGAATCGGGCGCGGCACGCCCTGCTCATCTGGGACCAATTTATCCGTTGGTAAACACACCATCAGGGGAACGGTCCGGTGTAAACTAGCCGCCATAAAATTAATACGAATCAGTGCCATGACACCTCAGACTCCTAACTATTCGTTGACACAAACGTTGTATACTTCATATATTGATAATGTAGTCGCATATTAGACACTTCAAAGGGTGTCCCATCATCTAAGAAGAAAATCCCACTCATCAGGCCCACCGGTTCATTTGGCTGCAAATGTAACAACTCTTGATCAGTCGTATTGGACGCATCGGCCGCAATCGATAAGAATGATTTGGTCACTGCGGCGTGCAAGGTCTTTTGCACGTAATTAAAGATCGAGCCACTGACCACTTGCCGGTTCAACTGGGGCACAAGCTTGATTGGAATATAGCCACTTTCAATCATGAAAGGCTGGTCATCCAGTAATCGCAGCCGTTTGATTTCATAAACAAACTCGTCAGCAGTTAAAAATAAGTCTTGTTGCAACTCTTGACTTGCAGGAATGACGCGAAAGTCTAATAATTGAATACTGGGCTTAGCACCCTCAGTATTTAAACTGTCCGTAATTCCTAGGTTAGTTCCTTCATACTTAAACGAAGATTGATTTTTAAGATATAATGGATTAATGAACGTTCCCGAACCCCGCTTCTTGAAAATCAGGCCCTTATTGGCTAGCACGTTAAGCGCTCGCTTAATCGAGCTACGACTTACCTGATATTGTTCGCTAAGACTACGTTCATCTGGAAGCTTCTTATCAACAAATTCATTCGCCATGATCCGTTTATTGAGATCATTGATGACTTGTTGATAAACTAGGTCAGCCATTGTAATCCCTCCTTTGAGGTTATTTCATACCTCAAGTATAGCAGAATTAATGGCGTTTGGGTGAATTGTTCCGGTCCATTTATAAAATTGGACCGTATTTTTAATAAATGTGAGGTTAACAATAATGTCAAAAAAGAAGAAAAAAGATCAATTAGGTAAAACACTTGTTGAAAAGATTTTGGATAAAGCAAATATCAGCTATCAACAATATGAATTTCCAACCGAAGCGGAAGGCGACGTTCAACAATTACAAGTCGACCACCTCGGTGTTGACGAACATCATATCTACAAGACCTTAGCGCTGATTGGTAACAAGACTGGTCCCGTCGTCGGTGTCTTGCCGTTAGATGAGCACCTCAGCTATAAAAAATTGGCTAAGCTATCCGGCAACAAAAAAGTTGGCATGATTCCATTAAAGGACTTGGAACGAACTACCGGATACCAACACGGCGCCAACACACCAGTTGGTATTTGGGAAACTAAGAAGTTTCCCATCTACTTAGACGAGACCGCTAAGCAGCAAGGTAAGATTCTCGTATCTTCGGGTAAAATCGGGCGTTCAATTGAAATCGACGCTGATGATCTACGCAAGCTCGTGCACGGCACTTTTGGTCCAATAACGGAGTAGCCTCGTGGATAACTTGATCAAGAATAACGGCATCGTCTTGCTGGTCATCATTGGTTTACCCGGACTATTCGCTTGGTTACTGACGATTATCAACCGACAAACCAAAGTGAATCTGGTCAACCACTACGGTATTAACAGTCAAGTCTACTGTGGTTTTCTGGGCATCATCATCCACGAGCTTAGCCATCTAATCCTCGCACTGATTTTTCGCCACGACATCCAATCGGTCCGGCTGCTCAAACGCCCTCACCTCCATCCTGAAGATGAGTCGGCGGATGATCTGGCACTAGGCTATGTTAACCATACTTGGAATCGGCACAGCCGGTATCAAGTCATTGGTAACCTGTTCATTGGTGTCGCCCCCATCTTCGGATGCACAGCGGCACTCCTTGGACTAGACTGGCTACTCGCTCCTGGCCTATTTCAAGCCATCTTCAAATTAGCTGATACACCCGAACAACCGCAATGGGCTGCAAGTTTTCACGCGTTAACCAGTACGCCAACGAGTTGGTGGCAACTATTAATGTTGCTCTTTCTAACCCTCGTCATTGTGATTGGTGGCTTCGATCTAAGTCCCGCTGACTATCAGAATAGTGCGATCGGGTTGTATAGCACCATCGTCATCATTATCGTGCTGACTACCTTACTAACGTTCATCGGTATCACCGGTTGGATCCATACGTTAGTTACTTGGGGACTAATGGTCGCCATTATCTTGGGCTACTCACTACTCGTGTCCCTACTAGTCATGTTGGTAACCCATCTTCTGACCAACCGTGCCTGATTTAGATTGCCAGCCTTAAAACCAGAATAAGGGCTAAAAAGGCCATCACAAGAATTCACGATACATTCTTGTGATGGCCTTTTTCGTTAGCCAATATAAATGGTAATTGCATCATCTGATAACATGATCTCAGCTCAAAGAACTAGTGATTCAACTAGACGTAGGGATGCCATTACGCCTTATCATCCGCCGTCCACTCAGCCTTAAATTGGTCAACAAACTCGTGCATCACCGCTGTCCGGTGGGCTGCCAGTGCTTTGGCAGTATCCGTATTCATGAGAGCTGCTAACTTGAACAACTTTTCATAGAAGTGATTGATAGCCGTGCCGGGCTGGTGTCGATATTGTTCACGCGTCATATGTTCACGTGGCGCAATTGCCGGGTCATAGATTTTTTCACCGACATGACCTGAATAATACAACGCCCGGGCGATCCCGATAGCGCCAATCGCGTCTAACCGATCCGCATCCTGAACGACTTGCCCTTCAAGACTTAATTTTTGAGGGCCGTTGAAGGATTTGCTGAATGACATGTGATCAATAATTGCAAAAATAGCCGTTTGATCGGCAGCCGTAACATTTTGCGCGTTCAATTGAGCAATCAAATCTTGATGCGCCTTCGCTGGGTCGGCCATCAATTTATCGTCGATCACATCATGCAGCCAAGCTGCCGCTAAAGTCAGATTTAAATTTGCCCCTTCGGCTTTTGCCAGCCGGCGTGCTAGCCGGTTGACCCGCTGCAAATGATCGCGACCATGCCCACTATGATCGTGAGCAAGCTTTTGCAAAGCATACGTTTGAATTGCCGTTAATTGTGTTTCAGTTATCATACACTCATCCTATCCCTGGGTCTGGTAGTACGCCCGTAACTTCTTGATCGTTCCCCGGCTAAAGGTCAAGTGATCATGATTGTCCATACTAATCACGCCCTTATTAAAATCAACCGTAATCACATGGTCAAGGTTGAGGGCATAACTTTGAAACTCATTAAAAAAATGCATCGCTGTCAGTTGTTCCTTAATCGTATTTAAATTCTTATGTACGACATAGGACTGGGTCGTCGTCACGATTCGCGTGGTCCGCAGCCCATGTTCCTTCTCACAGTAGATGATATCTTTAAGCTTCAGCGTTAATAATAACGCACCACTTCGAATCGTTAAAGTCGGTTCAGCAGATTGCTGTAACATACCTAACCGTTTTTTTACGACTTGTAGGACTCTTTGTACTTCTGGAACAAACTTTGCCTTATCGAACATATTTGTTTTTGAAATAAACCCGGTTGGTGTTGTCATCGCACTCAACGTATCCGGGATCATGTCATCACGCACCGTCACATAGACAATAAATAAACCCATCAGGATCATAATCACGAATCTTAGAGGCCAATTGAATGCCATTGATTTCGCGTTGTAAAACGATATCTAAAAAATAAAGATTTGGTCCGCCGCCATCCTTTACCGCCGCTAACACATCGGTCGGCTGCCATACTGAGACTAACTCATAATTAAAGTGCAATGCCTCCAGCTGTGCCGTAATGATGTCGTTTAACCAGAGACGCTGTTGTTCTTGATCGTCACTGATAAACACCTTCATATCAATCACTCTTCCCAATGTAAAGCAGATTAACAAACAAACCACTGTTGATCCACTCTATCCCAATTTAAATTGCTTACAATCATTTTATATGATACTAAAGCCCCGCCATTCCAGCAACCAAAAAAACACGTATGGACCAAATAACTGACATTACTTGGTCCACCGCATTCAGCTTATTTTTCAATTTGTTGTGGCTTGGTCTGTACTTGATTAAGTCGCAATAATTCATCCGTGCGCAATTTATTAACAATCAGTTGAGCCGCTGCGGTTGTTAAACTGTGACTGAGATCCTGATCAGAAATCGTAATTGGATCATCGGGATGATGAAGTTGATTCGTTAATACCGTAATAAAATTGTCGTAAGCTCGCTTGGGATAACCAGTCGCAGTCACTTGGTCGATTCCCTGACGAATTTTATCCAGTGGATAACTCGGTTTTAGTAAGCTAATGACAATAATATCCGCCAATTGCATAATTTGATATTTCTTCTTGACTGGTGACAAGATCACTTTATGTTTGACATAATTATTGATCATTGCGGCAGTAACTGGATCAGCACCTAATGGCTGCAACGTTTCATTAATTAATAATAGGACCTGATCCATATATAAGTCAAAGTTCGGTAACTCGATCCACTTCGGCAGAATCACCTTTGCCATGCGGGCTTGCCAATCTGCATAAGTCTCATTAGCTGCCATGCTGCGTCCTCCTCTGATAAATAGGTTACATTAATTATACCTAGATTAACTAGTCTTGTAAACTAGATGACATTGTAAATCACATTAATTTCTGAATATGGTATCATTTATGGGTTAATGCAAATACAAATGAAAAGTAGGTTATGTAGTATGTATGAAATGACCAAAAAGCTCCGTGTCGGTGATGATGTTAAAGAAATGATCCCACAAGCAGTGATTGCCGGACTTTGGGACCGTCTCAAAGCGATGCGCAAAGAGAAATTATTGATTGATAGCACGATGGCCATCATGTTCAGTGACGACTACGAAGACAATAAAATTTTCTTCATGACACTTCAAAAATCCGGCTCATTCGCCAATGAATATGAAATGGCCTATGATGGGCCCAAAGACTTCCTCGGCCATGGGACGATTGTTATTATCAAAGACCGTCCCCGTACGATTCAAATGAGCATCTCGGACGCTAATAAAGCTGAAGACACCAATGACGATGCGACTGATGAGCAAAAGTAGGCTCGCACTTTAAATCACATCATGATTGCTAATAAGCTGCTCAGGTGGTGACCGATGTTCACTGACTACCCCGAATTTGTACCTGGTTATGCTACAGACTTTCAGATTCGTGCTCACTTAGGTTGTCACGACTGATTGCTAGCTCTATCAACTAGTTGAGACAGCACCTTGCTAACAACACCCCTAAGTGTGCAAAAAAATCCGTTGTCATCAATGTGTATGTACCGAATAAAAGCACCGTCAGGATTCGCTGACGATGCTTTTATTTATTGTATTTCGATCTTACCTTCGCTATCCGCAACGGTTTTTGGCAACGTCACGGTCAGCAGTCCTGCTTGATAATGCGCTTGAATCTCATCGCGCACGACATTCGTTAGATGAAACTTCCGGGTAAAGTCCGCGTCCATTCGTTCGCGATGGAGTACGCGCCCGTCATCGTTGCGATCGTCTTGCGACCGGTGCGCCCGAATAGTTAGCCATTCGTCAGCATACTTCACCGTAATAGCGTCCTTATCAAAACCGGGTAATTCTGCCGTTACGGTGTAATCATCGTCATGTTCAACCACGTCCGTTTTCATCCCAACGTGTGCGTTTAAGACGTTCTCTGCTTCCCGGTGAGCCCGCTTCAATAATTTGGTGGGCTTTAGTAGATCATCCAGATGATGACCGAATAATTGCTGGCGCATGTCAATAACCTCCGTATCAAATCAATTATTAGTAAGCCTGTTGGTGAATGGCTTCAGCAAGTAAATCTAAGGCATGGTCACGCGTGCCAACTTGGTCCATATCAAAGATGATCGAATCAATGTCGCCACCTTTGAAATCAAATTGTTCGAAGTAGATGTACGGGTCTTCGCCTTCAACTTTTAGGAAAGCGGCTTCAATCTTTTGATCAAAACCGGCCGCCCAATCCGCATCGTCCATCTGATTGAAATCTGCACGGGTCACGTAACCACGGTCACGAATTAAATCCATCGCTTTTTTGACATCACTATCTTGATAAACCAATTTCTTCGAATCCTCATGAATCTTAGTTTTCGTTTCTACTGGCATCATTAAAGATCTCCCTTTACTTGGTATACCCTTAGTTTAGCACCATTCATTGGAAACGTTAACCATCTTTCTCGCAATCGCATTATTTGGGCTTAAAGGGTTGCCAGTAGGCCCGCTGACTACGATAGACCAATTAATTAACCGTCGCGGGGGCTGACAAAACGGGTGATAAGCCTTATAATATTAGCTACTTCGCGTTATACTTAAAGTAACTAATATTATGAAATGAGGAATGTTTCTTTGGACAGTGGCCAGATAATTTTAAATTTAGTCATTATTGTCATTACGTTCTTCGTCGCGGCTTTCTTTGTGGCCTGTGAATTTGCACTCGTTCAGACCCGCCCTAGCGCTCTCGAAGAAGAACAAAAAAAACGTGATAAACCGTCAAAACGGATCGCAACTTCTTTGCACATGGTCCGCAACCTTAACGAGTATCTTTCAACCACCCAAGTGGGGGTCTCGTTAGCTGGTATCATTTTAGGTTGGATTGGTGAACAAACAACTGAACACTTTGTGCTTGATTTCTTATCCCTCTTCAACCTATCCGTCTCAACCGCGGTATTACGAGGTATTAGTATCGTCATTGGGGTTTTCCTACTGACCTACTTAGAAGTGGTCTTAACCGAAATCGTGCCTAAAAATATCGCAATCGACATGCCACTCAAAGTAATGGCAGTCATTACGACACCATTACGGTGGTTCCACGTGATGTTCTACCCCTTTGTATGGTTGTTGAATGTCTCATCAGCTGGCGTCGTCAAAATGTTAGGCATCCCAGTTGCGAATGAAGATAATGATGTTTATTCACAAGCCGAAATTCTTAACCTATCACGAAATGCCGTAACTGGCGGTGAGCTTGAACGTAACGATTACCTTTACATGGAGCGGGCATTTGAGTTCAATGACAAGATCGCTAAGGATATCATGATCGACCGTACTCAGCTAGTTGTGATTGATATCAACGATACCGTCAAGCAAGCCATTCGCGTTTATTTACAGAAACGCTTTAGCCGCTTACCCGTCGTAGCTAACAATGATAAGGACAAGATTCTGGGTTACGTTTATAACTATGACTTAATTCGCCAAGGTGAAGTTGACGATGATATTCGGGTCAATAAGTTATTGCGTAATATCATTACAATTCCTGAAACTACACCGATTCAAGCTATTCTCCAAAAGATGATCGACAAACAAACGCCGATCGTCGTCGTGGTTGATGAATATGGTGGGACCAGTGGGATCGTCACTGATAAGGATATTTACGAAGAACTTTTCGGAACCGTCAATGACGAAATCGACAATGTTTCTAACGAATACATCGAAAAGCAGGCCGATGGCACTTACCGCATCAGTGGTAAGATGACCATCTACGACTTTGAACGCTACTTCAAGACCGACTTACAAGAATTTGAAGATTCCGATGTTGTCACTTTGACCGGTTATATTTTGGATAATTTTCCTAAAATCCAAGCCGGTGATACGATTCAAATCGGTAACTTCAATTTCAAAGCGCTTGATTTTGAAAATGCTTATATCAATTGGTTTGAGGTTAGCGCCCAGAGGGATAGCACACCTGACGATCATAATGACGATCAAACACAAGACTAAATATTTACACGCACTACTTAAAATGGCACTTAAGAAAGTTGATTTCTTAGGGGCCATTTTTTTGTATCCGGCGAACTTCAACTGGTCAACTTTGGTACTTTTATATGATAAGTCGTGTGAATTGCCACTAACCTGTTGTACATAAATTGGATGCGGTTGATTTAAGGGAAAGCCTACTAAAAATTAAGTTTATCTTAAGCCGGCCGTTATCACGACAAACTGCGACGATTCGGAGCCGTAGTCGTTTGCAATTAAGTAGTGCCCAGCGTAAACTAAAACTAATGTAAAACAGAAATGAGGAACTGCTGTGAGTGAATCAACAATCAATATCATTTATATCTCCATTGAAGGCAATACCCGCTCATTTGTCACTGGTATGCAGGATTACGCCAAGACCCAGCATGCAGCTGATGATAGCAACCCGTTAATTACCTTAAAAGAAATCACCGAACAGTCAGACTTTGCCATTGAGACTGAACCCTACTTCGCCTTTGTCCCAACCTACCTTGACGGTGGTAACGGCATTGACAATGGGGTTAAGGAATTGATGACCAACGTGTTAGGTGAATATCTTAACTACGATCAAAACTCACGGTTCTGTCTCGGAGTTGTTGGTTCTGGTAACCGTAACTTTAACGATCAGTACTGTCTAACCGCTCGGCGTTATGCTGAACAACTTGACACGGACATGATTGCGGATTATGAGCTTCGCGGGACTGCCGTTGATACTGAACGCGTCTATAACGTGATGAAAGACCGTTTGGCCGCCTATTTAGACAATCAAACCTTTTAATCGAATTAACCAAACAATCAAGGTCCAAGTTAGTTTTCGCTAACTTGGACCTTGATTGTGTTCACAGCACGAAGTTGACCAATCGCCTCAGTAACGACGATTTCACGCTATTCCGTTGCCTTATCCTTATCAAATATCGTGGGGCCGATGACTAGTGATTCCGCTAATAAGGTTTCATTGTACAATTTAAAAACGTACTTCTGATACTTGACCTCTCGTTGTGAAATCATATCCAAATATTGCCGTTCTTGTTCGAGTGCATTCATAAATGCTCGCATCTCTAATTCTTTTTCTGCACCAGTAAATTCCGGTCGCCGAACAACGTCAACCCAGGCCCGTGCAAAATCACGAGTCCTAGTCCGTTGTTTCTGGGTCATCAAATCAAAAATGACGGATTCTTTCACATTCGGCGGCAAATACATTTTCTGAACTGTATCAATCGCGTGGTGAACCATCGCCACCCGAATCTGATCAATCTCACTAGTTGCCTCATCATCAGTCAACGCCGGCTTTAGCAACCAGCGAAAAATAATCGTCGGCACGACCATACTCAGAATAATCAACGTACTGGCAGCCATTAGAACCAAGTTAAAGTCACCACGTCCGACCGCAGTATCGGTTAACGTATAGGCTAAGGCCAGCGTTACCGCACCGTGCACGCCACCTAGCGCAAAAATCCATGCGGGCCGATTTTTGAAACTCAACCGCAACCGACCGTAGCTGTAACGCACCAGCACATTGCTAATATACAGAACAAGCCCAATCAACAAAAAGTTCAAGGACCCATGCCCGAATTGTTCGTTAACAAGAATTTTGATAAACATGAATCCAAGAACCACAAACACCATGCTATTAAAGATTTCAGTAATCATGCTCACCAAGTCAAAAGCAAAATGAACTTGTTGTGCATTAATTAACCGGCTTCGTTGGGCTTCCGCATTATGCACTAATCCCGCAACCACAACCGTAATGATTCCAGAAACGTGAATCGCCTCAGCAGCATAATACAAAATAAAGGGCGTAATCACGTACATCAACAGCGACGCATTCAACGAATTATACGAAGAGCGTAACAATACTTGCCGAAACAGAACCATGATCCAGGCACTGACAAAACCAAAGAGTACCCCACCCACAGCTGAAATAATAAAATCAATAATCGTTTGCCCATAGTTAATATAGCCATTAGCATACCAGAGAACCGCCATGTTCAATAAGATGATGCCAGAAGCATCATTAAACAACGACTCCATTTTTAAAAAAGTTCCCTCAGTTGATGGCATCTCCAAACCGTTCGTCACCGATTCCATTGCCGTGGCGTCGGTCGGCGTACTGATAGCCGCTAGAATAAAAGCTAACGGCAAGCCGACTAATCCCAGCCCTGCCAAGCTAAATCCCGCGACAATTAAGGCAAGAATGACTAGTCCAACTGTCGTTTGGATAATGTGCTTTAATTCCTTACCAACAGCATTCAGTCGAGTGGCTTGTCCTTCAAAAAACAGGAGTGGCGCAACAATCAGGCCAATAAAGATTTCAGAATTGAAGTTTTCAATATGATTGCTCAAAACTGGAATAAAAAACAAGCCAATACCGACGATCAGACTCAAGTAGTTCACAGATATTTGCGGCATTACCCGGGAAATAAAAATACTAACAACCGCAGCCAACACCAGAATAAAACTGGAAACCATCAAATTCACGTACTCACCTCATTTTATTAATTAATTCATTTATTCTATCCGATAATGCTCAAATTGTATCGTCAATCGTCTCCATCATCACTTTCAAAGAATCAAAAAAGCTTTCAAGGCATTTGACCTTAAAAGCTTTGTTAATATCACGGGGCCCACCTGCTCCTTAACCATTTAATAAGTGTTCTCGCCGGGCGCGCCACAAGACTAACGCCAAACTACCTAACATTAAGATAGTCACCGTAATAAACAATAACGAGTAGGAGAACTGAGCCACCATCATGCCACCGAACAATGGTCCCACAGCTCGTCCCAATGACAAAGCCATGTTGTATCGGCCTTGATATTTTCCGCGCTGATCATCAGCCGCCATATCATCGACCCAGGCGGGTGCAATCGGTAAGCCAATGACCTCACCGATCGTTAAAACCACCATGATAATAATAAAATCAACGTATTGCCGGGCAAATACTAATCCCAAGAATGATAAGGCAAATAGCGTAATGCCCAAGCCAATCTGAGTGCCAATCTTAAATCGTTCGTTGAATAACGCCACGATCGGCTGACTCACAATAATTAATAGCCCGTTAATCGTCCAAACTTCACTATACCGGCGGAACGGAATCCCCAAGTTGGTCATGTGCACGGAAAGAATACTTTCCCATAAGGCATAACTCAGATAAATGGTGAAAATCATCAAACAAATCATCCAGATTAATTGACGGTGATTTTTAGGCGTCACATCCCGCTTCTGTGGCGCAGCTTTCTCTGTCCGAACAGTCGGTGTGACGTTAAAGGTACTTAGCGTAATCGTCATAAGACCAAGGTAGCAAACTGTTGCCACCATGAACACCACATTGATACCTAGTTCCAACAAGTAACCGACCAATAATGTCCCAATAACGACCCCAACGTTGAGTGCTAAATAAAGCATGTTAAAAACATACCGGTTGGATCTAGTCGTTACCGTTGCGGCATAGGCATTGACGACTGTCATGCTGATACCATCACCAAAGCCGACAATGATCAAGCCAATCGCGTAAGGCCACAAACTATGCCAGAAAATCAACGTTGTTAAAATTGCGGTCGAAATACCACCACCAAGTAGCGCTGTATAATATGGTCGCCAGTGATCAAACAAGCGCCCGCCAATAAAGTTACCAGCAATCATAGCCAACGACATCAAAAAAAGAATAATTCCCGAAAACGTCAAGCTTTGTTTGAGATAATTATGCATGTAGACCGTTGTTAATGGCCACATAAAAGCGGCACCCGCATTATTCAGCAAATTGGCTAGAAACAGCCACCGTAACCGAACTTCTTTTTGCATCTCCTCACCACATTTCTAATTTAAGTTTATTCATTGAGAAAACAATACCCTAAATAGTATACGCCGCCTGACCGTTTTTACCTACCAATCAGGTCGCAAAAGGTGCTGAGTAGTCTACGAAATCATTTTTACTTAAGCCGCGCTTAGCATCAAGTCTTACACTGCATGTTGTTTACAATCGCAACGCTGTAGTCGCAGCCTAGGCCCGTGCTTTGACCATTTGGTGCATTCTAAATGCGGCCCCCACTCCGCGGATCCGTTTCATCCGTTTTAGTATTGTTCCGAGAAGCACTGACCACGTGTATACTAAAGTCAAAAAGGAGCAATTGACATGAGACTTTTCACCATTCCAGCCGAACAAACGGCATTTAGTACCAAAGAGGTTGTCGCCATCACCGGTATGACCAAGGACGCCCTCCGTTATTATGAACAACAACAGTTGATTGGGCCCGTACCACGCAACCACAACAACTACCGACAGTATTCACGTCAAAATTTAGAGCGTCTACAATTCGTTGCCACTTTTCGGCAATTAGGCCTTGATCTAAAACTACTCAGCGGTGACGGCAACATTCCAAACCGGGCCCAGCGAATCCAAGAACTGAGCGCATATCGTGCTACTGTGAAAAAGCAAATCGCTCAATTACAGGCAACTGATCAGTTTTTAGCACATAAGATTGCTTACTTTGAAGCTTCTCCAAATCATTAACCAACTTTTTTTACTTTTTACTTGCTATCGTGTGGACACCATAGTTTATACTAACGGCACACTTAATCAAAGAAGGTTACGATATTATGAAAACAATTGCTATTAACCAATACGGTTCCGCAGATGAATTTACGATGGTCGACATGCCCACGACCGAACCACAAGCTGATGAAGTTCAAGTTGCGATTCACGCCTTTAGTCTCAATCCCATGGATATTGCTGGCCGGATGGGAGCCCTATCCTCACCTTTTACTGACTTATGGGCCTTTCCATTGGTCTTAGGTTGGGATTTCGCTGGTGTCATTACCAAAATGGGCAAGGCCGTCACTGGTTTTAACATCGGTGACGCTGTGTTTGGTTCCGCCGCGCCTGCCCACGCAGCTAATAACGGCACTTATGGTGAATTTATTACTGTTAATACTAAAGAATTAGCCCATCTCCCAACAGGCTTATCATTTGATCAAGCTGCTGCTTTGCCAATCGCTGGACTAACCGCTTATTACGGCATGAAGCACAATCTTAAGCTGCAATCCGGACAGAAGATTCTGGTGCAGGGTGGAGCTGGTGGTGTTGGCCTCTTTGCAATTCAAATTGCTAAAGCCTTTGGCGCTTACGTCGCGACCACCGCTAGTGCTAATCACCGTGACTTGTTAACTCGCCTAGGGGCCGATGAAGTCATTGATTACCATGAAACCGATCCTGCCGCCGTCTTGCACGACTATGATGCCGTTTTTGACACCGTTGGTGATATTGATACTGGTCTCAAGGTCCTAAAAGCTGACGGCCAGCTTGCAACCATTGCCGGTCAACCGACGGACGAGCAGCAACATGATCAACAGAAAAAAGTTGCCTTTCAGTTCACCCAAGGCTCATCACAAGACCTAGCCGACTTAGCCCAATTAGTTGTCAGCGGTCAAGTGAAGCTAACCGTTGCGACATTACCGTTCTCCGTAGCCAATGTCATTAAGGGTCATCGATCCATCGAAAGTCGCCATACGACGGGTAAAATCGTCATTCACGTGACGGATTAACCAATCCTGCTACTCAATAAATATCTTCCGGCACCATTCTTAGTAGCTAGTCCCACTGTAAAAATGAACGTTCAGAGTTCGAAGGACTTCTGAACGTTCATTTTTATTTTAGCGGCCCAATTAACCATGGCACACTTGGTAACAAACCAACCAATTTAATTTAATGAATCACTTTAAACTTCCCAGCACACTTAACAACCAGTTATAATTCACGATGCCATGATGAATTTGGACTAAGTTCAAACTGTCTCAACCAGGTTGTACTAATATTAATTCGACAATCCATAAAAATTAATATTGAAATGTCCGGTTTTTGAACCTGATTGTCGACTACCACCCCTGATGATTGTTATAATATAATTAAACACTGCCAACCGGTGTAATCTTTCAACAATTGAGGTGACAACATGGCGAATAACAACTTTGGCTTGGCGTTAGGCTTCCTAGTGATTCTGTTGCTCTGGATCTATCAACGCGTGCGAATGCCTAAGATGCGCTCACTCGCTGGCTACATGTCGCGACGCGCGATTGAAAATGAGGAAACATGGCGGTTCGCACAACGCTTCTATTCAATGTTTGGCATCGAAATCTTTTCCATTTTGTTAATCGGCGCGATTATTGGTGGTCTGTTCAAGATTCCGCTATTGCAAAGCTTTAATTTTCAAGCCATCGCCTTAGCGGTTGGTTTGATCATGCAAAACGTTGCAACTGAGCGTGAACTGAAACACCAGTTCCCAAAATCTCCGCAACATTAGTACTTTATAATTGACCATCACCACGTATGGTTTAATATTAATACGGTAGTTTAATCTGAATTAATGCTTATGAACAAGTACTTGGTTTAAAATATTCTTAGTAAAGAAGTGAAATTGATGAGTAACGAAAAAATTGCCTTATTCACCATCTTTGGCGGTACTGGTGACCTCGCACAGCGTAAACTGTACCCGTCACTATTTAAGCTCTATCAAAAGGGCTATCTCAAGGACCACTTTGCCGTTATTGGGACGGCTCGGCGTCCTTGGACTGATGATCACTATCATGAAGTTATTAGTGACTCCCTAGCTGATCTGAATGCTGATCAGGAAACGGTGACGCAATTTGCGAGCCATTTTTATTATCAATCGCATGACGTTACTGATGCTGAACATTACCGAACTTTGAAAAAATTATCAGAAAAGCTGGACGCCCAATATGGTTTACAAGGCAACCGGATCTTCTACTTAGCAATGGCACCAAACTTCTTCGGTACGATTGCCCAACACTTACGTTCCGAAAATATTCTGACAGATAACGGTTTTAACCGCGTCATTATCGAAAAGCCTTTTGGTCATGATTATGAAAGTGCCAAGGAACTTAACGACCAATTAACGGCTACTTTTAACGAAAATCAGATTTATCGAATTGACCACTACCTTGGTAAGGAAATGATTCAAAATATCACGGCCATTCGTTTTGGCAATAATATTTGGGAATCATTATGGAACAACCGTTACATCGACAATGTCCAAATTACGTTAAGTGAAAAACTGGGTGTCGAAGAACGGGCCGTTTACTATGATAACAGCGGTGCCTTGCGGGATATGGTCCAAAATCACATTTTGCAAATTTTGAGTCTGTTAACAATGGATCAACCAGTTGAATTCACTGAAAATGATATCGACGTGGAAAAGGTCAAGGCTTTACGGAGCTTACGACCACTTAAACCAGAAGAAGTCGCAACCAACTTTGTCCGTGGTCAATACGGTGCCGGCGATGATGCTAAAGCTTACCGTGACGAAGATAAGATTTCATCAGATTCTAACACCGATACTTTCGTCGCTGGTAAAGTCATGATCGATAATTATCGGTGGTCCGGAGTGCCGTTTTACATCCGGACTGGGAAACGCTTAGCCGATAAGTTCACGCGAATCGACGTGGTGTTCAAACGGCCAGTCGTCAATATCTTCAATCATGAAGACGTCCGAGCTAATGACGACGCAGCAACCAGTCTCGATCCAAACATCTTGACAATCAACGTTGAACCGACTGAAGGCTTCGAGCTCCGCATGAATGCTAAAGCAATCGGCCAAGGCTTCGCAACCACCCCGGTCAAGTTGAATTATTCTCACGATGCTGAAGCCACGGCTGGTAGCCCAGAAGCTTACGAACGTTTGCTTCACGATGCCTTAAATGGCGACGCAACCAACTTTACCCACTGGCAAGAGGTTGCCGATTCGTGGAAATTCGTTGACGTCATTCAAAAATACTGGGATGAACATCAACCCGAATTTCCAAACTACCGCCCTGGTACAATGGGACCAGATGCGGCCGATGAATTATTACGTCAAGATGGTCACCGCTGGGTCTACCGCAACTAGCCGTCCTAGCGTATTCACTTAAATGGCTTAATTAAAAGAACCAGTTACCAACACTTGCCTAACAACGTGTTGATAACTGGTCCTTTTTATATCGCTTTAACAATTGGATGGGTTGCTGCCCATCGGCAATACACGTTTATTTTGCTCTTCGGGATTGCGCCTGCGGATTAGCTTAACTAGCGTCGCAATAATCCCTAACACCACCCATTCCGCTTATAAACGCCTACCCTACCAGTTGTTCACAAACTTGAATCAACCGTTTGACACCGGTCGTCAACTCTGACAGTGTCAGCCCGGCAAACCCTAACAAGTAATAGTCCGCCGTGGGCATGTCGCGCCAATTGGAGTTAAGCGGATAAATCCGAACCTGTTGCCGTTCTAGGGCTTCTAATAATTTAGCCTGTGCAATGCCTGGAATCTGAACAACTAAGTGTACCCCCGCGCCGGTTGCAATTGGTCGGATCTGCTTAGTTTGCGCTAACTGGTGACAAAGTACCCGATACTTTTGTCGATTAGCAGCTCGGTTTCGACTAAGGTGCCGATAATACGCCCCATCTTCAAAATAATTAGCCATTGCTTGTTGTAACAGGCCGGCCACCATTTCAGCCCGATATTGATACCGTTGATGATAAGTTGCCACCAGTTGTGGTGGTAAGACCAAATATCCCATCCGTAATGTCGGATCAATTCCCCGCGAAAATGTCCCCAAATAAGCCACCTGATTAGCCGTTGCTAGCGACTGTAGCGCGGGTAATGGGTGCGCACTGTATCGGTATTCACTATCATAATCATCCTCAATGATGAGATGCTGAGTCCCCGCCCATTGTAACAACGCTAATCGTTTCTCGATGGGCAAGACGACTCCTAATGGAAATTGATGGCCAGGGGTCGTATAAATGATCTGAGGATTACGCGCACGAACTTGTGTCAAATCGAGCCCATCTTCCGTCACTCTGATGGGGACCGCCGTCTGTCCATAACTAGCCGCCAATTCGGATAAACCGCGGTAGCCTGGATTCTCAATTCCGACCGTTCCGCGTGGCAAGATACTAAGTAGAATACTGAGACCTGCCTTAGCCCCACTCGTGATGACAATCTGGTCCGCTGTGCACCGCACACCACGAGTCGTTTTCAAAAATCGAACCAAGTTTTCACGTAAAGCCGGTAAGCCCTGCGCATCCGGATAAACGGCCGTTGGTTGCTGCTCAGTCTGACGCAACGCTAGTCGGACAGCCCGTTTCCAAGCGTTCCAACTTGGCGATAACAACTGAGTCACACCATACCGAAAATCATAAGTGAACGCCCTGGGTTTAGTGGGCTGTGGCACAGTCTCCAGCGCCTGTTTAGCTGCTGGCCAGTGTGTCCGATCGCGATAAAAGTAGCCACTCCCGGGAACGGTATAAACATAGCCCTCTGCTAGCAACTGATCGTAAGCTTGTTCGACAGTGGTCTTGGAAACTCCCAAATTTTGTGCCATTTTACGAATTGACCATAACTGGTGGTTGGCTTGAGTAGCATCATAGTCATCACGCATCTGCTGGTATAACTGAATATATAACGGTGTCGTTGACTGACGATTTAATGGCATCACACAACTGTCCTTTCATTTTTATCAAAATTGTCTATTTCTAACCGGACGATTGTTGTTTATTATAAACGGTAATCACGTTGAGAGGAAGGTCCTAATGATGAATACAAATATTCGGATCCAACAAATTCAAGTCTCTGGCATCCGACGCTTCGATGAAGCAATCAGTCAAATTCCCGATATTATCAGATTAACGGTCGGCGAACCTGACTTACCCACCCCAAGTCACGTAAAAAAAGCGGCAATTCAAGCTATTCATAATGATTGGACACACTACTCGCCACTAATGGGATTTGCCGCTTTGCAAGATGCTGCGAGTCACTACTTTCAACAGAAATACCAACTCACCTATGCACCTGAGCAAATCATTGCAACAGTCGGCGCTAGTGAAGCCGTTGCAACGACCCTGCTCACTTTACTTAATCCTGGCGATACCGTCTTATTGCCAACACCGGCTTACACGAGCTATCAACCCGTCGTTGACATCGCAAACGCAAAATTAGCTCCCATTGACACAACCGCAACGGGTTATAAATTAACACCCAGTGCGTTACAAGCTGCGCTAGATGATCACCGTCGCGACCACGTCAAGGCCTTAATTTTAAACTACCCGACCAACCCCACCGGCGTCACGTACACTGATGATGAATTACGGGCTTTGCAAGCCGTCATTGCTACCGCTGGAATCTACGTTATTAGCGATGAGATTTACAGTGAACTAACCTATGAACAGCCCCATACTGCTTTTGCCACACTATATCCAAGCAAAACGATCACAATCAATGGCCTCTCCAAATCGCATGCCATGACTGGTTGGCGACTGGGATTCATCATGGCCCCAAGTAACTTGATTACCGAGATGAAGAAGACCCACCAGTACCTCGTTACTTCAACGAGTTCAATCACCCAAGCGGCTGGTATCGAAGCACTTACCCATGGTCTGGATGATGGCTCAGAAATGCGTGACGTCTATCAAACACGCCGCGATTACGTCGTCAAACGTCTGAGTGAAATTGGATTCAATTATATTTATCCGACGGGCGCATTCTATATCTTTGTCCAGCTACCACAGGATTTCCAAGGCACCAGCTGGGACTTTGCGACCCGACTCGCACACGAGGCCCAAGTTGCTGTCGTTCCTGGCTCAGCATTTGGTACGAGTGGCGAGGGTTGGTTCCGGATAAGTTATGCAGCCAGTCAATCGGCACTACGCGAAGGGCTAAATCGTTTAGCCTTATGGCGCGCCCAAACTACCACACAGGAGGATTAGCCACATGAATTTAGCATCCGCACACCTGATTACCGCCATGGTCACCCCATTTGATGACCAACAACACATTGATTTCCACCGCTTAGAGCAACTGATCGAACACTTACTTGCAACTGGCACGGACGGCTTATTAGTCGGGGGCACGACTGGCGAAGGCCCCACGTTGAGCATCGCTGAAAAACGAGATTTATACACGCAGACAGCTAGGATCGTTGCTGGGCGAGTTCCAATCATCGCTAATACGGGGACCAATGACACTGCCGCCACAATTCATTTCACCCACATTGTCAGTCAAATCGAGGGCATCGACGCCGCCCTCGTCGTTGTCCCGCCCTATAACAAACCCAACCAAACCGGGATGATGGCGCATTTTACAGCCATTGCCGAAAAATCAGACTTGCCCATTATAATTTATAATATTCCCGGTCGCGTAGGCGTTAAGATGACGGTCACGACTATTCTGACGTTGGCCCACAACCCCAACATTATTGGAATCAAACAATGTGGTTCCGATGAAGAATTGGCCGCAATTGTTGAAAAGGCGCCTAAAGATTTTCTCGTTTACACGGGCGAAGATGCGCCGCACCTTGAACCACGGCGATATCACCCAAGCAGGGCAAATTCAACGACGTTTAATGCCGAAGATGGCAGCACTATTCACACAACCCTCACCGGCACCCGTCAAAGCGGCGCTGAACGCCCAACACTGGTTAGTCGGAAGCACGCGCCTACCAATTTTACCGTTAACCACCAATGAACAAAGTCAGCTACTCAACAGCTTAAAATAATGCAGAACGGTTGGTAGTACCTGGCAAAAGCGCGTATACTGAAACTAAAATAATTAGGAAAGTGGTGACCATGATGTGCGGTTGGGCTTTTACTGGCGGTATGCCCTTTATGTGGATGGGTGGCGGCTTGGGCATTATCAGCTTACTGATTCTGTTAGCCGTTGGTGCTTACTTTTTAGGGACACGTTCACGCCATCACGATTAAAGTTCTCATTGGGATAATCAAAAAAGACTTTCAAGGCACGGCTTGAAAGTCTTTTTTGTTTCATCATCAGGGATCAGCCAACCGGGTCAAACCCTCCCCATTTCAGGTGACCTGCAGTTTTGCCTGATAGTATCAGCCCAAACGCTGATTTAGACTCGATGACTTAATTTCAAGACAGTAACGTAAGTAAGTTTACCAGCCTTAACATTGCTATTGAGTTTGTCCCCACTAACTTCATTTTCACTCACAATCCATAAGCCGATTTGAACAAACTGGCCGCCAGTCCCAATGCCCCGATTCCAATCACAATTTTAAGTAATCTGGCAGGTAAGTGGCGTACAATTCGTGGTCCTAGGCTACCACCAATCAGAAAACCAATGCCTAAGGGTAGTACATAGCGCCACTGAATTGGCGTTTGCAAGCCATAAACGACGGCTGAAACAATATTGGCTAATCCCAACGCCAGATTTTTCTGAGCATTATAGACGACGAATGGTGCGGCACTCGTGAAAGACAGGATCGACAACATCAAGACACCACCCGCAGCACCAAAATACCCCGTATAAGCCCCGACTAAAAAGATGCCCAACCAAGCTAAAGCCGTCATCCATTTAGGTGTCACAACAATTTCACCGGGCTGTTTAATATGAATATGACGAGGAATCAGCACTAAAATTCCCGCAATCAAAATAAAAAATGGGACGACCTTCGCAAAGGTCGCTGCCGGGATAATAAATAACAGAATTGCTCCAACAATACTCCCAACTAAAGTCAGCGGGATGAGCGTCTTCAATTCCTGACCATGCCCCCGTAGTTCCCGGCGTGAGGCCGGCACGGCTCCAAAGCTAGTAAAGACTAAACCCACGGTGTTAGTGACATTAGCCGTAACGGGCGGCAGTCCCAGCGCCAGTAGGACCGGGTACGAAACCAGCGACGCTAACCCCGCTGCAGTGCTAACGATACCCGCAACAATCCCAACAACAACTAAAATAACGATTAACTCTCCGAACGTAAACATGTACAACGTTCCCTTCTCTCTTAATAGCCCTACAATAGCCACAACGATTACCATAGTCAAATAACCATGTTATAATAACAAATCATAATACTAACAATTAAGCATCAATTAAATAAGGACTTTAAGATGAATATTAAAGATTTGCAATATTATGTTTCGTTAACTCAGCTGAAAAATTTTTCATTAGTTGCAGCCCAATTTCACGTTAGTCAACCGACCATTTCGGCTGCTATTCGGCGATTGGAGACCGAACTGAAAACACAATTACTAATTCGGGCTAATCCCCACTTACCCGTGGCACTCACCACGACCGGGATTCAAGTCCAACGACACGCCAATCAGATCCTATTAGAGCACCAACTGATGTGCCAAGAAGTTGCCCACACCACAACCGATCAACTTGTCATCGGGATGCCGCCAATCATTGAAATCAACTACTTTCCCCGGATTGCAAGCCAATTACCACAAGCTTTATTCAGCCAGATTCAACCTATCAGTCAAGGTTCACTCGCGGCGCTCAAAGGATTAAAAAACGGACAATTAGACTTAGCCGTACTTGCTTACCTCAATGAATTCACGGATACGACCATTCAACTCACGACGTTTGACACCCAGTCATTTAGTATTGTTGTACCAACTGACGATCCGCTAGCAACCAACTCACAACTTCAGTTCAGATCGTTGCGTCATCAGCATTTTGTGGCGCTCAAAGATAACTTTGTCCACCGCCAGGCGTTTCGTCAACTCAGTCATCAAAATCATGTTCGGCCAACGATTGTCTTTGAATCCAACGAAATCGGCAGTATCTTAAACATGGTTCGTCAGCATGTGGGCATTGCCTTATTGAGTAACGCCGTCCAATTACCGGCGGGATTACAGCGGCTCCCCCTAACTGACGCGCAAGCGCCCACGTTCAATGTCGGCGTTGCGTACCGCCACTCAATGACGTTTAGTCCAACCCAAGCCGACCTGATCCAACGACTGACCGCTGCTTTTCAATCCGTCGATTGGCACGCATACTAACCAGCACCTAAAAATCCACCGTGTAAGTTTATCAATATGATAAGCTCACACGGTGGATTTTATAACGACTGTACGTCAAGTTAGGTCGCCAAATGCAGGTCATTAAACAGACAAGTTTTAGTAACCTATCATGGTCGCTAACCCGTCTCAACCTCAGATTAAGCTTGTTGAACAGCCTTCGAGATTGGGGTATCGCCATTGATCAACGCAATGGTTTTACCGACCGTTGCAGGGGTGTGTAGCGTTTGAACTGTAAAAGTTGCGACATCATCACGCGTAATCTCACCGCCAACGTCAGGGTTAACGGTTACTTTGCCAGTACCGGCATCATTGATCAGCGTACCTGGTTGTAAAATGGTGTAATCCAATTGGGTTCTGTTTTTTAACCATTCGTCAGCATAATACTTTGCCACGTAGTACGGTTGTAATGCTCGTGGCCAACGACTCCGATCCGGTGTAAATTCAGCACTAATAATTACGTAGCGTTTAACGCCGGCAATTTTGGCTGCGACCATTGATTTGACAGCCCCATCCAAGTCAATCATTAAAGTCATATCATAACCCGTTTGACCACCTGATCCGGCTGCAAAAACAATGGCATCCATACCATTAAAAGCCAACGCTAAATCTTCAGGCTGAGCCATCAAATTGAATTGTACTGGCTGCGCACCAGCATCCTCGAAAGCCTCAGCCTGTTCTGGTTGGCGAATACCCGCGTACACTTGGTCACCTTGGGCAACTAACTTGGAAACGATTTTCTTACCAATCTGCCCATGGGCACCAATCACAAAGATTTTCATCTGGGTCACTCCTGTCCTTTAGTTAAGTTTCATTATAAAGCTTACCAGGACAAAAAAGTATCATTCTGTTCCTGATTTGTCCAGTTTACAAAATTGGCTTATAATATGAGCATCTAAACGAGAGTAGTGATAATTCATGTCAAAATATATTCGTCAAGCTACTAGTGCTGACTTACCAGCCATGATGGCTATTATCGAACAGGGCAAACACGCCTTGGCTGCCGATCAGATTCCCCAATGGCAAGATGGTTACCCGTTAGCTGCTGATATTCAGGCTGACATTGATGCTAGAATTGCCTGGGTACTCATTGTCGATGATCAGATTGCTGGGACGGCTGCACTGCTAACAACACCTGACCCCAATTACGCTATTATTTATGATGGCAGCTGGGCGCCTACTGAGAACCACCGCTATGCCTCGATTCACCGTATTGCTATTGCCAATGGTTACCACGGACAACATCTGACTGACTTTTACTTTAGCAATCTCATTACCATGAGTTACCAACTCGGCTTTCGTCAACTCCGAATTGATACGCACTTGTTAAACAAGCGAATGCAACACATTATTACCAAAGCTGGCTTCGAATACCGTGGTATCGTCTACATGAATCATGACAACAACGATCAACGGAATGCTTATCAGTTACTACTATCCTAATATTTGTCAGCCACGCGGCATTTGGCTTTAAACATTACGAACGCTTTAATTAAGACCAAACTCAACAAAAAGCACGCCAGATTATTCTGACGTGCTTTTTCCAATTTTGTAAACACCACCTGACAGCCAAACTTAATTAACTGGCACAAACACCTGTTGTGGCAGTGAGTACAAATACTGTTTAGTCACCTTTCCTGGATACATCGACGCTAGCGCTGCTGCATATAGTTTAACTTGACCAGCGTAGCGCGTCTTCAAATCTTCAGGCCGTTTGACGTGGTCCGTCTTATAATCAAACAAGGTTAACCCATCAGCCGTTTCTAAATAGCCGTCAATAATTCCATGAATCAGAACTTTTCCCGTTTCATGTTCATCAACATCGAAAATCTGACGTGCTGGAATCAGTAACGAGAATGGCACTTCGCGGTGCACCTTCGCCGGATTATCCAAAATTTGACTGCCCAGCGCACTCTGGTAAAAAGCCACGATGGTGTCAACTGCAATCAATTTCGCGACATTGGTCGTTAAGACCCGGTTAGCCACTAACCCATCAATCGTACTTTGAACCGTCGTTTCATTGACCGGTTTGGTCAAATCAAGTTGTTCTAAAACTAAGTGGGTCGCACTCCCAACTTCCGCACTGGTTGGCGCCTGCGTAGTTTGTAAAAATTGTGGTAACTCCAGTGACCCTGTCACAAACCGGGATGTCGGTCGTGAACGCCGCTGACTAACAGTCGGGTTCGCATTCATCAGCGGGGTATCCGGATCTTCAAAGATTCGTTTCACTTCTGATACCGATTGATATGCCGTCGTCGTCGTGGAAGCCTGGTGTGGATAATGAAAATTCAGTAACGTGGTCAGATAATCACGCGTTACTTGATCAACATCGATGGTGACTTGCTGTTCAACTAGTTCAAGCGCATCAGGTTGAGTACCCGATACCGCTTCACTTTGCTCCGCCAGGACGGTGGTGGCATCTCCCAATTCAACGGCTAGCTTGGTCGGATCATCCGTCAATTCGTAATTGGGCCATTCATCTCCCCAATATGCCTTCATGGCCGGATGCCGTATCACGGCCATACCGACCCAATCTAATTGATTAGTCGCCGCAATCCGTGCTTGGGCACTTAAGACGCGCCCGTCGCTAGCAAAGGCCTGCCGCCATTTTTCGGTCGCGGTATCAATATCCTTGATTGTTCCAACCAAATAGAGCTGTTGCTGAGCTCGCGTCATCGCGACATATAGTTTCCGCATCTCTTCAGCGCGCATCTTCTTGCTGACTACCTGCTTAGTCACAACTTGTGGCAAGGTCGGGTACTTCACACGCGTTTCTGGGTCCAAATAAGTAATCCCAATCCCCGCTTCTCGGTCCAATAGCGCGCTTGAGCGCGTATCAGTCTGATTGAACTGCTTATCCATATCCATCACAAAAATCACGGGGTATTCAAGCCCCTTGCTACCATGAATCGTCATTACGTTGACCGCTTCCGCATCAGTCTCGGCCACGGCAGCTGCCAAGTCCTGATCCTTTTCCTGCATCCGGCGAATAAAACGAACGAACTGAAATAAGCCCTTAAAACTGCCCTGTTCATACGTATAAGCACGTTCATATAAAGCGTGGAGATTAGCCTGACGCTGTTTACCAGCCGGCATGCCGCCAACGTAGTCTAAAAAGCCAGTTCGTTCATAGATTTGCCAAATCAGGGTTACGATTTGATTACGTCGTGCCAAATCTCGAAATTCAGTCAGTTGTGTCAAGAAGGTCTCGATCTTAGCATAAACTTGATCACCATATTCAGTCGCCGGACCAGTTGGATAATGATGATAAAAGTCCTGGACGGCTTGAAAATAATCACTCGTTTTATTCTGGATACGCAAATAAACTAATTGATTTTCGTCTAATCCGACAATTGGCGAGCGTAGAACCGCCACTAACGGAATATCTTGATATGGATTATCGATAATACTGAGTAGTGACATCATGATCCGAATCTCAGTGGTTTGAAAATAATTCTGGGCATCATTGACCACAACGGGAATGTGATACCGTTTGAAAACATCAATAATTGTTAAATTATGATTACGTGTTGGCACTAGTAACGCCACGTCGCTGTAACGAAACGGCCGGTATTCCCCATTAGCACGTTCATAGATTGGCTTATCTTGGGCCTTAAGTGCCAAAATCTTTTGGGCGACCATCGTGATACTCCCAACGGCAGGATCATCAATTGAAAAATTGGTTTCATCCGTGGAGACATCTTCTGTCGACTTGTCAGTTTCCGTCTGGTAAAGTAATAGATTCGTCGTTTGTGGCATATCGGCCGGATAATCCTTGGGCCCATACTTGAGGTAAGCCGCTTCATCATAATCAATTTGCCCGACCGGCGCGTCCATCAGCTGACTAAAGATTAGGTTAGTCAAATGATCGACATTCGCCACCGACCGGAAGTTTTCAGCTAATACGATTCGTTCCCCGTGTTCGGGATTCATCCCAAAATCGTGACACTTGTGCAAAAATAATAACGGATCAGCTAATCGGAACTGGTAAATCGACTGTTTGACGTCTCCCACCATGAACATATTTCCTGGCTGGTCGCGCGCCAACAGCTGCAAAATACTTTCTTGCAAAGAGTTAATATCTTGATATTCATCAACCATAACTTCTTCAAATTGGGCCCGTAACTGCGCCAAAGCTGCCTGACCACTTTCATTGTCACTCGTTAAGATTTGCAACGTTAGGTGTTCCAAATCCGAAAAGTCCAGGACGTGTCGCCGCCGTTTTTCAGCTGCAAAAGCCGTCTTAAACTGCTTGGTCGCATCCACTAGCTCAGTCACAATTGACTTTGCCCCTACCATAATATCTAAGACTTGCTGCTCATCGGCCGCAAAATAGGTCTCACTAAGGGTGATCATTTGTTTCTTGACACCGTCAACAAATTTGCCCATAGTTTTGGCCCGTGCAGTCTTCTCCGGCTCGTCCTTATAAGTTTTTTTGAGAGCTCCAATCTTGAAAGTGGCGACTTGAGTACGTAACTCATTCCAACTTGCCGTTGCCAATTGTTCACGGAGCGTCGTCAGCGTTTTTTGTGCTGTAGCGAGTACCTCAAGCGTTTTCGGGACTAAGTCAGCATCCGTCGCAACTTTTTGTGCCTGTCGTAATTTCATTTGCATCCCATCGACTTCATTAATGAGCAATGGTAATAATTGTTGTTGATAAAAGGCACTGGCCGTTAACGCTTCCTCATCCACCTGATAAGGTTCCGGTAACTTGCTCAGCCAGCCTTCCGGATCCGGGGTCGACTGGGCAAAATCAAATAACCGAAAAATCAATCGACTGAGACCATCATCACTTCGATCATTAGAAAAATTCGCTGTTAATAAGTCAAATAACGTACCATCTTCATCATATAATTGTTCACGAACACTGTCCCAAACCTGATCACGAATGAGTAACCCTTCAGTGTTGTCCGTCAATAGGCGAAAAACAGGATCCAAATCAATAACGTAGTAATAACGCTGAATCACGCGGAGACAAAAAGCATCCAACGTACTAATGTTGGCTACCCCGAGCAAATTTAATTGCTGCCGTAATTGCCGAATCGCTGGTGACGCCGTGGTTTGCGCCGGATTGTCCGTCATTAACTGTGAGATTCGCTTATTGATTTGCGATTCCAGCTTTTGTTTCATATGCTTGGCAGCTAAGTTTGTAAACGTCACCACGAGTAACTGGTCAATATTCGTGCCGGCCAGTATCTTGCGCATAATACGTTCGATCAATACGGTCGTCTTTCCAGAACCAGCCGAAGCTGAAACTAACAAGTTATTTCCCTGCTGTGCGATAACAGCTTGCTGGCTAGGTGTATAGTTTGTACCCTCACTCATGGTTTTCTCCACCTTTCTGTGTCTTCAGTAAATCAAGAACCTGTTTGGCTGATAATGGCGGTAGATCCCGATAAGCATTTTCTGCCAACATTGCATCAAACTGCATAATTGATAGATACGGCGAATACTGTAAAGCAGTTGTCTTATCGTTCAGCCGAATTGGATTTAGTTGAATTTCTCCAGCGAAAATCGCTTCAGCAGCTGCAATAATCAATTGACTATTATGCTGTAATAATCGTTCTAACTGGTCATTCGTCACCAGTGAAGCTGCACGCCCCCCACTATACGACCCATCCTTTTTACGTGCGAATGGGTAAACTTTCGAGGTCCCGTTACCTTGTTGTAGTTCGCTATCTAAATGTTCCAATAGCTGCGGATCATCGAGCAAAATTCCCTTATACTTATTCTTCTTTAGGAGCGCTGCTTCAAAACCGCCCTGAATATCTTTTGGTTTCAGAGTTGGATTTTGAATGTGCATGTAAAGTGCGCCGGCTAATTTAACCGCAGCTTGATCAGAACCGACTAAAGCTTGCTCGTTATGCAGCACAGCGTCCAAATAAGTTAACATTTGCATTGCGAGACCATAGTAAGCCTCTTGAAAATCAAATTTATGTTGGGATGACTTATAATCGACGATTCCCAGGTAACTTTGATCTGCCACTTGAATTTGGTCGAGACGGTCAATCTTCCCTCGCACGTGCACACTATGCGTTGCATCAATTTGAAAATCGAGCGCTTTTAATCCGTGTTCCTTGCCAACGTTACCAAATAAGACCTCGGTTTGCTTCGGTTCAGCGGCTGACAGTTTACTTTGATTGCGAATCGCAAATGCAATCTGCCGGACTGTGTTGATTAACTGCCGTTGCAAGTAAGCCATCCGGTTAGAACTCGTCAAAATTGTAAACTGTGGTTGATCTAAGATTTGACGGGTCACAGTCTCTAAATACTGTCCTAACTGCTGATCACTGGCTTGGGCCAATGGGATTTGATCAGACCGTAACGCCTTGATGAGCCCATCTAAGACAGCGTGGAAAAACTCCCCAGTACTAGCAGCTGATAACTCGAACACATCACGCTCACGCAGTTTGAGCCCATATTTCAAGAAATAAGCGTACTGATTACGATAAAATTCTTCTAGTTTTGAAATTGACGTATAAATTTGATACCCATACAAAGCCTCAACGCTGGCTGGTGTCAGCTTGACAGGTTGATTGCGATAGCTTAATCCAGCCATCAATTGACGTGCTAGCTCACCGAATTGGGGGTCACGCGTCAATTGTTGCCGTAACCACACCCACACCGGAGCAGGTTGTAATGGTGCGCCAACACGATTACGGTCAGTATTCGTCGTTAACACATCGCGGTAAACCTGAATCACATGACTAATCGTCCGGCGCTTAGTCCCAACAAATGGCCGCGCATCGGCATTAGTCGGATCAGGCGTCCCAAGATAAGTATGTTCTCGCAAATTGAACTGGCGTTGAATTCGCCGCACATAGTTGGACCAATTTAAATCTGTTTCTTGATCATCTTTTAACGGGGCGCTGAAAAACAAGTGTCGACGGGCACTTAAAAAGGCCAAATAATTCAGACAACTTTCATCACCGAGCTGAACGACAGCTGAATCATTTAAATAGTGGTCACCATCTAACGAACTGAGCGTTGGTTGCAAATTTTCTTTATCCACATCACTCAATAAGTTGTTCGTCATAATCCGGTCAGGCATCACTAAATCGGTTGCCCCAACCATGAAGACAACTTTATGGTCCTGACTTTGAACCATTCCGCTCTCTGAAATTAACACCTGGTCCAACGTCGACGGAATTTGCGAGTAACTAGCACCTTCAAAGCCCGCTTGTAATAGTGCCAAAAAGTCCGTAATTTCAAATGGCTCTGCACCTAAAATCGTCACGTATTCATCTAGCATCCCACAGAAAGTTTGCCAGGTCTGCTCAGGCTCGGCAGCTGCCCGGACATCTTGGCGATCCAAGGCTTGATCACGCCAAGCTAATAGCTGGTCCGTAACGCCCTGGCTTGTCAAAAAGTTGACCAGCAATGTCACGGCCGCTTTGCCATCCGGTGCTTGCCGCATTTTTTTAAAAAACGGTGGTAACGTTTCAGCAACAAAGTGATGAATCAAGTTGATTTGTCGCGAAATTTCAGCATTTTGGTCCGTCTCGACCCCGGCATCACCCTCGGTTAATTGAAAGTATTGCCAATCTTCCCTTTGTACCCACCGCTGGCCGTGATAACCACTTTTAAGGATAAAGTTTTCGGTCAGATCTACTGCTTGGCGGTAGGCTTGCCGATCCATCGGTTGCCCATTGATATTTGGCATCAACAGCTCGGTTTTCAACACTCGCATAACATCACGATATTGATACTGCTGTGCGTCGATATCAAACAACGCGTTAATCAACTCAACTAACGGATGGTCGGCCATTGAACGCTGTAAATCAACAAAGTATGGTATTTCTAATTCATGAAAAGTCGGCGCTAACATCGTTTGGTAGGCATCTAAGTGCCGTGTCATGATCAAGAAGTCCCGATAATGATAATCGTCGGCGGGATCGGCATGTTTTTTCGCGACCATTGCCCGAATCATGCGGCCAACTTGTGCCAATTCGGTCTGTCGACTATCGGTCCGGAATAAATGCACATTCGTATTCGGCTCCTCGTAACCGGTAGCCGCTTGGGGCTGACCACGCCAAAAATCATCGAGAGCCACTAAGCCGGGAGCCACGCGCGGCGTTTCAGCATAAATATCTTGGCTAACCGGAATCTGACGAATACGGGCATACTGATAAAGCCGATAATAAAGCCGACCAGATTGATAAAACAGCGTGCCATTTTCTGGCGCCCGGTCAACGACTTTGTGATCGAGCATCAAACTGATTGTCACGTCCGCGCCCTGTTCCAGCATAGTCGTGACGATTCCCTGTTCCTGGGCCGGTAATTGGGCAAAGCCAGCGAGTTCCACATAAACGTGCGTTCCGTGCAAGTCTTGACGCCGTAAGTAAGCATTCAATTGAACGAGAATATCAGCGGGCTTAAGATACTTATCTGCAGTCGCCGCCACGAAGTCTTTGTAAACGATCGCCAGATCATGTAGCTTAGCCTGCAAGTCACCCGCCTGAGCATTCGCTGCCAATTGAACCACATCTTCTGGTTGCAAATTAGCGGTCTGTAACTCATTAATTTCACGAGCTAGTTGAGTCACAAAACCCGTTTGCGAGATTTCACCACCAAACAATCGCAGCTCATCGGCATGTCGTTGTAGAATGCGATATAATAGCATGTCAATCCCAGCAGCGGAGAGTCGTGGTACTTGATAAGCTGCTTCGTTCTTCATCAAGTACCAAGCAAGACGGGTAAATGAAAAGACCTGAACCTGAGTCTGGGCATACAAATCTGGTTGCCCAAATGCCTGTGCCAAGCGGTTCAACACGTCAACTTCAGTATCGAACTTAATATGGTTCGGTACCAAATAAAAAAACTGATCTTGTGGCTTAGCCATCAAGGTTGCCACTAACTGCGCCACCATAGTACGGCGATGGTCCATCTTGGCTGGTCCCAATACAAATTGTAAGCTCACCACTAATTCCTCCTCTGAACTGAACAAACGTTCTCATTAAGTTAGTCTCATTATCGCATATTTAACCGGCTAAAAAAACACCTAACCCGTAAGTTAGATGTTTATTATCGCGTCCATTAAATACCACGTTATTCAGCCAGGCGACCCGTGTGCTGCACGTCTTAATTCTCAACGTTGACGGCCACTGCTGCCAGATGTGCGTCGGATTTATAATGGCTTATCGTGCCCGGCATCCAGTACCGTTTTGTCATCCTGATTTGAAATTTTAGAAGCTTTAACGAACGTGGTCACGGCTTAATGTGGTCAACTCGCACGGTCGCTTATTCATCCGGCTGCAAGTCTCGACCTCAAAACACCTTACCGATCACCCGGTGACACTCGCCAATCCTCAGAGTGCTTAAAAGACGCGAATTAGCACAACCCCCACAATCATGACGAGCAAGCCCATCAACTGGACCCCCGAAATTGGGTTCTTTTTTGAAGCAAACCAGCCAAATTGGTCAATCATTAAACTACCGGCCATCAGTCCGACTAAAACAATGACGACCGCTAAACCAGTGCCAACGACCGGAACCAAGTAAACATTACCCAAAACATACAGCGCGCCAATCATGCCACCAATCCACATCCACCAAGGATTAGGCGTCTTAGTTGGCCTAATCAATTTGAATTGAGGTCGCAAGACTAACACGATGACGATCAGCCCCAGAGTACCAACTAAAAAAGAAACAAATGCCGCGTGCACTGTGGAGCCAAGCACCCGACCTAGGTGCCCATTGACCGCAGTTTGCATCGCACTGAGCATTCCGGCAACCACACCTAGTGCACGCCAAATTCCAAGGCCACTTTGGTCAGTGTCAGTAGCTGTATCTTTTTCCGCTGTTTCAGTGATTCGATTATGCCGCTGTTCGAGCCACCCCTGAGCCGCAACGGTGATGATGACTCCCGCCAAGACTAAAATTGCACCCAAAAATCGGGTCATCGTCAATGTACTTTGGGGTGAGTCGAACCAACCAAAATTATCAATCAATAGCCCGGCCAAAATTTGACCAAGCACGGGCATAATAACGGTTTGAACACTACCCAGCTTCGGAAACAACAAGATATTGCCAGTTAAGTAGACGACCCCCAACAGCCCACCCAGCCAAATCCAAACCGGTTGACTCGTAAATAACTTCGTCGAAAATCCTAAAGTATGGACATCAATTAGTGTCATTATCGCCAAAAACAACGTCCCCACAGCAAAAGATATTAGGGAGGCACCAAATGGAGATCCCACTGAATTGCGCAATCGCGAATTAATACTCGTTTGCATTGGTAACCCAATCCCGATTGCTAAGCCAACTAAAATTGCTAACATCGAATATTCCCTCATTTCTTTATCTTGTCTTAACAATCTGTCACAGGTTAATATTAGCACGAGCCGGTAACTAAAATAGTCATGAAAATCGTCTGGATAATCCAGCTTAATTTTCATGACTATTTTAAATATGCCAGCCATTTATGGCGCGTAATCCTAATCAGTCACTCCCCAGTGTTCTGGGTCCTGACGCCACGTATGCAGCGAAGCTAATTCCTCGTCATCAATGTAATCTGCTTGGCGAGCAACTTTGATTAGTTCAGGATAGTTGGACAAACTGAACAGCGGTAATGACACAGCGGCAAAATTTTGCGTTGCCGCATCCAAGGCATAACTGAAGATTGCCCCAACAGCCTGAATATCGCCACCTGCTGCTTGAACGGCCTTGGCCGCCTGTAACACACTGCCACCCGTCGAAATCAGATCATCCAGCATGACAACTTTTTGACCGGGCTTTAACACCCCTTCGATTTGGCGTCCAGCACCGTGATCCTTGGGTTTAGCACGAACGTAGATCAATGGTAGATTTAACAATTCCGCCACCCAGGCTGCATGGGGAATGCCAGCCGTTGCGACCCCCGCAATCACTTCGGTCGCCGGGTATTCACGCTTGATGATGGCGGCGATTCCGTGCGCGATATGCTGACGGACCGCCGGATAAGAAATCGTCAGCCGATTGTCCGTATAAATTGGACTTTTAATGCCACTGGCCCAGGTGAACGGGTCGTTTGGTCGTAGTGTAACGGCTTTAATCGTCAACAAATCAGTGGCGATAGTTGCTGCAATTTCACTCATATTAGTTACTCCATTCTGTCATAATATCTCGGTAAGCTTGAACTGGTTCTGCAGCCTGCGTAATTGGCCGCCCGATGACGAGACCGTTGCTCCCAGCCTTAGCAGCGGCAGCCGGTGTCATCACCCGTTGCTGGTCATCTGACTGCGCCGACGCTGGCCGAATTCCCGGCGTAATTCCGAGAAAATCAGCACCGACGGCCGTATGAATCGCCTGAACTTCTTGGGCGGAACAAATGACGCCATCACAGTCACTCGCCCGTGCTAGTTTGGCATAATGCACGACACTCGCCCGAACCGTTCCCATGATTTGCTGGTCCTGATTCAAAATAGCTTGATTAGTCGAAGTTAACTGCGTAATCGCTAATAACTTGGGGGCAGTGACTCCAGCGGCCATTGCACCCGCGACCAATCCTCGTTTGGCGGCTGAAAGCATCACGTGCCCACCCGCAGCATGAACCGTCGTATAGGTTACCCCTAACCGCCCGATCACCCGCATTGCGGATTCGACGGTATTGGGAATATCATGTAGTTTCAAATCTAAGAAAACCGCATGGCCGCGAGCTTGCACGTCCGTCACAATACTCGGTCCCGCTGCATAAAATAACTCCATGCCGATTTTGACAGTGACATGTAAATCAGCCGGAAATTGGTCTAAAAAAGCTAAGGCCCGTTCGGCGGTGGGAAAATCTAACGCAATGATAATTGGTCGCTTCATCCTTGGACCTCCTGAATCAACGCTTGCAAGCTGGTGATCCCGTACTGATCCATTGCCGCCGGTAATCCAGCAATAATGTCTGTACAAGCAGTCGGGTGACCATACGTTGCGGCCCCAACTTGAACAGCATTTGCACCAGCCAGGTAAAATTCCAACACATCAGCCGGCGTGAACACGCCACCAACGCCAATAATCGGCAACTTGGTATGTTGACGCACGTCATGGATCATCCGAACAGCAAGTGGATGAATGGCTTTTCCAGATAAACCGCCCGTACCATGCGCTAAGATCGGTTGGCGCGTGGCTAAATCGATGCCCATACCCGTTAACGTGTTAATCATCGTCAGTCCAGCCGCTCCACCAGCTTCGGCAGCGAGTGCAATTGGGACAATATCAGTGACATTCGGGGTCAGCTTCATGAAAACTGGTTTATCGACCGCGGCAACAATCGCCTTAGTCAACGCCCTTACCGTCGCTGGATCAGTTCCAAATGCTAGGCCGCCATGGTCGACGTTTGGACATGAAATATTGATTTCCAATAATTTGACGTTAGGTGCCGACGCCATTTTTCGTGCGACTGCCACGTATTCATCAAAGCTCGCCCCCGCGACACTCCCAATAATCGGTAAATCCGGATAATGAGTCGCTAACCACGGTAATTTATCGGCCAGCACATTGTCAATTCCGGGATTTTTGAGTCCAATTGCATTGAGCCACCCCGCGGTTGTTTCCGCGGTCGTTGGTCGTGGGTTGCCCGCTTTCGGTTCGGCGGTGGTCGACTTGATGACCAAGCCCCCCAGCGCACTCAGGTCTAACTGTTGAGCCATCTGTTGACCATATGCCGCCGTACCACTAGCCGGCATAACCGGATTTTTGAACGTGACACCGGCTAAATTTACTGTTAATCGTCCCATCGTTTTCCTCCTATGATCAAGCTTATCGGCGGGTGTCCTGATTTAGAGCGCCTGCGTTACAAATGATTGTGATTCTCGTACTTGCAAAATTGCCGCGACCGTATCTAAGGCCGTAAACAATGGAATACCGTGCATAATTGACGTGTTTCGAATCAGGGTACCATCATTTTCAGCCTGTTCTTCATCCGAAACCGTATTAATGACGACTTGAACTTCGCCAGCTTCCATGCGATGCAGTAAATCATGCTCGCCACTATCGATCTTGTCGACGGTCGTAACGGGTAACCCGTGTGTGGTCAGAGCAGTCGCCGTTCCCCGAGTCGCTAGCAATTGGTAACCCAACGCATGGAACCGCTTGGCTAACGCCACTGTTTCTGGCTTGTCTTCATCCCGGACAGTCAAAAGTACGTTACCATGGCTCGGCACGTGTAGCTTAGCCGCTTCAAAGGCTTTGTAAAGCGCCTTTGCCATCGTGACATCGCTGCCCATGACTTCACCCGTTGACTTCATTTCTGGTCCCAACAAACTATCCACACGATTCAACTTTGAAAATGAAAAGACCGGCGCTTTGACGTGTACTAAGGGACCCGGTGTGACTAAGCCAGTCTGATAGCCTTGTTCAGCCAATGACTGGCCAAGGATTGCCCGAGTCGCAACTTGAGCCATCGGAATGTTCGTGACCTTGCTTAAGAATGGCACCGTCCGGCTCGCGCGCGGATTGACTTCAATCACATAAACTTGGTCGTCGTGGATTACGAATTGAATGTTCATCATCCCGACACAGTTGAGCGCAATGGCTAATTTTTCAGTATAATCCACAATTTGTGCTTGGACCGCCGCCGAAAGTGACTGTGGCGGATAAACGGCCATCGAATCGCCAGAATGGACACCCGCCCGTTCGATGTGTTCCATAATTCCCGGAATCAAGACTGTTTGACCGTCACAAATGGCATCAACTTCACATTCCTTCCCGACCAAATAACTGTCCACTAAAACGGGGTGGTCATGCGACACCTTGACCGCGTTATGCATGTAATAGTCTAAGTCGGTCCGCTTCTTGACAATTTCCATCGCCCGGCCACCAAGGACATAACTGGGCCGGACAAGGACGGGATAGCCCAACTTATCCGCAATAGCTAGCGCGGTTGCTTCATCACTTGCCGTATCACCAGCCGGTTGTGGAATAGCTAAAGCTTTGATGACCTTATCAAATTCGTCACGGTCTTCCGCGCGGTTGACATCCGCCACACTCGTCCCTAATATTTTGATACCATGGTCAGCTAATGGTTTCGCTAAGTTAATCGCTGTTTGACCACCAAATTGCACAATCACGCCCACTGGTTTTTCAAGTTCGATCACGTTTAAGACATCTTCAATCGTCAGTGGCTCGAAGTACAATTTGTCTGATACTGAGAAATCAGTCGAGACGGTTTCCGGATTACTATTCATGATAATCGCTTCATAGCCAGCTTTTTGGATGGCTTTAACGGAGTGAACGGTAGCATAGTCGAATTCCACCCCTTGCCCAATGCGAATCGGCCCTGACCCTAACACTAAAACGGATGGGCGTTTCGTGACAATACTCTCATTTTCAAACTCATAAGTGCCGTAGTAATAAGGTGTCTCCGAAGCAAACTCACCGGCACAAGTATCGACCATCTTATAAACGGGCGCTAGTTTGTGCGCTAAGCGGAAGTCGCGAACCTGATCGATTGTTTCGTGCCAATAGTCAGCTACCGTTTGATCGGCGAAGCCATTGCGTTTAGCGACAGTTAGTGTCTCTATGTCATCCGTATGGGTACGCAAAGCTTGTTCGATTTCAATAATGTGTAATAGTTTATCCAGGAAGAACACGTTGATCTTGGTGAGTTCTGCTAATTCATCAATCGGGTAACCGCGGCGAATTGCTTCCGTTAAGTAGAATAACCGATCATCCTGCGCATGAATGAGCTTATCGCTGAGTACATCATCGTCAACACTACGCAGAGTGGGTTCTTCAACGTGGTGCACCCCAATTTCTAATGATCGGACCGCCTTTAGTGTGGCTTCTTCAATATTACGCCCAATCGCCATGACTTCGCCGGTCGCCTTCATCTGAGTGCCCAAACGACGATCAGCATGGGTGAACTTATCAAACGGCCAGCGAGGAATCTTGCAAACCACGTAGTCCAACGCTGGCTCGAATTCAGCGTAAGTGGTTCCCGTCACCGGATTTTTAATTTCATCCAAATGCAAGCCGACTGCAATCTTGGCAGCCATCTTAGCAATTGGGTAACCAGTCGCTTTGGAGGCTAACGCTGATGAGCGACTGACCCGCGGATTTACTTCAATAATATAGTAATTAAAACTATTCGGATCGAGGGCCAACTGAACGTTACAGCCCCCCTCAATCTTCAACGCCCGAATAATCTTCAAAGCAGCATCCCGTAATAATTGCACTTCGCGATCTGCTAACGTTTGAACAGGTGCATAGACGATTGAATCACCGGTATGAATCCCCACGGGGTCAAAATTTTCCATATTGCAGACGACCATCGCATTATCCGCAGCATCACGCATAACTTCAAACTCAATTTCTTTGTACCCGGCAATACTTTGTTCGATCAGAACTTGGGTCACTGGTGATAACGCCAACCCATTTTCGGTAATGTCGTGTAACTGTTGGGGCGTCTCGGCGATGCCACCGCCAGTCCCCCCCATCGTAAAGGCTGGTCGCACGATGACCGGATAACCAGCTTGCTCAGCGAAAGCCAACGCTTCGTCAACCGTCCGCGCAATACCAGAAGCTGGCACGGGTTCGCCCAATTCTTCCATCAGTGCCTTAAACTGTTCCCGGTCTTCCGCTTGATCAATTGCGCTGAGCTTCGTTCCTAACAGTTCAATGTGCAACTCATCGAGAATACCCGATTTAGATAATTCCATCGCCATATTCAAGCCCTGCTGGCCGCCTAAAGTTGGCAAAATCGCGTCCGGATGTTCTTTGCGGAGAATCTGCGAAACAAATTCAAGTGTAATTGGTTCCAAGTAGACCTGGTCTGCAATTTCTTTGTCCGTCATAATCGTTGCGGGGTTAGAATTGACCAAGACCACTTCATAATCGAGTTCTTTTAATGCCAGGCAAGCTTGTGTCCCAGAATAATCAAATTCTGCGGCCTGACCAATAATAATTGGTCCTGAACCAATTACCATAATTTTATGAATATCTGTCCGTTTAGGCATTGAATTGGCTTCCTTTCTGGGTTGCTTGATTAGCCGCCATCAAATCAATAAATTCGTCAAAAATATGATCAGCATCGTGAGGACCCGGCGCTGCATCCGGATGATATTGCACGGAAAAGGCCGCGTAGTCGCGATGCCGCAAGCCTTCCACGGTGCCATCATTAATCTCCTCATGGGTGATTAACAAGTCAGTCTGCGCTAATGAATCCCGATCCACCGCGTAACCATGGTTTTGCGACGTAAAATCAATCCGCCCAGTTGCAATCTCACGAACGGGATGGTTAAACCCACGATGTCCGAACTTCATCTTGAACGTGTCCGCACCGTTTGCTAGCGCAAAAAGTTGATGTCCGAGACAAATTCCAAATAGCGGCACATGTTTTTCCACTTCTCTGATCATCTCTAAGGCTCCCGGAACATCTTTGGGATCACCAGGGCCGTTCGTCAACATCACACCATCCGGATTCAAAGCCATGATTTCACTCGCCGTGGTATTGTACGGCAACACCGTCAAGTTACATTGACGCTTGGCTAATTCGCGTAAAATCGAATGCTTCAACCCAAAGTCGACGACGACCACGTTGGGGCCTGTCGCTGGGTTGGGATAGGCGTTATTCGTTGAGCTCTGGGCAACAACGGCCCGATTTAATTCCGTGATTTTGAGCCGATCAACCGTATCTGGTAAGACGTTATCAACGATGGTGGCCTTCATCGCGCCCTTCGTTCGGATATGTTTAGTGACCGCCCGCGTATCAATATCCATAATGCCAGGAATCGCATTCTGTTTTAGATAATCGTCCAACGACTGAGCATTACGCCAATTACTGGCTCGTCGGGCAACTTCGTGAACAACAACGCCCTTACAAGTTGGCTTGATTGACTCATGGTCATCCCGATTAATGCCGTAATTTCCAATCAAAGGATACGTAAACATCAAGATTTCGCCATTATAAGACTGGTCTGTGATCGACTCTTGATAACCACTCATGCCGGTATTAAAGACTAATTCACCAACCGTGGCCGTTGTCGCACCAAACCCCGTGCCGGGGTAAATCGTACCATCTTCAAGTACTAAGTATCGTTTCATGCTTGCGTTTCCTTTCCATATGCCAACTTACCGTCAACTAGTGTCATTAAGACGTTGCCATAAACGGGCCAACCGATAAACGGGGAATTGTGCCCCTTCGATAACATGGTGGCCGCTTCGATTTCATATTGATGATCTAAATCAATAATGGTTAGATCAGCCGGTGCCCCCACTACCAACCGGCCGGCTGTATTTAAGCCAAATAGTTCAGCCGGACGCGTGCTCATCAGTTCAATTAAACGACCGAGCGTCAGTAACCGGGTCTTGACCAGCGCCGTATATAGCGTGGCAAAGGCAGTCTCAATCCCAGTAATCCCGAAGGCTGCCGTCTTCATGCTGCCCTGTTTTTCGGCATCAGTATGCGGCGCATGGTCCGTCGCAATCATGTCGATCGTGCCATCCAACAATCCCGCAACTAACGCTGCGCGATCCTTGGCTGAACGCAACGGTGGATTCATCTTTAACATCGGGTTATCCATCGTAATATCTTCATCACAAAGGAGTAAATGATGGGGCGATACTTCACAAGTCACGTTGATGCCAGCTGCTTTCGCATTGCGAATCACGCGTAAACTTTCCGCCGTTGAGACGTGACAAACATGGTAGTGAACCCCACTCACTTCCGCCAACATGACATCACGAGCCACTTGGGCCGCTTCTGAAACATTATTGATACCAGGCAATCCTAGCCGATCAGCAACGGGCCCCGCGTTCATCACGCCATGATGATAAAGCGAATCATCCTCAACGTGTGCCGCTAATGGCAACCCAACTTTAGCAGCACCTTGCATGGCTGCAAACATGGTTCCGGCCGTTTGAACACCGGAACCATCGTTACTGACGGCAAAGGCCCCCGCAGCTTTGATGCCGGCAAAGTCAACGAGCTGTTCACTAGTCCGCCCAGTCGTAATGCTGGCATATTGTGCGACGTGAACATGTGCTTCCTGCTGATTACGCGCCACCATCGTCGCGACCCGCTCAGGTGTATCGGGTACCGGATCCACATTAGGCATTGCTCCGACCGTTGTGAAACCGCCATGCGCCGCGGCTAACGTTCCGGTCGCAATCGTTTCCTTCGCTGTTTGACCAGGATCGCGTAAATGGACGTGTACGTCGACAAAGCCCGGACTAACAAAGTGCTGATCGGCACAAATGACGTGATCCGCCGGTCCAAACTGATCGTGCAGTTGGTGCCCGATCGCCTTAATTCGGCCCTCGGCAATCAGGATATCCGTTGTTTGTAACTGCCCTGCTTGCCACACTTGAGCATTCTTAATTAATGTTGTCATGCGTTAAACCTCCACTTGAGTTGCTGAAATTAATCCTTGATGAGCGAGGACGCTCGCCACCATTGCCATCCGAATATAAACACCATTCGTCATCTGCTGAAAAATTCGTGATTGCGGCGCTTCAACTAAGTCACTCGCTAGCTCAACACCTCGATTAACAGGGGCCGGATGCATGATAATCGCATGCTTGGGCATTCGTGCGGCGCGCTCAGCTGTTAAACCATACTGTTGATGGTAGGCAGACGCATCGAAGGTCTGATTGTTCACTTGCGATAATCGTTCGTGTTGGACACGTAATAACATCATGACGTCCATCGTTGCGACTAACTGGTCCATCGTCTGATATTCGCCGTATGCTTCAAAGTCACGGCCATACCATTCTTTGGGGCCGCCAAAGTAAACCTGGGCTCCTAGTTGCGTCAGTAACGCCATATTGGAACGGGCCACACGTGAATGGGCCAAGTCACCCACAATAGCTATCTTTAAACCATCAAAATGACCAAATTCTTCATAAATAGTTAGCATATCCAACAACGATTGTGACGGATGTTGCCCACTACCATCACCAGCATTGATCAAACTCATGTCAAACCCGGCGTCGAGAAGTGGTTGATAATAACGATCGCGTGGATGCCGAACCACTGCCAAGTTGACGCCAATGGCTTCAATCGTTTTCAAAGTATCCAGCAAGCTTTCGCCCTTAGTCACGGAACTAGTCTTTGGGTCAAACGGAATCACCTGTAATCCTAATCGTCGTTCGGCCATCTCAAAACTTGTATGTGTGCGGGTGCTATTCTCAAAAAATAAGTTCATCGCAAACGTTGGCTGTGACAGTTGTACCGTTTTCCCATTCTTGAAAGCTTGGGCCAACTTCAAGTAGGCCATCACGTCCTGATTACTAAATTGTTCAACACTAACTAGGTTTTGACTCGTTTTCATGGCTATTGCCGTCTCCTTTGTATATAAAAAAGTCTAGCTTCCGCAAAAATGTTTGCAAAGAGGCTAGACTCCGATTAAGTGGTCACGCATGACCAAACCGTTTCGTTCCTCTCTGGAAACAATTAAATGGTTTTATTCAATTAAATCATTCTTCTAATTTTTCAATACTAATTCCATCATGTCCGTCGTGTTCTTCAAGGGCGACACTGACTTGTTCATCCAAGGCCGTTGGAATATTTTTACCAATAAAATCAGGCCGGATCGGTAATTCACGATGTCCACGATCGACTAAGACCGCTAACGAAATCTTTGCGGGACGTCCATGGTCCATCAAGGCATCTAGCGCAGCCCGAACTGTCCGGCCTGTAAATAAGACATCATCGACCAAGATAACGTGTTTGCCATTGATATCAACCGGAATATCAGCACCATTTAGCTTCGCTTGACCGGCAACATCAACCGCATGATGATCATCCCGATATAACGTGATATCTAACGAACCAACTGGCACGTCAACGCCTTCCAACTGTTTCAATCGTTGCGCTAACCGTTGGGCCAAAAAAATCCCACGAGTCTTGATACCGATAAATACCAGGTTACCAACACCCTTATTCTGCTCAATAATCTCATAAGTGATCCGCGTCAGCGCGCGGCGCATGGTCATTGCATCAACGACTTCTCGTGCCATTAGTTTGTCAGCTCCATTTCTGTAATTTCACCTTAATCCACGGGGTAAAAAAAGAGTCACCCTGTTTTCCTGCGAAAAGCGTGGGAGACCCTACATGACCGTTCCCCTTGTTAGCCTCACAGGACTAAGTTAAAGGTGCTTGTTTAATTGGACTAAGTGTAACGAACTCCACCACAACTGTCAAGGACTAATCAACTTAAGTCGCGTTAATTATCTGACGACTTTGGTCATTTGCCCTTTATGTTGACAAGCATCATTGAGGAACCTGGCGAGTTCAATAGATTTCCAATCGTGACACGTGATCGTCTTATTCCGGCCTCTAAGAATAAATGATGAGTGGTCGCCTAATATTAGTACCATTGGTCGTTGAATCCGTTGATATTAGAACTTCAATTAAAGCTGGGAGACCATCAATTCACTTTAATGACTGTTTCAATCTTAACGTGCTAATTTAGCAACAAATGGTCTATCAAAATATCATTATATGCGAAATCTACCCTTTATGAGCAACAACAAACTCAGCAAAAGTTAAGTCCACCCATCACTTGAACACCACCTCGACTGGAAGGCGTTGCTGACAATACTCAGCACTGGAAGCCGGTGAAGTTCAGACGGGTTGAAACTGAAGATTATCTCAACAGCAACGTTGAGGGGTGAACTTTCACTTAGCTAACTGGAAGTCTCAACCCGAGCGAATCCCGTTTCTGTATGTCGGCATCCAACGCCCTAACCAGGTGAATTTACACTAAACAAAACTTTCTTCAGCAGTCCTGCGCCGGCTACTCCTGCGCTTAAATGAGGATAAACCTTTCCAATACTTAAATTCCTTAACCCATAACACTGGTTCGACGCTTCATTTGTTTTTAATCTATTTTTCATTTAATTATAGTCAAACTGCCAAATTATCGGTATACTACTTGTTAAAGATAACTAATTTTAGGGGGACTTACCATGCGTTTACAAACACTATTACAAACACCATCAATGCAACATATGCGGGTAATTGCGGGTGAACGCGGTCTCAAACGCGAAATTAGTAATATCGGAATGATCGAGTCACCTGACATTGCTGACTACCTTGCTAATGGTCAGTTTTTGATTACGAACGGCTATCCCTTCGTCAATACAACCACCGACCCACTAACTTTGATCAAGGCGATGCACAATGCCAACTGTGCTGGTCTCGGATTTAAGGATCATCGTTACGTTGACCATTTACCAAAAAAAGTGATTGAATTAGCGAACGAACTCGCTTTTCCAATCATTATTACGCCCGGTGATGAGTTGATTTCTGAAACCATGCGCAAAATGCTGAGCATCATCTTAAAGTCACAAACTAATGAGCTCAGTCGCATCGTCAAGGCAAACCAAACACTAGCGGATTTGTTGCTCAAAGACCCAACCAACACCACGGTCTTGAATAAATGTAGCGAGCTAATTCATCATCCTCTCTTCTTAATGGATAGTCATTTTCGGGTGGTCAGTGCTTCCCAAGATTTACCGATGACCCGCAATACCTTGACTGATTTTTTACGCAATCAAACCGATATCGACTATTTCAACCTCAATACCCGCGTCATTCTCCCTTACCAAGCAAATGACCTGACCATCATGCCACTATTTTCGGCTTATAAGGAAAATAAGGCCTTTGTAGGCGTCGTCGACTTGGACCCGGCCAACTCAACTGATCAGATGCTGACGCAAGTCGTCTTAAACACCTTGAGTTTCGTCAATGGTCGGGTGGACATGTTAAACGAATCCGCATTCCGCAACCAAAGTGGTTTCTACTTAAACGTAATGGATGGCGGTATTTCAAACGACCTCGTGAATAAGACTCTGAAAGCCCGCAATATTGATCCGAGTACGAAGTTCCACTGCGCCACCATTTTAGTCACGACTAATCACCAGGCCCTCTTAAGTAACCATCTCTTGGAACAGGTTCAGCAACTGACACTGTGGTTTATTAAAGAATACCAAGCATCCGTCATTGTTTTTTCATTAAAGCAGCAATTGGTCTTATTAATCAATGACCAGCAAAATGCCCAGCACTTTCTGACCGCCCTCGTTCAATTTATTCAGCCAAAGTTGGACAGACAGGCGCGTTTGATTGCTGGTTACAGTTATTCGACTCTACCACTAACCGAACTCGCAACAACCTATAATGAAGCGGCAGAAGCCTTGGCACTCAGCAAAAACAGTCCCCACGCAGTCACGATCTATCGGCCCAAGTACGTCAAGGAACTAATTTCACTGATTCCACAAAATGAAGCGCGATCGTTTGTCGAACGGGTTTTAGGTGGACTCGTCAGTGGTGTCAGTGCGAATGAACAACTTAATCTACTCACGACCCTGTATGGCTATTTTTATTACCATCAAAACATTGCCGAAGTGGCCGGCCACCTAGATATTCACCGCAATACGGTGATTTACCGCCTTAAAAAGATCGAAAAAATGCTAACGTTGAACTTGGACGATCCTGAACAGACCCAAACACTAGAAATGGCAGTGCTACTTTGGCATAATCAACAATCACAAAAGTGAACGTTTTCATTTTCATCTTCCAAAAAAATATCGTTTTCACGAACATTAATTTATTCGGCTACATTTGTATTCGGTTTTCATCTGTGCTAGAATAAGTCTCATTCAAATAAGTGGTAATTGCCTATATAATGTCATGATATGGTTGACGAGTTTCTACCCAACCCCGTAAAGGTTGGACTATAAGCAAACGAGGTCATCCCGTTTGCCGGGGTGACTTTTTTTATAGGCAAATCAGCTTAATCGAGAGAGGAAGATTGATTTGAAGGAAGTATCCGCAGCACCTAAAATTACCAATGTTAAGGCGGCCATTTTAGGGTTTCAACATCTGTTAGCTATGTATTCGGGTGATGTGCTCGTGCCATTATTGATTGGCGCGGCCTTGCATTTCAGCCAAGAACAATTAACTTACCTAGTCTCAATCGACATTTTCATGTGTGGGATCGCAACGTTCCTACAATTAAAACGTACACCACTAACAGGAATCGGGCTTCCCGTCGTGCTTGGCTGTGCCGTTCAAGCCGTCAATCCGTTGATTCAAATCGGTAAAACATATGGGCTGGGGACCATGTATGGCTCAATCATTGGTGCTGGTATTTTTATTTTTCTGATTGCCGGCTTATTTTCAAAGATCAAGAACCTCTTTCCACCAGTCGTTACGGGATCGCTAATCACAATTATTGGATTCACGCTGATTCCGGTCGCCTTCCAAAATCTTGGTGGCGGCGACACCAGTGCCAAGGATTTCGGTAACTTGCAAGCACTTGGCATTGGTTTTCTCACCATCGCAATTATTTTATTAATTAGCGTGTTTGCACGTGGCTTCATGAAATCCGTTTCGATTCTGATTGGTATTTTAGTTGGGACTTTGATTGCCGGGGCAATGGGGATGGTTTCTTTAAAACCCGTCGCTGAAGCTAGCTGGTTCCATTTACCGACCCTCTTTTACTTTGGGACCCCGCACTTTGAATGGTCATCCATTTTGACCATGATCCTCGTCTCCTTAACAACGATGGTTGAATCGACCGGGGTCTTCTTTGCCCTTGGCGACATTACCGGTCGTAAAATTGAAGGCGACGATTTAAAACGTGGTTACCGGGCAGAAGGAATTGCCGTCATCCTCGGTGGCTTGTTCAGTACCTTCCCCTATTCAACGTTTTCTGAAAATGTCGGCGTCGTTCAATTATCTGGTGTCAAGACGCGAAAGCCAATTTACTTTTCCGCTGCGTTCTTAGTTGTATTGGGCCTACTGCCTAAGATTGGTGCGCTAGCGACGATTATCCCCGACCCAGTACTTGGTGGCGCCATGGTCGTCATGTTCGGGATCGTTGGCATTCAAGGGATTCGAATGTTAGCTCAAGTCGATTTCCGCAATAACAATAATTTACTCGTGGCAGCCGTTTCGATTGGTCTTGGTTTGGGCGTCACGGTGCAAACCAATATCTTCCAATTCTTACCTGGTGCACTTCAAATCATGTTGAGCAACGGGGTGGTCGTTGGTAGTGTAGCCGCAGTTGGCCTTAACTTACTCTTCAACCGCCACGCAGCCGAAAACACGGTTGATGATGAATCAGTCGGTCTCAATGAAACAGAACAACCTTAATTATGACGCTTAAAAGCAGCGGTTCACAGTCCTAATCTGGCAGTGAACCGCTGTTTTTTTGTTCTGCTACTTAATAGCCGCTCTCATTCTATTGATTGATTTATACTGCCATTTTTTGCTGAATGTCAACCGTCGTACCGGTGAAGACTTTTTTTAAAGTAACTTTCTTTCGACTTGGCATAAAACTTGCCCATGCTGCCGAAGAGTCATCTAAACCTGGTCCATTCCAAAAACAAGCCATCGTGAGGCAATAAACTGATTAATCCCCTGTTACCCTAAAAATCAGTATGTTATACTAGACAATTGTTGAATTGTTAGTTTTTTATTAATTTTAGGAGTGGGTCATTATTCTAGAACAATTATTTCATTTGCGTGAAAACCGCACTTCAGTCCGCCGCGAGTTGATTGGTGGTCTGACGACCTTTTTAGCCATGTCATATATTTTAGCCGTAAATCCCGAACTATTGGGAAGTACTGGTATGAGTAAGACCGCCGTCTTCACCGCAACGATTTTAGCGGCCATTGTTGGTTGTCTCTTGATGGGGCTAGTTGCCAACTTTCCCGTAGCATTAGCACCGGGGATGGGGCTGAATGCCTTCTTTACTTATACAGTTGTCCAGGAATGGCACATTCCTTGGCAAACCGCTTTGGCGGGAGTCTTTGTTGCCGGAATTCTTTTCATCCTACTAACGCTCTCCAAGTTACGCGATAAACTGATCAACTTGATTCCAAGTGCGCTAAAATACGCCGTATCTGCCGGAATTGGCTTGTTCATTGCTTTTTCAGGACTACAAACCTCTGGGATTATCGTTGCGAATAAGTCCAACGCGGTCGCCCTGGGTAACTTGCACAGTCCCACCGTTTTGTTGGCGATTTTCGGGATTATCGTCGGCATCATGCTAGTCACCGCTAATGTAACTGGTGGTATTTTCTGGGGCATGTTCATCACCGCCGCAGTCGGAATGATCTTCGGTATTATTCCCCTACCAACTGGGATTATCAGTGGGGTTCCGAGCGTTCAACCGATTTTTGGTCAAGCTGTGACACACCTTGGTAATATTAATTCGTTTCAAATGATCATTGTCATCCTGACGTTCTTCATCATTGGCCTTTTCGATACGTCGGGAACCTTGGTTGGGGTGGCAACCGAAGCCGGCATGGTGGACAAAGAATCCGGCGAAGTCAAAGGCGTTGGTAAAGCGCTCTTTAGTGGTGCACTCGCCACAACTTTAGGAGCAGTCTTTGGCACGTCACCGACGACGGCTTATGTTGAATCGACTTCCGGCGTTGCCGTGGGGGCCCGTACTGGGTTATCTTCCGTCTTCGTTGCCCTCTTGTTTGCCATCGCCGCCTTTTTCTCTCCAATTTTGACGGTGATTACGTCCGCGGTGACCGCTTCAGCCCTGATTATCGTTGGTATTTTAATGTTATCAAACGTTCAATATATTGATTGGACCAAGTTTGAAATCGCCGTCCCAGCCTTTTTCACCATGATTATGATGCTACTAACTTACAGTATCTCAGAAGGTTTGGCCGTTGGCTTTATCTTCTACCCAATCACCATGACGGTCAAAGGCCGTTGGCGTGAAGTAAACGCCCTCATGTGGACGATGATGGTCGTCTTCATTCTCTACTTTGCATTTGTCGCTTAGAACTGATGGTTCGCTAAGCAATGATGGCAGTCTAAAACACCCCTGAGTCGTTTAACTCAGGGGTGTTTTTTAGTAGGCACGGCTGCATCTAACGCCTACTAGTGTTTAAGAACTTGTTGATTATGGTAATCTTCAGCGTAGACTTGGGCAAAGTCAGCAAGTTTAACATCGCCTAATCGAGGTTGATGTGCTCGATAATCCGCGTAAAAATCGTGGTCACGCTGGTAAGCGACCGTTTTAACATATTCCCGTGCAAATGCGACCGGGGTTCCGGCAGTCACTAAATGATCTTGCATGACCTCATCAGGCACTTGTGAAACGCGCAAATCCGGCATTTTAAGAGCCTGTGACAGTACGGAAGCAACTTCCAAATAAGTTTTCTCATCACTCGCAACATATGTCACCGTTTGCCCCGGTGTCGGTTCGGTCAGCGCCTTAATCAGTACAGTTGTAACGTCGACCGGCGCAACCCACACGTTCTTAACAGCCAAATTGGCATTTGTGTAGATTCGATGACTCTTTTTAACGGTTGGCACACTGCTCAGTAAATTATAGTACATTGCCGTTGGGCGGATAAACGTTAAGTCCACGTCTGGTAAAGCGGTTGTTAACGTTTGTTCGATAATATGATACATGTAAAGTGCACCGACTTCTGGTCCCAAGTCGGCCCCCACGCTACTCAGATTCACCACTCGTTTTACGCCGGCTGCCTTGATCGCGGCGGCATAGATGTCCGCTTGTCGTTTGGCAGCGGTATAAAGATCATCACTCGCCGCTATACCAGTTACCATGAGGTATACCACGTCAGCGCCCATGAACGTCTTGGTCAAAAACGCTTCGTCATCAAGTCGACCAATGGCAGGGGTTGCGCGAAAAACCTTTATCAAACTACTGCGAATTGCTTGATGACTGATGACCGTCACTTCATGACCAGCATGGGTCAGCTTAGGTACCAAGGTCTGGTTAATACGACCGATTGAACCCGTTAAAACAATTTTCATTTTATGATAACCCTCTTCTATACTTATTAAAATATCCGTCAAAGTCATTATCGATTATAAGCGACCACTAAAACCCCGTCAATCACTGGTGGTTTAGTTGGCTAAACAGTGTTGATGTGCGGTTGCGCGATTCGTTCATAAGACAGGACTGATTAACGCTAATCAAAAATTATTTCTATTTATCAAGAGATAATTTTTGTTGAAACTGTGCAAAATTAGGCCTATAATGTCAAAATGTTTGACACTGTCAACTACGACGGTTAGTCGCCTTTCCTGTTACCATAAGTTTTTCTTACGGAGATTATATTAGATGAGTCTAGCACAATTAGAAATAGGATTACTGTGGTTGACAGGCTCAATTGCGGTCATCTTCATCCTGACGATTGGTACTTACTATTGGTACTCCCGCAAACGTTCCAACAATTACCTTGAAAATGATGATTTTAATCTACGCTACTTTATTCAAAAACAAGTCGATTTTCGTGGCCGCACTACCGGCTATGAATGTCTCCTGCGTCAACAAAATACTGATGGTTCGTGGTCATTACCACCACAACTTGACTCACTTCCACTTCAGCGGGTGATCTTCCTGCTTGAAGATACCTTTAAGGCGCTACCTGATGAAGCGATTACGTTATCAATCAATTTAGAATACGAACAAATCATCAGTCCCGAATTCCGTTATTTTGTTCGCTGGGCAATTGCGAACATCGAACCGATGCACTTGGCAATTGAGTACACACCTCAATACCAACCACGTCGTATCAATAAACGCCTATTTCGGCGGCGAATTCGTGAAGCCCGCGGTTACGGCATGCAGTTTGGAATCGATAACGTCGGTGCAAGTCTAGCCAATCTTAAAAACATTCAGTGGCTTTTAAAAGATATCGACACGCTCAAATGCTCAATGCGCTCATTTCGCAAGGAAGACCCATCCGTCTGGCTGGACCTGAACCTCCAATTCTGGAATCAGCTCTCTAAGGAAAACAATATTGATCTAATTCTAATGGGAATCGAAAATGAGGCCGATGAACAGCTCGCCGAGCAACTGCAAATCAGCATTCGCCAAGGCTACTTATTCGGCCATCCAATCAATCCCCAGCAATCAACCACAAAGGAGAACCACGATGCCTAAACCAACCACTGATGATGTTAATCGGCAACAACTATACTCTGATGCGTACTTTGACACTGGCCATTGGGGACTCAAGATTCGCCAAACGATCGTTGGTATCGTGGGTTGGCTCGCAGTGATTGTGCCCATCACCGTGACAGTCCTTTCCATTTGGTCAAGTTATAATCCACACATTCCGCGTTTCTGGCACTACCATGAAGGTCTTTTCGAATTTAAGTTCATCGGTATCTTACTGGCCTTTTGCTTTGCACTCGCATCCCTTTTTGCAGTGACCATGACCATTATACAGAATCGTAAGCGTGAACGTGTCGTTGAACAGTGGCCAACCTTTAATCCCATTAATCAGAAAAAACGGCAGCAACTGCTCGCTCAGTTCATGGCGGACCGTTTCGGCAATGCCGAATTTCGTGAACATACCCGCCACTACCGGGTCAAGCCAGAACAAAATCTCGATACTAATCAGATTCAGCAACTTTATCAACAAAATAATTTAGACGATATTAACGATTAACCAGGGGGCGCCATGACAAATATTTTTATTGACCACATATTCGCCGCAACCTTATTTAAATCGGTAATCAACATCGCACTCCTGATTTTATGTCTCTACCCCATCGTTGGCTCTTTTTTCTGGTTCGCCGGCGCGCTATCCTACCGCTTTATCAAGACCAATAAGCGTGATGATGACTGGCAGTACATTCCGGCTGAACATCAACCAATGATTACCATCATGATCCCGGCGCACAACGAAGAAGTCATGATTGAAGAAACCATCACATACTTATTTACCCAGCTCAATTATACGAACTACGAGGTCCTAGTCATGAACGATGGTTCGACCGACAAGACGGCCGCCATTATTCAACGGTTGCAGTCCGTCTATCCACGGCTACGAACCGTTGAAATTGAGAAAAACAAGGGCAAGGCCCACGCCTTCAATATTGGCATGTACTTTGCCCAGGGTGAGTATATTCTCAGCAACGACGCTGATACGATTCCAGAAAAGGACGCCCTGATGAAGTATATGAATTTCTTCATCCATGACCGCGATATGAATACATCCGCCGTCACCGCCAATATGGATGTTCAAAATCGAACGTCGCTTTTAGGTAAATCTCAAACCGTTGAATTCTCTAGTATCGTCGGTGTTATCAAGCGGAGTCAAACTTCCATCAACGACTCTATGTACGCGTATAGCGGGGCAAATACCCTCTACCGCAAACAATTTCTAATTGACGTTGGTGGCTTTCGACAAAATCGCGCGACGGAAGATATCAGTATTGCCTGGGATCACCAAATGGTGGGCGCCGTCCCGCGGTTTGCCCCTAACATCGTCTTCCATATGAACGTCCCCACCACAATCCGAGACCTTTATCATCAACGCAAACGTTGGGCACAGGGTGGCACGGAAGTGTGGTTAACGAACATTAAGAAATTCATTTTCCACCCAATCGTTCATCGCTATCAACTATCAATGTTCGTCGATTCGACGTTGTCAATCATCTGGTCCTTTTTCTTCGTCATCACTTCCTTGATGTTTTTGATTCTGATGGGTTACTTCCTGATAACCGGCAATTTTGAACGAGTCTACCACGGCTTGATGTTGTCATTTGTCTTTGTTAGTTTTGAACTATTGGCCGGGTTCATGCAACTGTTAGCGGCACTCCTGTTGGACCATCATGGTGCGAAACTAAAGTACTGGTTCTTCGCCCCACTCTACATGTTATTTTACTGGATGATCAATCCTATCACCGTCGTTGCAACGTTTATTCCTGCACTCAAAACCATTCTGGGCTTTGGCTCCGGAACGTGGGTCAGCCCGAAGCGACAGTCATTGCAGGGTAAAAAGTAAAACGGTGTCGCTATTAACGCTTTCAATAATCGATAACGGGTCTACTGGTGCGAGAACTTGCAACCAGCCCAACTAAAAACGTGCACTTACCTGAGTGATAACTGACTCAGGTAAGTGCACGTTTTAATATTAATCCCTTTTGATCGTTTTCTTAGCTATGCAAATGGAGCTGCCCAGACTACGCTGAGTAACAGGTCCCATGTGTCACGTGCCACTCAACGCAGAGATCGGCAGGTAAATCACGAACGGCCTCACGACTTACCTGTGTGCCAAGTTCAGTAATTGAGCACCCTTGCTGACTGCCGAGGCCCTGGCGATTCAGCTGAATCGTCCGCGCACCAACTCGATACAAGTCACTCATGATCTGGTGGTAGGCTGCGGCCAAGTCATGCACCATTTCCGTATCTGATTGATAGACTCGATTAAGTGCGCGCGCATTATCGGACCGTTTGAGTTCTGCCAAGCACAGCTCGGGAGCGGGCAAAATTTGTTTATCCACAGTTCCACCACTGATTTGATTGCGCATGAATTCAAAATGCGCAACGGCAGGATGGTTGAAGCCACTGATTTTACCGGTCAACGCGAGCGCCGGCACCAAACCTATCCCGGATTGGGTGATGCCTTGTAGCCCCCAGAAAAAGTTAAAGTGCCACCAATTTAGATTATGCGACTTATCAACCGGTTTCCGAATATGATGCATAAAAGCAGCGTCCTCCATCCGTTTAAGTCCCGCCGCGTTAATATTCAACGTTGTTGTGCCCCGATGCAACCCTTTTTGAGACCGCATTGCCATTTGCCAACCATGTACACGGTGCCTAACCATCATCATCAATGTGCCAAATTCCATGCCCGTTTAGCCTCCAAATTAATTGCATTCTGCCAATATAAAAATCGTCCCCTACTGCTTAAAAAGGACGATTTCAACGTTTGGGTCAGCCTTTAACTGCCAACACCAACCATTATTCTTTTATGACGAATTTAAGTAATGTTTCCAGCATAGAATGGTGCTCACCGAATGTCAAGCGCTAATCGTGGGACGCTGTCATCCCCTTAACGCCAATATCAGTTCGGTACACTAGATCACCGACTCTGAGTTGGTCGATTTGTTGATAAACAGCCCGCTGTGCTGCGACCAAGCTCGGGGCACTTGCGGTAACCATCATCACCCGGCCACCCGCACTGACTAATTGATCCGGGGTACCCGCAACGCTAGCATAATCCGCACCAGCAACCGTCGGAACCGGTACACCGGCTTCAGTTGGTCCCGGATAACCGGGAGCAGCTAGTACGACGCCAAGATAAGTTGCCGTCGTTTGCCACTGCGCGTGTGGTTGCCGATGTTGCAATAAGTCGACGATGACTTGATAAAAATCACTCTGTAGTTGTGGTAATAAGATCTGCGTTTCAGGATCACCCAGTCGCAAATTATATTCAATAACTTGAAGACCGGTCGCAGTCAGGATTCCCCCAACATAGATAACCCCTTCAAAGCTTAACCCATCGGCTTTGAGACCTGCAATCGTCGGTTCAATAATTGTCGCAATCGTTTGATCGATAACCGCGGGCGTGATTTGCGGTACTGGTGAATAGGCCCCCATGCCACCCGTGTTCGGTCCCCGGTCATGGTCCTGTAACCGTTTATGATCTTGGGCGGTCGGTAATAACGCATAGTGCTCACCACCAACCAAAACCATTTGGGAAAACTCAAAGCCAGCAACGTAGTCCTCGATCAAGACCGTCGAACTAGTTTTAAAGGCCGTCTTAATCGCTGCCGCGGCTTGTTCATAACTCGTCGCAACCGTCACCCCTTTACCAGCTGCCAGCCCATCGACTTTGATAACTTGTGGCACAGCTTGTTCATGACTATAAGCTAGTGCCGAATCCAATTCATGAAATTGCCGGTAGTCGGCCGTCGGAATGTGATGGCGACTCATGAAGGCCTTCGCAAATACCTTAGAACTTTCCAACTGTGCCGCAGCTTGGTTGGGGCCAAAGATAGCCAGGCCAGCTGCTTGAAAGTAATCAACAATGCCTGCGGCTAGCGGTACTTCGGGTCCGACGAAGGTCAGGGTAACCGTATTGGCCCGTGCAAAGTTGACCAACCCTGCAAAGTCCATTTCGTCAATCGCTAGTGTCCGAATACCATCCCGGATCATGCCTGGATTACCGGGTGCACAATAGACGGTACTGACTTGCGGACTTGCCATCATTGCCTTGGCAATGGCATGTTCGCGACCACCACCACCAACTACTAATACGTTTGCCATGCACGCACCCATCCTTTCATTAATGCCGGAAGTGTCGAACACCAGTGGTGACCATCGCAATACCATAACGGTCGGCCATGGCAATCGAATCCTTATCACGAATACTACCACCTGGTTGCACGATTGCACGAATGCCGTGCTGCGCAGCATATTCGACGCAATCATCCATTGGGAAGAACGCATCCGAAGCTAGGATAGCATTTTCGTAGCCAGCTTGTTTCATCGCCTTACCAATGGCAATCTTAGTTGAATCGATTCGATTCATCTGACCAGAACCGATTCCCAATGTCCGATCTGCGGTAGTTACAACGACCGCATTGCTCTTAACGTGCTTCACAACTTGTTGGCCGAAAGCGAGTGCTTTTAGCTGCGCAGGTGTCGGTTGGGTTACGGTAACTACGGTAAAATCAGCTGGCGTTTCGAAGGCCGCGTCGACCTCCTGACGTAGTAAGCCCCCACCGACTGAAATCGTTTCAAACTTATCGGCCGTGTGCGTTTGCTCAAAGTCAACCGTCATCAAGCGCAGATTCTTCTTCTTGGCCAAAATAGCAAAGGCATCGTCATCAAAACTCGGGGCAATAATAATTTCCAAGAAGAGTGCGTGCATCTTCTCAGCCGTTGCGAGATCGACTGGGCGATTTAAGGCAATGATTCCCCCAAAGATTGAAATCGAATCGGCTTCATAGGCTTTATCCCAAGCAGCCTCAATCGTCGTACCCAAGCCAACCCCACACGGATTCATGTGCTTCATTGCAACTACGGCCGGCTGTTGATATTCACTGACCATCCGCAAGGCGGCATCCGCATCCTTGATGTTATTGTAAGAAAGCTCTTTCCCATGAATTTGCTTGGCACCCGTAATCGAGAAGTGCGTCGGTAAGGCATTTTCGTAAAAGGCAGCCTTTTGATGGCTGTTCTCACCATAACGCAGGGCCTGCTTCTTATCATAAGTAAGGGTCAACTTTTCTGGAAATTCTTCAGTCGTTAAATATTGGGCAATCAAGGCATCATAGGCCGCAGTATGTTGAAAAACTTTGGCCGCTAATCGTTGACGGAGTGCCGGTGTGACCGCGTCCGTCTGCAAATCAGCCAGAATCTGCTCATAATCAGCAGGATCAACAATTGGCAGCACCGCGGCAAAGTTCTTAGCTGCGGAACGCAGCATCGACGGACCACCAATATCGATTTGTTCAATAGCTTCAGCTTGTGTGACGTCTGGTTGTTGAATGGTCGCTTTGAATGGGTACAGGTTAACCACGACCATGTCAATCGGTTGAATACCAGCTGCTTTTAGTTGCGCCATGTGCGCTGGCAGGTCACGTCGTGCTAATAGTCCGGCGTGAACCTTAGGATGGAGCGTTTTGACCCGACCGTCAAGCATTTCAGGAAAACCGGTCACTTCTTCGATTCCGATGACTGGAATATCAGCTGCTTCCAATGCCTTTTTGGTCCCACCCGTTGAAATCAATTCATAGTCAAGGGCAACGAGGCCCTTCGCAAAATCAGTTAATCCCTGCTTATCAGAAACACTTAACAACGCACGTTTTGTCATCTTAAATTGCTCCTTCATTAATGAGTGTCTGTAATACATCTGGATAAAATTGGTGTTCACAATCATGAATCCGGGTCGCCAGGCTGGCTAGCGTATCGTCTGGTGCAACCGGAACGACCCGCTGGGCAATAATTTGCCCGGTATCGATTCCGGCATCGATATAGTGAATGGTAACGCCCGTCTCAGTCACACCAGCGGCAAAAGCATCCTCGATGCCGTGACGACCAGGAAACTTTGGTAACAATGCTGGGTGAATATTGATGATTTTATGAGCATACGCATTCAAGAGGGTCGGACCAATAATGCGCATGTACCCGGCCAATAATACCAGTTCAATTTGCCGTGCTTGCAAGGCCGTCAAAATGATTGCTTCCGCGGCCGCTTTATTCGCATAATCATGAAAATCAACAATTAATATCGGTACGTTAGCTGCCCGGGCCTTGTCAATTACCGGCGCTGTCGGTTGATCACACACAAGTAACCCAATCACTACCGGTAATTGTCGTTCAATAATCGCTTGGTGGAGTGCAACAAAGTTGGTGCCATTACCCGAAGCAAATACTGCAATTTTATTAGGCATGCTCAGCCTCCTCAAAAACGACGGGTGTCGTACCAGTTTGGACTGTTCCAACTCGATAATAGGACTGAGCGTTGGCCGTCAAATTAGCCGTCACAGCTGCCACTTGGTCGGGGTGAACGATCAGAACCATTCCCAAGCCCAGGTTAAAGGTCGACCGAAGATCCGTAGCAGTCAGCCCACCGAGTTCGGCCAATAACGTCATAATTGGCGGTACCGGCCATTGACCCAATTCAAGGTGCGCACTCAAGCCCGCCGGTAACGCTCTGGCGACGTTCTCAATCAAGCCGCCCCCGGTAATGTGGGCGATACTCGTCACTAATTTCTGCTGTAACAATGGTTGAACTGCATCAACGTAAATGGTCGTTGGTCGTAAAATTTCCGTTTGTAAATCATGACCAAGTTCGTCAAAAACCGTGGTCAATTGGTAGTCGTGTTGTTTGAATAAAATATCACGAACTAGACTAAACCCATTCGAGTGGAGGCCATTAGACGGCAACCCAATCAAGACGTCCCCAGCCCGAACATTTGCTGGTGATAACAGGTCCGCGCGGTTCGCAATTCCGACCGCAAAACCAGCGAGGTCGTAATGGTCCTGACCATACATATCGGGCATCTCCGCAGTCTCGCCACCAATCAACGCTGTATGGGCCTGCTGACAGCCCGCGACAACGCCAGTCAAAATGGCTTTGACCCGCTTCTGGTCCGTATGTCCAAGACCTAAGTAATCTAAAAAGAACTGGGGGGTCGCGCCTTGTGCCAAAATATCATTCACACACATTGCGACCAAGTCAATTCCAATCGTGGTATGTTGATCAGCAGCGATTGCGACTAAGAGCTTAGTCCCCACACCATCCGTCCCCGCTACTAACACGGGATCGTTGGCAGTTGCATCCGGACTAAGTGGAAACGCTCCCCCAAACGCGCCTAATTGCTGATTACCACTCATTTGTTTGACCGTCTTTAAGACGTCGTAACCAGCGTTGATATCAACGCCAGCCCGCTTATACGCATCGCTCACTTGATCACCCCTTCATGATTGGCTTGTAATTGCGCAATTTCCGCATCATACTCGGCTTGGTAATCATACAGGGCCGTTGGATAATCCCCATTAAAATAGGCCATGCATAGTCCACCATACGGTTCGGTGGTCGACAAGCCAACTGCATCAACGACGCCCTGTTCACTGAGAAAACCAAGTGAGTCCGCACCAAACGTCTGACACATCTCCCGAATCGTTTGCTGAGCCGCAATCAATTCATTAGTCGATTGAATATCGATACCGTAAAAACATGGATAGCGTAATGGTGGCGATGCAATTCGTAAATGAACTGACTTTGCACCCGCATCTTTCAATAATTTGACGATCCGCCGACTGGTGGTACCACGTACAATCGAATCATCGATTAAGACGACTCGTTTACCAGCGACAACACCTTTGACCGCTGAAAGCTTCATCCGAACCCCCTGTTCTCGCAATGCTTGGGTCGGCTGAATAAAGGTCCGTGACGAATATTGATTTTTAATTAATCCCATCTCGTAAGGCAGGCCACTCGCTTCCGCATAGCCGGTCGCCGCTGATAAAGATGAATTGGGTACCCCGACAACAATGTCGGCGTCCACGGGCTGTTCAACAGCGAGCTGAGCACCCATTCGTTTACGTGCAGAATGGACGTTGACGCCGTGAATATCAGAATCTGGACGTGCAAAGTAGATAAACTCCATTGAACAAATCGCCAACTGTGTATCAGTCGTATAATGGTCGATCGTCAAACCATGATCATCGATCGTTAACAATTCTCCCGGCTGAACATCTTGAACAAACGTCGCACCAATCGTATCAAGCGCGCAAGTTTCACTACAAACGACGTACCCGCCCGTGGGTAACTGACCGACGACTAATGGTCGTAACCCGTTAGGATCCAAAACGGCAATCAAACAATCATTCGTTAGTAGTAAGTAAGCAAAGCCTCCGTGGACTTGACGTAAAGCATCCTTAACCTGTTCCGTTAACGTTGCTGCGGGGCTGCGTCGAATCAGATGCATTAAAATCTCACTATCAGAACTAGCATGAAAAATGGCACCATGCTGTTCCAACCGTCGCCGCAGTGTCACCGCGTTCGTCAAATTGCCGTTATGTGCGAGTGCAAACTGTGAGTCGCTAAAATTAAAACTCAAGGGTTGAATGTTTTCCAATCCATGATTACCAGCCGTGGCATAGCGTACATGGCCGACTGCAGCTTGACCCGTCAAACGTGCCAACCGCCGTGGGTCCCGAAAGACATCAGCCAACAACCCTAGTCCGCGTTCCGTCTGCAGTTTGCCGTGATCATTCGCCGTGATACCGGCTCCTTCTTGCCCCCGGTGTTGTAACGCATGGAGCCCAAAGTACGTTAATTGGGCGGCGTCCGGCGAGCCCCAAACCCCAAAGACGCCACATTCTTCATTCAGACTTCTTACTTCAGTAGGCATGGTAAGGCCCCTTCCCACAACTGTTTGGCGAAACTAACCTTAATATCAAACGCCTGATCAGCAGTTTGAACGTGTAGCCGATCCGTTGCAGTTGTTCGTCCTAAATAGGTCACATATGGTTCCATTAAACTTTCAAACGCGGCTTGCTGTGCTGGTGTCACCGAGATAACAAATCGTGACTGCGTTTCCGCAAAGAAGTTGGCAGCGGGCAAGTCACTGGCCAGTTCCACCCCGATATTTTGTGGAAAACATGATTCGGCAATCGTCGTAATCAAGCCACCTTCAGAAACATCGTGGGCACTAGCAACTAGTCCTTTTTGAATCGCAGTTAACAATAGACGCTGATTACGATTTTCAGTCACAAGGTCAAAATCAAACAGCTCGCCACTGATCGTTCCCGTCAACATCTTTTGCAGCTCACTACCATTGAAATCGGCTTCTGTGGTACCTAACACGTAGACTGCATCGCCAGCGTGTTTAAAATCGCTAGTCGTAATATCTTTCTGATGCTTAATTAACCCGACCATCCCAATCATTGGGGTGGGATAGATGGCTTCCCCGTTCGATTCATTGTTCAACGAGACATTGCCAGAAATCACGGGCGTATTGAATAATTGGCATGCACGAGCGATGCCCATCGCCGATTCGTCCAAATCGTAAAATTGTTCAGGTTTCTCTGGATTACCATAGTTCAAGCAATCAGTGATGCCTAAAGGTTGCCCACCGGAAGCGACAATGTTTCGAGCAGCTTCCGCAACGGCGATTTCCCCACCGACACGGGGGTTTAAGTATAAGTATCGCCCGTTAACATCGGTGGTGACCGCCAACGCCTTATCCGTATGTCGAATCCGTATGACCCCCGCATCGGAACCCGGCTTGACGACCGTATTCGTTTGGACCTGCGAGTCATACGTTCCATATAACGACGCTTTGGAAGCAATCGTTGGCTGTTGGAGCATCTTCTTCAATGTGCCAGTTGCATCAACTAGTCGTGGCATAAATTGATGATGGCTCTGATGGTTCAAGCGCGTTGGTCGTTTCTTTTCGCGTTCATAGACCGGCGCTTTGGTCGCAAGTGCATCGACGGGAACATCTGCAACTAACTTACCATGATGGAATAATTGATACTGGTGGCCGGCTGTCACTTTACCAATTGTGACAGCATCAAGACCGTACTTTTCAAAGACTTGATAAATTTCTGCTTCGGCACCAGCTTTGACACATAGTAACATCCGCTCCTGTGATTCAGAGAGCATCAGTTCAAACGGCGTCATGCCAGTTTCACGTTGTGGTACCAAGTCAAGATTCAGTGACAACCCACTGCCTGCTTTGGACGCCATTTCGGCTGAGGAGGAAACTAGGCCCGCCGCGCCCATATCTTGAATCCCGATTAAAACATCACGATGTTCATGAATAACCTCGAGACACGCCTCCATCAATAATTTTTCCATAAAGGGATCACCAACTTGAACCGCGGAACGCTGGGTTTCATTGGCGTCATTAAATTCAGCAGAGGCAAAGGACGCACCGTTAATGCCGTCACGCCCCGTTTTTGCGCCGACATAAATAACGGCGTTGCCAATTCCTGTTGCTTGGCCCTTCTGAATATCAGCTTGATCCAAGATTCCAACACACATGGCGTTCACCAACGGGTTCTTCTGATAACTCGCATCAAATACCGTATCACCACCGATTGTCGGAATTCCAATACAGTTGCCATAACCGCCAATGCCGGCGACTACTTGCGAAATCAAGTATTTCGTATGAGCATCAGTCGGTTCCCCAAAGCGAAGACTGTCCAGCAGCGCAATCGGCCGGGCCCCCATCGAAAAGATGTCCCGAATGATACCACCCACACCCGTTGCCGCACCCTCATAAGGTTCAACTGCAGACGGATGATTATGACTTTCAGCTTTAAAGACCACGGCCTGACCATCACCGATGTCGATAATACCGGCGCCTTCACCAGGCCCTTCAAGTACCTGTTCACCCTGCGTCCAAAATTTTTTCAAGACTGGTTTTGAATTCTTGTAGGAGCAATGTTCGCTCCACATGCCGGAAAACAACCCGGTTTCAGTCTCGTTAGGTAAGCGTTGAAGGACCTTATCCGTTAATAATTGATACTCAGCATCGGTTAAGCCCCAATCCCGATAGACCTTAGAATCGCGAACATCTGTAGGTGATAATGGTTGCTTTTTAAGCATGGGTGACCTCCTCTTGACTCGCAATGACCGATTGAAAAATTCCGAGACCGTCCGTGGAACCTAAGATCATCTCCACGGCCCGTTCCGGATGGGGCATCATCCCAAGCACATTTCCCGCTTCATTTGTAATGCCAGCAATATTAGCCGTGCTGCCATTTGGATTCTCGACGTATTCGAAGATGATTTGATGATTAGCACGTAATTGCGCCAAGGTGGCCTCATCACAATAATAATTGCCTTCGCCGTGGGCAATCGGTAAACTAATTTGATCTGTCGATCCGTATGCGGTGGTAAAAATCGTCTCATGATTGGCAATTCGTAATGGGCTGTCCTGACAAATAAACTTCGCTGAGCGATTGGCCTGCAATGCACCAGGTAATAATCCGGCTTCGGTCAAGACTTGAAAGCCATTGCAGATTCCGATGACTGGTTTACCAGCGTTAGCAAATGCAATAACGGCCGGCATGATGGGCGCAAAGCGGGCAATCGCACCACTCCGTAAATAATCACCGTACGAAAAGCCACCAGGTAACACCACCGCGTCATAACCTGCTAATGAGGTCGCTGTCGCCGGAATCAAATCAGCCGTAACGTGTAAAATATCGCGCAAGGCATTCACCATGTCATGATCACAATTAGAACCAGGAAAGACTGGTACGGCAAATTTCATCATTACAAAGCCTCCATCTCAGTAATTTCGTAACGATAAGTTTCCATATTAACGTTGGCTAACAAGCGATCACACATCTCGTCGATTTCAGCGGCAACTGGCCGATCATCCGCGTGAATTTTCACCTCAAAATACTTACCTAATTCAACGGCATCGACATTCGTATATCCAAGTCGGTGTAAGGCATCATGAATCGCCTCACCCTTGGGGTCTAGAATTGATTGCTTATAAGTCACATAGATTTTAACTAAGTACATGTTAGGCCTCCTCAACGGTTGCTAGCCGCGTCAATACTTCCTGATAAACACTAGTCAAGTCGCCTAGATCCTTGCGGAAGACATCCTTATCAAGCGATGCACCGGTCTTTAGGTCGACTAACCGACAACTATCTGGTGAGATTTCATCAGCCAGCAAGACTTTACCGGTGGTCGTCAACCCAAATTCGATTTTAAAATCAACGAGCTGTACCCCCATCGCCGCAAAAATTGCCGTCAAACGCTGGTTAACCTGTAAGGCCTGCCGTTTAATTTCCGCCACGATTGCCGGTGTTGCAACATTTAGCGCGTGGATTTGTGAATCATTGATAAATGGATCATCCAGCTGATCACTCTTATAGAAAAATTCCAGTACTGGTTCTGCAAATTTGGTTAAGTGTGGCACGGCAAATTTACGCTCAAAACTACCCGAAGCCGCATTCCGAACAACTGTCTCCAAGGGAATCATGGTCACGCGACGGACAAGTTGCACATAGTCTGAAGGTTGCTCAATAAAATGGTTGGCAATGCCGTGATTGGCTAAGTCTTTGAAAATCAAACTCGCGATGCGATTATTCAATCGGCCTTTCTGGTCAATGGGAACCTTCCGCTTACCATTTAGCGCTGTTGCTTGATCTAAGTATTCGACCCATAGAATTTCAGGATCATTAGTGGCATACATCGCTTTCGCTTTACCCGTGTAAAGCAAAGCTTGTTTCTCAATCGCTGCCGTCATTATTATTGTTCCCCTTTCAAATTTGCCAACGACGCTAATGCTGCGTCAATATCGTGATTTAATACGGTGACATGACCCATCTTGCGCTGGGGCTTAATGGCCGCCTTACCGTAGTCGTGAAAATGCCATTCTGGGTGTTCAACCAACTGTTGACGTGCCACTGTTAAGTCATCACCTAGCAGATTACGCATCACTGCCGGACTGGTCTGCGTAATGGCCGGAATCGGTAAGCCACAGATACTTCGAATATGGGCCTCAAACTGCGAGATGTTGCAGGCCTCAATCGTATAGTGACCAGAATTATGTGGGCGTGGTGCCAGTTCATTGACTAATAAAGTATCATCCGGTAAAACAAAGAATTCGATTCCTAGCACGCCGCGTAGTTCCAGAGATTCAGCAATCGAAACCGCAATTTTGCGGGCCGCACTATGAACACTGGGCTGAACATTAGCTGGGGCAATCGTTGTGTGTAAGATATGATGTTGATGCTGATTTTCAACTAACGGAAAAGTCGTAACAACACCAGCAGCACTACGCGTCACCATCATGGAAACTTCTGTTCGAAATTTCTGCCGCGCCTCTAGAATGCACGGCTGTGTCAATAAGGCACTAGCGGCTTTTGTCACCACTGCTGTGTCTAGATCCGTTTGTCCGTGACCATCGTAGCCACCTGCCGCCGTTTTGAGAATTGCCGGCGTACCAACACGGTTGAGGGCGTAATTTAATGACTGTAAATCCGTCACCGGTGCGAAAGATGTGACTGGGATGCCATGATCATGAAGAAATTGCTTCTCATTAAGACGATCTCCAGTAATATGCAGGAGTGCAGTGCCCTGCGGTAACTTTGCATAGGCTTGCGCAGCAATCAAAGCATTCTCATCAACGTTTTCAAACTCGTAGGTCAAGACATCACTACGGCGCGCTAGATCAAGTAAAGCCGCCTGATCATCATAAGCCGCAACAATCTGAAAATCTGCGACCTGGGCTGCCGGTGCTTTGGGTGTCGGGTCAAGGACACCTACCCGATAGCCCATCGCCTTCGCGCTAAGCGTCATCATCTGACCGAGTTGACCGCCACCAACGATTCCGATCGTTGCGGGTGGTAAGAGTGCTTCCTTAAAATTGGCGTTCACTTTGTTCAGCCTCCTGACGTTGACGAGCACGAAATTCTCCAATTGCATGTTGTACTTGTGGTTCCCGTAAACCGATAATTTGGGCGGCCATTAGCGCACCATTCTTAGCCCCCGCATCACCAATCGCCATCGTCGCCACGGGTACGCCAGCTGGCATCTGTACGATTGACAATAACGAATCAACTCCGTTCAACGTATGGGTCTTAATGGGCACCCCAATTACCGGGAGTAGTGTATTGGCAGCTAGCATCCCGGGTAAATGGGCAGCGCCCCCCGCACCCGCAATAATAACTTGAATTCCCCGTGACGCTGCTTCTTCACCATAGGATTGTAATGTCTGGGGCATTCGGTGGGCCGAAATAACGTGACGCTCATAAGAGACTCCCAGTGCCGTTAACTGTTCTGCCGCTAATTGCATGGTTGGCCAATCAGAAATTGACCCCATAATCAAACCAACTTTCGCCATCATGATCCCTCTTTCCCTGTTTTCACCATTAGTTTAGCAATCAGGCGGGACGCTGTCAACGAATTTCTTAACTTTATCTATTAATTAACGTTTTAATGTTCGTGTTAATGAAATTGATAATTAGATTAATGCTACCTCAACATGTACGAATTACCTCACTGTTTGCAGGTTTTCGGTGTCTGGAAAAAGTTATCAACTGATTTCAAGCGACTATCTTGATAATATTATTAATATTGAAATTTCCGAACAATCCGTCATCATATAAGTTTCACCATAACAAACTTACTGCTACCATTATCAACAACTATCCGTTGAAACGGGCCATTAACTTTTGTCGGTGCGCACCAACAATTGACAGCAATGACTGGGAATCGGCGTAGGACGAGCAACTAAGCATGTTTATGCTAACTCAGACTATTTATAGCGGGGCTAAACTGACTGCCGCTGAACTTAAAAACAATCAACAACTTAATTTGCGAACGCTTTCCTAAAGGATCGGATTGAAGTGACCAAAATAACGCAAAAAAAGTCTCAAGGAAGCGATTCCTCGAGACTTTTTTAAGGTACTAATTATTTTGCTGAAGCGCCGGAAACACTATCGACATCAGGTGCTTCAGGCTTGGTTGGTGCTTCTGGTGCGGCTTCCGTATCGGCTGAAGCGCCGGAGACATCATCCACCGCTGGGGCAGCATCAGGCTTCGTTTCCTTCGCCTTCGATGAAGCTCCTGAAACGGCGTCCGTCTTAGCATCTGGATCAGGTGCTAACATCTGGCCCGTCTGCTTCAGGTAATACTTCACGATTGGTAAGAGGTCGAGCACAAACTCGTTGATACCTTTGTACTCACCCTTATCGTCATGCAAAGCTTGATAATAGTGCATCACATACTTATTAGGGATACCAGGTACCGGCAACTTGAAGAGATCAGTCTCACCGGTTCGTAGCATGTGTACCGCTCGCTTAACACCAGGTACGGCCCGCTTTGGATGACAGTCAGCTAGTGGATTACCGGCTTGAGCAGGTGTCCGTGAAGCTAACATCTTGTCGCCATCCATTTGATGGTTATAGTATAAAAATTGGTTGTTGGCATCGGCATACGTCAATTCCATTGGCATCGAGTTGAGGAACCAATTTAATTGGTTGACGGTCAGCACACCCCGATCGAGCTTAACGTAGTCGTCACCCTCAGCCGCATGGGTCTTAGCAGCCGCTTGTTCGACCCAATCAGCCGCATGCATGTTGACGCCCTTGATTGTCGTTTCAACTTCGCCCTTAGCCTCAAGGTCTTCATTCTTCCAATCATCAGCGTGTGCTTCCGCATCCATCGCGTTGACCATCTTGACAAACTTCAGAAACTTGCCTAACGTTTCTTGTAAGAACGAGACAGTCCGAGCATCCTTCAGATTGTTTTGGTCATCGAAAGCCTGCTTAACTTCGCCGAGCAAAAATTCATTACCAGGCATGACCACAGCATCAACACCCGGTGACTCTAAAATCTGGCGTAGATTCAACTGTGCCCGCGACGAACCTTGATCATAGTAAGAAGCGCCAACGATCAATACGGGTTTCCCTGACATCGGGTGAATTTTAAACGACAACCATTCGATCACGCTTTTAAGTGCAGCAGTAATTGTATGATTATGTTCAGGTGTCGCAATAATGACCCCGTCCGCCTGCATGATCTTTCGTTTCAAATATTGAACAGCTTCACCTTCTGTTTGATCATCACTCTGATTAAACATTGGTACATCTTGAATATCCAAAATTTCAATATCAACCATGTCACTAAAATGATTAGCAATAAACTTTAACAGTAACCGATTATAAGACTTATCTTCAATTGAACCCGCAATTCCAACTAATTTCATCGTCGTCGCCCTCTCTATAATTTTTCCCAATCCATTTCACGAACTTCTTCATACGTCGTCGCGTTGGCATTCTTTAATTTTTTCGTGATTTCGACAAAGACTTGGAAATCCTTGAACAACCCATCGAGCTTCGTCGCTTTCTGTTGGTCCGTTAAATTCCCCTGGTCATCAAAGGCTTGCAATGAATGACCAAGCATAAATTCTGAACTTGGCATGATCCGCGCCCGTAATTCTGGTGAATCCAAAACTTGCCGCAGATGTGCTTGAGCCCGTGATGTGCCGAGTGCCCCGTATGAGGCCCCAATAATCATGACGGGTTTGTCCACGAAGGGCTGGATATGGAATGATAACCATTCGAGAGCATTCAGTAATGCCGCGGGAGCCGAATGATCATACTCTGGTGTACTAATAATCACACCATCAGCTTGTTCGATCTTATCCGCCATTGCTTGCGCCTGTGCCGGAATTTCATGATTTTCGGGCTTATTGAAGATTGGTAGACCCTTGATTTCCATTAATTCAATCTCTGCTTGATCCGCATAGTGGGACTGCATATATTGCAACAACTTACGGTTGGTCGACTCATCTGAATTAGTTCCAACCATCGCGATAAATTTGTGCATTGAGAACAACTCCTTCTATGATCAAATAGTCAAATATTATATAATTTCTTAGTCAATAACTATATTGTAGTGGATTTCACTAAAGAAAGCAAAACAATTTTAAGCGCTTTCAGTTTTACTATGCAAACAACTGAACTCACTGATATTAGGCTTATCCGTGCAATCAAGTAAATTCAGTATCCGCGCAACGTTGCCGCAATTATATCTGCTTAACAAATTTTTTCACAAAGCTACGACGCTACGATCAAATCAATCAAATCCGCCGGGGCAATTCGACCAAAGTAATGGGTTAAGTCCAACGGTGCTAGCGCCGTCATAATCGCCTGCCGTTCATATTTCACACCAGTCAACCGTGCAACGACGGGAGCAATCGGTTCTGCACCGAAGAAATCGCCATAAATCGTAACTGCTTCGATGCGCCCTGCCACCACGTTTAACTGAAACTCGACGGTCCCAGCATCAAAATGCCGGCGCTGCTTAACTGTAAACGCTGGTGACTGACCGTAAATCCAATCCCAGTTGGTAAAATATTGTTGGTTCAGTGCTGCTACCCCTGCCAGTGCCGTTTCATCTAACTGATACGTCTTAGCTTGACTCAAATCAGCCACGCCCAGGATTTCACGAGCCAACGTATCGCGAAATTCCTCAATCGTCAAGTGCTGATAAGCCGGCGCCATGTACGGTTTCAAGTTCGTGACTCGACTTCGGACCGACTTGATACCCTTAGAGGCCAACTTATCGGTCGGCACCGTAAGAGCTTTCGCAATTTGCGTCTGGTCGACATCATACATCAGCGTTCCATGGGAGAACATCCGGCCATTCTCAACGTGCATGGCATTTCCTGAGAACTTCTTGCCATCAATCAATAAATCATTGCGGCCACTCATCGTCGCACCAGTGGCCCCCATCGCGTGTAAAGCCTTTAGAACTGGTGCTGTGAACCGCTTAAAGTTACCAAAACCGTCCCCGTCGTCCTTAGTAATAAAACTAAAACTGACATTTCCAAGGTCATCATAAACCGCTCCACCACCAGAAGTTCGCCGCGTCAATGTAATGTGGTGTGCGTCAACATAGTCCTGGTTAATCTCTGCCTTGACATTTTGGTAACGGCCAACAATGATGCAGGGGGCGTTAATGTAAAAGTATAGAATCGGTTCCGTCAAATCGGCATGTTCCATCAAGTAAGTCTCAATGGCAAGATTCGTGCGAATATCATGGCTGGAGCTTGCAAGATAGCGCATCGTCACACTTCCTATTCTAAATAAATCCGTTGCAAATCATTGATTTCATTGTTAGTTAATTTAAGCTCAGTGTGTAAATAGTGGTTTAAATTACCCGATTGTCGTTTAATTTCGGTCATAGCGGCGTCCAAATAAGCCGCATCAACTGACCAGAGAGCCCGAATACTTTCGACCGTTGCATCTGATGCGCCCTGAGCACGTGCTTCGGCCATCGCACCATTGATCCGGCCAATCGAAGCCTGATTAGTTAAGAGATAATCCTGCTTGATCGTTTCAAAATCGACTCCGAGTGCGGTTAACAGGTATACCGCCCCCATTCCGGTCCGATCTTTTCCCGCAGTGCAGTGAAATAGTAACGTCGAATCGGGTTGATCATTTGCAAGTAGATTATCAAAGAACCGGCGATACTCGTCCTTGGCATGTTGCTCGTCGGCCACCATCTGATAGACCTTTAGCATGTGCTTGAATCCACTATCTGGATGCTTCTCCAAGTTAGCCGTCATCTTGTCAGTACCGTCAGAATTCCGCGTTTCGTCCACATTGAACACTGGTGCGTACACGTACTTAGCATTGGCAGGAATTCGATCTGGCGCATCTAAGACTTCTTGTGGTGAACGAAAGTCAATATCGTAGCGGACGCCATAATCATCCAGCAAAGCTTGGCCGGCTGGCGTTAATTGATCAAGTCCACCAGTCCGAATGACCTTATGCCACTTGATTTTTCGACCGTCTTTAGTCGAGTAACCACCGAGTTCACGGAAATTAATGCCACCTGGTACAGTTAATACACGTTGATTTGTCATTTTTGAAACCACCTATCTGTTAACTTTTCATTTTCTATTCTAACATTATCGGTCAGTTTAACGGTGCCCCAATCACCGAATCAGTCGCTTTATTTCCAAGATAATTCGTTAGCACCATCGACACCAACCGACATCAACGCGTGCTATAATGTAAGTTACATAGCCAGCGACGGCCCGTCGAATCCAGAACACGTTTGCTGACAAACAGCATCACAACCTTGGACCGATTAGCCATAAATTTCCATACTGGCACTAAATAAAAAATATTCACTGAATAATATAACGGAGGATCTTTCGATGACATTTGATTATGCACACCAAACTGATTGGCCCATGACTAGTGGTCAACATCAGTCACCAATCGATATTCAAACACAACACGTTCAGTCTTCACAGCTATCCGCCATCAACTGGCGAGGCTTGTACCAAGCCAAAACGATTACGGGCGAAGCGACGACTTTGAAGGCTAGTGGAATTGGTGCCGCTTATTTGAACGACCGCGACTTTGCCTTTCAACAGATTCACTTTCATACGCCGGCAGAACACTTAATCGATGGGCAAGCCGCACCAATCGAATGGCATCTCGTTCATCAAAGTGCTACCGGCCAGCTCGCCGTCGTCGCCGTTTTTGGACGGATTGGCAAGCCTAATTCTAGTTTACAAGGCTTACTTGACCAGTTCACAGCCCAAACGAGCCATGAACTGACAACACCGGTCAACTTAACTGAGCTCCTCCCAGATACCGGGACGGTCTATCACTACTTGGGCTCATTGACGACGCCGCCACTAAGTGAAACCGTTGAATGGTATGTCTGTGCCGATACTGTCATGATTGGTGAACAACAATTAGCTGCTTATCAGCAATTATTTGCCGCTAATAACCGCAAGATTCAACCGTTAAACGATCGGCCAATCATTGCCGAACGTTTCTAAATAATTTTAATGGGGTGAGCTGATGCCTAAGAAAGTAATCTGGGGCTTGATTGCAAGTGGCCTATTTCTTTTATTGATCGTCGGTCTCGGACTGACAACACAAATCCATCAAGATAAAGTCAGTCACGTGATTACTGCGCAAAAACGGCCATTGATCATGATTGGAGGTAGTAGCAGCACGCGGACTGACTTTGATGACATCGTCCGTTCACTTAATGAGCAACAGCACCATCCGCTCATCACCCTGACTGTTAAGGCGAACCAAAAATTGGCGTTTAAAGAAAAACGCGTCGAGAACACCAACCTTAACGATGCCCTCATCGTGATCTTTTTCGAAGATAGTACGGACTCAACAGAGAACATTATGACCCAAACGAACGGCTTAGCCAAAGCTATTCGTTATTTGCAACGTCATCAACATCTCACCACGGCCAACGCACTCGGTTATTCAAATGGTGGCCTGATCTGGAGTCGCTATCTAGCAGGTTTGAGCTCGTCCAAACCATTAGCAGTCCACGATTTGATGTTGATTGGCACCCCATTCTTGGGTACTGATGCTGCACATCCTGATAAGACGCTCTATACACCACTTCTTGATCACAAGAACCAATTCAAAAAATTGCATGCGGTCATCAACATTGCCGGTGACACTGGCGAGGGTAACGACGATATCGTACCGCTCAGCAGTGTGAACGCTGGTGGCAACTTATTTATGAACAATGTTACCCGCTACACCGCCATGACTGTTAACCAAAAATCAATTAGTCACGGTGACCTGCTTCACGAAGCATATGTTGCCCGGCTCATTCGTCAAAATCTGATCAATCAATAGTATTTTTAGCTTTAGCTGATAAAAAACTGAGCCACCCTTCATGATGATGAAGGGATGGCTCAGTTTTTTTATGATTGATTGTCCGCTATGACTACTGGCGATCAAACTATCCAACAATTTAGTGTCACGAGTAGCCCACACACGGGTTGCACAGGGCTCAAAGGGGCGCCACGTCGATTATGAATTGGCAGTCGCTACAAATCGAGCTAGCTCATCGGTCGACATACCGGCACTGACACCCACCAGTAACTTAATCCGGGCTTTTTGTCCATTCAATCCCTGACAAAAAATCACACCCATTTGTTTCAATTGAACACCGCCACCTTCATAAGCATAGACATCCTGAGCGATACCGTTGAAGCACCGGGAAACCAGTACAACCGGAATCTGCATGTCTAATAATTTTTGCACAGCTGGTAACGTCGCCGGTGGCAAATTCCCCGCTCCCAATGCTTCAATGACTACGCCATGAGTCGTGGGTTGTGCAATGGCGTCAAATAGTTCTGGTCCCATCCCGGCATATGCTTTGATCAGAAAAACATTATCCGTGACCGTTTGAATCGGGCAAACCGTTGACCGTAGTAATGATTCAAAAAAGACAATGCCTTTATTAGCGACTAACCCAATCGGGCCAAAAGTCGGTGTTCTAAAAGTGGCCACGTTGGTCGTATGCGTCTTAGTGACGTAGCGGGCCGAGTGGATTTCATCATTCATAACCACTAAAACACCTTTTTCGGCCGCATCCGGTGTACTAGCCGTTTGAATCGCCGTTTCGAGATTATGCAGACCATCCGACCCAATCTCATTGGCGGACCGCATTGCGCCGGTAATCACAACGGGGAGCTCATTCGGTAAAGTAAGATCTAGAAAATACGCCGTTTCTTCTAGCGTATCCGTACCGTGAGTCACAACCACCCCATCGACCCCTTCGTGTGCGGCCTTATCGATCCGTTGCTTTAACTGCAACATCCGTGCCGGGGTGATGTGCGGCGACGGCACGTTAAAGACGTCCTCAGTCTCTAACTCAATATCCGTGCCAAATGAACTCTGATAATTGTCTAAAGGATTTTCATCTCCGGGGGTCACATTGCCGGATTCATCGGCCGACATCGCAATGGTGCCACCAGTGTGTAATACCAAAATCTTCTTCAAGAATACTCCTCCTCATCTTTTCACGTGCCTACGCACATCTAACAGTAAAATTATTTTAGGCTTGCCATCGCCTAATTGCAATCCACCCTCACTGGTTCTTCATGACAACTTCCTTAGATTCTCATACAAGTGATATCAACTAAAAAAACTAGCAACCATTCAAACAATTTACAAAACCTAGCAACCAGATCAGTACGTTTTATTAGCCTACATAGTGCTAGTCACTCGGTTAGTTCACTTATCAACTAGTTCGTTAATCGGTTCGTCGGTTAGTTACCCCTTCAGGACGAAGTCACTAACCTCAGTGCACCTTATTACTCAATTTCAGTCTCGGGGCTAACCGATTGGCCACTCGCTAGACGTTGATAAATCAGCGTTTGACGTCCCAATGACTATCAAGCGAGAAAATAATGATTGACACTCGCGTTAGTTGCCTTTATAGTTAGTTACATAAGTAATTAACCAAATAACAAACCAACTAACTTAAGAGAGGTATTTAAAATGACAACCACACCAATCATGACCGTCAGCGACCTGCACAAAACGTATGGTAAGGCGGGCAGCAAACAATACGAAGCGTTAAAAGGCATTAATTTCAATGTGCAACCAGGGGAATTTGTCGGAATCATGGGCGCATCTGGTTCAGGGAAAACCACCTTGCTCAATATGCTGGCCACACTGGACCAACCAACTAGCGGTGAAGTAACGATTCATCAACAACCGATTACACATCTGAAAGGCAATCAACTTGCTGATTTCCGGGCCAAAGAGATTGGGTTTATCTTCCAAGATTTCAACTTATTAGAAACTATGACTGCTTACGAGAATATCGCCCTACCATTGTCGCTGCAAAATACGCCAGTCAAAAAGATCAAGCCAGCTGTCGAAAAAGTCGCACACCAATTGGGAATTGAAGAATTCCTATCAAACTATCCTAATGAATTATCTGGTGGTCAAAAGCAACGTGTGGCAGCCGCACGAGCCTTAATCAATGACCCCGCTATTCTATTTGGTGATGAACCAACTGGTGCCCTTGATTCTAAGTCAGCGCGTGAATTACTCGACCTGTTCACCAAAATCAACCAAGAACGGGCTGTCTCTATCTTGCTGGTGACCCATGACCCATTTTCAGCTAGCTTCTGTCAACGAATCTTATTCATCAAAGATGGCCGGATTGGGCAAGAACTTAAACGTGGGGATTTAAGCCGCAGTGATTTTTATCAACAAGTCCTCGACAACCTAGGGACGTTTGAACAGTAAGCCGAAACAGTAAAAGGAGTCCTTTAAACTATGTTAACTAAACTTGCCATGACCGGCTTCAAACACCGTTGGCGCGACTACCTCGTTCTCTTTTCAGGACTGATCATGTCTAGCGCAATCTTCTATATGTTTGAAGCACTGGCCACTAACCAAGATTTCTTAAAACAAAATACGAGTATTAGTATGGTCGGCCTCATCTTCCAATTTGGTTCCGTACTACTCACAATCATCACATTAGTCTACATTGGCTATGCTAACTCATTCTTATTAAGTATGCGTAAGCGAGACTACGGGCTCTTCATGCTCGTTGGTGCACGCAAAAGTAAGATTGGTCAATTAATTTGGCTGGAAACACTACTTGTCGGTATCACTGCAACCATTGTCGGCATTCTTGTGGGAACAGCCTTAACTGTCGGTGTAAGCCAGATTCTGATTAACAGTCTAGGCCTGACGCTTCACCATTTTGCAGCCTGGTACACGCCAGCTGCCATTGCGACACTGTTACTCTACGTTGGATTGTTCTTAATTGCCGGTTTATTCAACCTGCTATCCCTGACCAAGACACCAGCCTTGAAATTACTACACAGTAATGATCAACCTAACCGGCCACAACTAAAACCAGCCCGTCAACTCATCGAAATTGTCGTCGGTGTCATTTCAATTGCAATTGGTTACTGGTCAATGGCTAACCTGAAAATTTTGCAACTGATGGGAATTGGAATTGCGCTCGTCACAATTGTTCTTGGAACTTATCTGCTGTTTAACGCTATTTTTGTCTGGTTAATGGTCGCACTCAAACGATTCTCATTTGCCCAACGTGGTTTGAATGGCTTCACCTTATCACAGCTAAGCTTTAGAATTCGTAATTACACTAAGATGCTGTCAATTGTCGCAATGCTATTCGCACTAGCTCTCGGCGCAATTACAGTTGGAATGGGCTTTCACAGTCAAATTCCATCAATGGCTAATATTAATAACGCTTATGATATGGGACTGGTCAACGCTAGTACCGCTGAAAAAGCACAAATTGCAGCGATGAAGCCCAAGACAACGGCGACCTATCATTTCAAAGCAACCAAGAAAGTCGTTTATTTCCAAGCTGCTGAATTCAATCGGCAACCATTCACGACTATTCATACTCGCAATAAGAATCAACTGACTTTTAATACCGTTCATAATAATGCGGCTAAATTACAAAAATCAGAAGATAATTATCAACTGATGCAGCTTCAGAGTGGTGTCATGGCAACCGCAACACCCGTATTTTTATCAAAAACGGCGTACGCGAAACTTGCCCAGCCTGAACAGCGACTAACTGTGTTTACTACCAACAACGTTATCGAACATCGCGTTGCATTGAACAAACTGGCCAAACATCACTTTCACACTACCAGCCCTGAACAATTTGGAGGTCGCTATGCGATGTATCTAATGGTTAACGGCATGTACTCCGGGCTGGAATTTATGGGTATGTTCCTCGGAATCGCCTTTCTTGCAATGCTAGCTAGTTGCCTGATGTTCAAGATTCTGTCTGGTGCCGATGCTGATCAACACCGTTACAAGATGCTCGATAAAGTTGGAACCACTAGACGCCAGCTCAACGGTGCCATTAACAAAGAAATTGCTGTGCTCTTTATTCTTCCTGGAATCGTTGGTATTGTACACGTCTTGTTTGGGTTACAAATGTTCAAAATCATAATGGTTACCTCACCATATACCGGAATTTGGTTACCATTCTTGATTTTTGCCGGTCTCTACCTACTTTACTATCTCATTACGATCACCATCTATCGGCGAATCGTTTTACAATAACCTTTCGGAGGAGGGAAAAATCATGGTATACTTTGGATTAGTCGCTTTATTAATCGTTATTACACCATTACACCGTTACGTGCTCGCAAGTCGTCGTCAATTCTGGTTAGGGGCGCTCATGCCGCTTCTGTGGCTGAGCGTTAACTTCGGTTTAGCCACCCAGATTATCTTTGAACATCAAGACATTCTACTGGCCGTACTGGGCACCCTCCTCCTACTCTCTAGTTGGATTGCTGCCCGGATCGATCGTACCGAACGACAACTGCACCAGCCGCAACAAAAGGCCACAACGAAATAGGGCAATCACTGCAATGAGGTGAATAAAATGCAGTTCAACTTTAATAGCACGGAACCAATCTACTTGCAGGTTGCCGACCAAATTGAAGAAGCTATCTTTACGGAAACCTTCGCTGAAGGTGAACAAATTCCTTCGACAACCGAGATTTCTAAAGAATTTCATATTAATCCTGCGACCGTGCTTAAGGGCATGAATATTCTAGTTGATGCCCAACTGATTGAAAAACGGCGTGGGGTCGGGATGTTTGTCATCGCCGGTGCACAACAACGAATCGTTGAAAAGCGCCGGGATCAGTTCTACACCGACTACGTTAAAAAACTAGTCGCTGAAGCACAAAAGCTCCACATTACGCAAGATGAATTAGCTAAATTAATTGAACGGGGGTTTTCCGAATCATGAGTATTCAAGTTCAGGCTGTCCAGCAGGCCTTTCGCGGTCAAACCGTCCTGGATAATCTTAACCTAACGATCAAACCAAACACGATTTACGGTTTGCTAGGCCGCAATGGTGCTGGTAAAAGTACCTTGCTGAACATTATCAGCAATCGTATCTTTGCTGACAGCGGAACGGTCACCATGGACAACGAATCCATGTGTGATAACGACCGCACGTTAGGAAAGGTTTACTTGATGAGTGAAGTTAACCTCTATTCTGAGCGTTCCCGGGTCAAACAACTGTTTAAAACCACCGCACTACTCTATGGTGATTTTAATGACACTTATGCTAAAAAACTAGCACAAACCTTTGGCCTCGATTTAAACGCGCGATTTGGCAAATTATCGACGGGTTACCGAACAATTTTTAAACTGATTATTGCGTTATGTGTACCGGCTGAATACATCTTTTTAGATGAACCAGTCCTCGGTCTGGATGCTAATCACCGCGAAATTTTCTATCAAGAACTGATTGAAACCTATAGTGACCATCCCCGCACATTCGTGATTTCGACTCATCTCATTGAAGAAATTACGAACTTGATTGAACATGTCTTTGTGCTGGACCATCATCATATTATTGTTGATGGTGATGTCACCGACATCCTAGGGCAATCTTACGCGGTAACTGGTCCACAAACTGATGTCAGCACTTATACGGATGGTTTAAATATTATCGGCAAGGATCATCTTGGCGGAATTACGGCCCACTACGTTTACGGGCCATTAGATAACGACCGACCAATTCCTGATACGGTCACGGTCGAGCATCTGGACCTACAAAAACTATTTGTTAACCTGACTAATACCAAGGAGGAGGCCGCCGCTCATGTCAATTAAGGTTCGCAACACCACCCGTTATTTATTAACGGAACAATTGAAAATGACGGGGTGGTCGGTACTCGCTTTATTCGTCGTATTCGGAATACTACCACTACTATTTGCAGTTATTACGGGTAATATTCGGCAGTATTCTCCACTTGGTAATTTTGCTAGCCTAAGCCTCGGGCCACTCTTCTTCATGCTTATCTTTATTGTGGGGTCACTCACTTACGACAACTTTAAGCTCTTAATCCAAAATGGGATTTCCCGACAAACCTACTTTCAAGCTCGAGTATTCGCATTACTCATGCTTAGTGGTTTGCTTGTCATCATCAATGCCATTTATTACTACGGTATTCATGCTCCGTATTTACACTGGAGCACCAACACCGCGTTGATGAGAACGGGCTATTCGCTGTATAGCCATGCGCTGGGAAATCAGGTCTGGCTAAACATTTTAGCTAGCTTATGCTTTAACTGGATTTTCTACATTGGCGTTGGCCTTACCGGCATCGCTTGTGGGACCTTACTCGCGTTATTTGGTAAATGGGCCAAAACGATTTTAATCATTGGCACTCCCATCATTGGCATGCTTATTATTTGGATAATGGTCATCATTATGACTCGCAATCAATCGAACTATAATTACACGGGACTTGAAAACTTCTTGAAATTTATTATTGGTTATCCCAGCCACGGTGAAGCGACAACTGGTTACTTTAACCCAACCATGCCATTCATCACAATGCTGGTAGGTTGCGGTATCATCGGTGGTCTCGTCTATCTGTTCAACCGTAAGTTAAGAATCAGAAATTAAGCTGATAATCTAAAAAATGAAGCAGGTCGTGAAGTTATTGACTTCACGACCTGCTTCATTTTTTAATGGTTAATACAAACGTCACACCATTCGAGAAGTGGTTTTCCCACTAACGCTACTTTTCAACCTGCGTATTTTGCAAATCCGTCTTAACCACGATTACATCAGTCAACGCATTACGCTGCACATACGTTGTAACCGAGCCTTCCAGCACGCGTTCAACGGCATTTAACCCGGTTGCCCCCATCATGATCAAGTCATTATGATGATCCTTGACGAAGTCCTGTGAAATAATTGGTTTCGGACTTCCCATTCGAATGTGGAAGGCAATGTCCGTAAAGCCATCCTTTTTGACTTGATCAACCGTTTCTTTTAAATAAGCTTCAGAATCCTGAACCAATTGATACGTAATATCACCATCCGCCAAACCAGCTAAATTATACCCAAACTGACCGGGATCAATGACTGCTAACACGTCGATATGTGCCTCATTACGTTTAGCGACTGCAACTGCTTTATCAAGCGCAATCTCAGCTTGTTGTGAGCCATCGAGGGGAACTAAAATATTCGAATATTCTTGTACCATTGACGTCACGCCCTTTCCATCTGTTAATTCTATTTTACCATTTATCAGCGTTGGTTGCGTTATCATTTATATAAACTAACTACCAGTTATGCACAGCAGCTCGCCGGCTAGCAGTGTCGGGTTTACATAATATTTACAACAACGACATCTGATATTTACAGTTACCCCTTACAATTGGAGTTAATCCACTTGGGGGTGAATAGTATGCTTTCTTTAGGTATTCGACCAGGCCTAATCGCCAGCCATACAATTGTAATCAACGATGCCCTTTCATATCAAATCCGGTTAAGCAAATTGCGTCTCGGACCCGATGTCTATCGGCTAGACATCCGTGCAACCACTACACTGGGCCGCTTGACCGTGTCCCACGCACATTACCATAACTTTGCCACGGCCCAGCAAGCCTTTAATCATCAGCGCCACCAACTTGAATCGCACTAAAAATATCCAACACGCAGCCATTTAATTATGATAGGATGGTACCTAGTAATAATCAGCTAAAGTGAGGGTATTCATCTGTGGGACAACTTATCAAACAACTCTGGCAACGCTATCAAAGCGTCCTTTCCTATTTAATCTTTGGGGGCTTAACCACCCTAATTAATATTATTGTTTTTGGAATTTTCAACCAATTCTGGCCCTACTGGATAGCCAATACGATTGCCTGGCTCATCTCAGTGCTATTCGCCTATATCACGAATAAAATTTGGGTATTTGACTCACAAACACCTACTTTCCGTGCTGTTTTAATTGAAATGACATCATTCTTCGGATTCCGCCTACTCAGTTACTTTATTGACCAGGGGATTATGATTGTCGGTATTTCGGTTCTGCACGGAAACGACCTTATCGTCAAATTAATTGATCAAATTATTGTGGTATTACTCAATTGGTTCTTCAGTAAACTATTTATTTTCAAGGATCGTGGTCATTAAAGCGAACCAACTTAAACATCAAAACAAGCGTCGTAGGAATGTCCGAAAATTCCTGCGACGCTTATTTTATTCATAATAATTACCGACCCATCTTTTTTCTGATACTTAACTTAGCTACTATTTTAGCAACCATATTTTTCACCCAAACTGGCGTTGCACCGTATGTAACGTCGCTAACTTTGTGACCACATCATCAATATTGACCCCATCCCAATTATAAAAAATATATTGGCGACCACAGCGCATCTTAATCACCAAATGACGTGCTGATGAAGCATAACCATTGCGAACTTCGGCCTGATCCGTCGTCAATGCATAGTATTGAATGTCATCCGTATTTAAAGCTAACTCTCCAATTCGTATCATGACTTGTTGACTGACCTCAGTCGGCGGTCGAACTGACAAACAAGTCCCATCATGGTGCTGATACCGTAACTCTACCGCAACTAAACCGGCCGCGGTTAGCTGCGGTCTAAAATAAAACTCCGCGCCAATATGCAACGCACTTGACGGCCAAACTGCGGTTAGCCGAAATTTAAAATGCCGGCCATGAAAATCAGTCAGGATGCCTTGGTCGTAATCTGGTTGCATTACCGTAATATGCCCAATCATGACGATTCACTCCCTTCACTTAGTTATTGATAATGTATCACGCTTCACAAGCATAGTTGTGTTTAAAACCCATAATCAGTCGTTTTTACCATTTTTTATTAAAATAGTAATTAAATTATCCTTACTCATGCTAATATTTGAGTTAACCAACTTTATTGATCGGAGGTCCCATTTTGATGACATTTACAAATCAAGAAACTGACTATCTTATGAACCTACTAACCAACCAGTTAATGGCCCTACTAAGCCGCGTCACGCGCTGGCAGACGCACAGTCTGAGTCAACACCAATATAACCAACAAGTACACGAAACGCTCCAACCCGAACTGAACATGCTCACGCAAATCACTGCTAAACTCCAGGGACAAGCCCGTGACCAAACTCAGCTAGGGGCCATTCAAACTGGTTTGAAGAAACTTCAAGTTGCCACCACCTATCAGCTAACTGCCGACCAACTTGCACACGCTAATGAACGCCGGCTGAATCGCCGATACCGCGATTAACTTTTACAACATCAGCATATTTACCAGGAGATTCAAAACTATTTCGCAATCCTTAACAGAAAATTCAAATTTCAATCACGAGTTAGCTACTTTTTCTCGGTACAATGGTTTTATCAACTCATACAACCACTTGACTGAAGGAGGGCTTCCATGTTCTTAATTGTTTACTGTACGTTCGCTATTGCAGTTTTTTTCTGGATATTCGGTTACGTTAAAACCGCCGTCATCATTGGTATACTGGCACTGAGCTTGATTGCTTACTCCTTCATTCGCCGAGAGATTACTCGACGACGTTTGCTCAAGCGACGCACGGTTACCAATAAAAGTCGTTAAAAAAATTCCAACACGCCGGTGTCGGAATTTTTTGGTTATTTTTGCATTTGTGATAAACAAGTGACGATCCGCTGAGCCGCCTCACGCACATTTTGCGGATTAGTCGCTAAGTTCAAGCGAACAAACCCCTGATCATCAGGACTAAACCACTCACCAAAGTCAACTGCGAGCTGACATTGATCTTGAATAAACGCTTTCGTTGCAGCTGGCTGAACGTACGCGCGTAAATCTAGCCACGTCAAATACGTCCCCTGCAAATCGGCTAAAACCAACTTAGGCGCGTGGGCGGCAAAGGTGGTGCATAAATAATGATAATTATCACGGACGATTGCCAAAATCTGGTCTAACCAGGCCGCGCCCGATTCATAAGCCGTTTGGCCGGCAACCTGGCCTAAGACGCTGATCTCAGTCTGGCTGAAGCGCCCGATTTGTGCATCATAGCGTTGTCGTAATTTTGGATTAGGAATTACTAGATGTGAGTTCAAAAGCGCCGCCAGATTAAACGTCTTAGACGGTGCATTGACGACAATCACCCGGTTACTAAACCGCCCATTGGCTACCGTTAACGCCGATTTGAACGGATGGTTGGTCCGATCAATTTCTAAATCCTGGTGAATTTCATCTGAAATAACAAGCACATGATACTGTTCACATAATGCTAACAGCCGTGTCTCTTCATCTTCAGACCAGATCCGCCCCACAGGATTATGTGGCGAACATTGAATGAACAACCGCACCTCGTTCGCCTTAATTTGCTGTTCCACATCTTCAAAGTCAATCGTATAGTGACCACGATCATTGCGTAACTCAGATGTGACCAGCTGACGATGATTATCCCGCACCGCGTTGAAAAATGGATAGTACACGGGCGTCAGAATCAAAACGCCATCACCTGGTTGCGTTAAAATATTAACGAGCGCGTACAACGAATTGACCACGCCACTACCAAATCGAATCCAATCGCGTTTCAATGTCAGACCATGGCGTGCCTGTTCCCAATCGATAAAGGCTTGATAATAACGATCAGGCGTAATGGAATAACCATAAATGCCATGCGCCACTCGTTCTTGTAGTGCTTGCGTAACTTGTTCTGGCACTTTGAATTCCATGTCAGCGACCCACATTGCCAACAAATCAGGATTGCCATACCGAGCTTGTAGTGCGTCCCACTTCAATGAATCCGTATGCTGGCGCGTTGTTGCGTACTTCTTAATAAATGCTGCTTGTTCCATCTTAAAGGCCTTCTTTCTCAACAAAAAAACTTCGTCCTTAACTTACTAAGGACGAAGTTTATACTCCGCGGTACCACCTATTATTACAGTCTTGCTGTCGCTCACGCAACGTACTCGTTACGTTCAACCCAATTATCGGTGGTCAATCCGGGCTAATAGCATCAACCATTAGCCAACTCCGAGTTCATCTTCACAATAAGCTGATGGTCAAATTACACCACTACTTTGACTCGCTAGGCATCAACTTATTGTTACTCTTCTCATCAACATTTAATCTTCACGTTGCTTCTAAGTTACAACGTGAAGATTAAAAAGTCAACAACGTCTTTAAAATTGCGCTTGCTCTAAAACCTGGTAGCCATCGATTCGTTGGTCAGCGGTAGGAAACGCCCCGGTCTGTAAGAAACGCTTGGCCTGCATGACCCGCGGCGAACTATTCGACCAATTTAATTGATCAAGTGGCACTCGAGCGGCCCCCGCCGACATTGATTCGGTGTAATGCGGTCGTTTGAGCAACAAATGGCCCCCCACCGGTTCCAGTAAATAATAAATATTAATTAACGTTGCTGGCAATTCTAATGTTGTTAAGGCTGGAATCGTAAGCTGGACGGTCCCAAGTTGCTTTGAAATAACAGTTTGTAGTCCTGTTTGAAGTTGTGCAATCTGACTAACGGCCTCACTCAACGTGGCCCGTGTCGTCACTGGTGCGGTTACTAAATCATAACGGTTCTTGAACGGCCCGGTTAAGGATTTATTAAGGACCATGGCCGTCGAATCACCAATGATACCACAAACAAATAGTGGACTAATTGCTGGTTCGTTAATCATCAATCTTTTCCTTCTCTCAGTCATACGATTAAATAGATAAATTAATTAGCCTATAAAAATATAACAGTTACATTTTACCTTAGAATTATGATAAGGTTCCTAAAAAAAGCATGCGAATATGAATATTTAACAACTTTTAATAATTCTATGAAAAAAAACGAATCTTGGCTACTAAAACGCACAAGGTTCGATTACTTTTTTTGTTATTTAGTTAGATTGCACATCGGTCGTATTAATAAATGACTGGGCTGGCACACGAATTAACCACCGCGTCATGGCTTGATGCCCCACATGGACACCTAAGCCATTCCAGAATGACGGCTGATAAGTGGCTGTCAGCTTCACTGCGTAGGCTTTTTCGTGCTGCCGGTCTTCTTTAACCAGCTGCTTTTGTGACCACGGAATACCAGCATCCGCCACTTTAACTTGCGAAAGATTAGTCACCACGGTCGCCTTGTTACTTGAAACAGTATATTTCGCACCATTAACCCAGTAATTATAAATATGCACGGGTTTTTGGGTCGTGCCCCGATCCACCGCGACATAGTAGGAACCATTAGTCCCAACTCGCAAAACCAGTGGTTCAACTTGATACGTTACCTTAACGTCCTTAGCATCTGACAGGTCGACCTGGTGATTGAAAGTCACGTATCCCATGCCAACTAGTAATCCGAGACTAACGATTAATTCAACGGTGGTAATGATAAGATTTCCCCACTCAAACGTATGCTTACGTTCCACGATCATCTTGATGCGTCGTACGCGAATATGATGAAATACCCACACGACTAACGCCAAAACAATGATCCACGCAATGATCCCAATCCAATTCCATGCAGAAGTCATTGATTGCCAACCCTTTCTCAATTACATTATTATGTTCTAATTGTAAATAATCCAACCTTAAATAACAAGTAATCCAGCAAATTCAACACAATCATTCAGAAGCAGATTGTGAAAATAATCACTGAAACGGTGCCAATGTAATCGAATTCATGGTAAAATAAAGTTATTAACTTGTAGAAAGAAGGAGTACACATGATCGCGTCACTAATTTATTGGGTCGTCGTTGTTGGCTTGATTGTTTGGGGTGTTTGGATGGCCATCCTTTCCGCATATTGGGCCAGCCAAAAACAAAACGGCAACATTTTCTTTATTGCAATTATGAATACATTAGGTGCCTTGGCCGGCCTCTTAGTATGGTGGGTCTTCAACAATCAAGACTGGCAGTACTACTGGTTATCCAGCACCGTTAAGACAACCAACCTCTTAGGCATCGTCCTAATCTGCTACGTTGTCTTGATTGTCATCGAATTCATCCAAGGCCGGGGCATCAAGCCTGAGACAGCTAAATAATGATTATTTTAAACGCCAAGCAAGTTGCTAGGCGTTTTTTATTGTCAAATGCGGCAACAATCTTGCTCTTCAGTGTTTGTTACGGTGATAACATTTGATTTGTCATGCTGCATGCTTCATCATGATTAATAAAAAAAACGATTCTCAAAGACATTGAGAATCGTTTTTTTATAAGCGACTGTCCTAATGGCGGCTATCGGTCTTGAAGATTTCAACTGGGAAACACACAGAACGCTCTACCAGTCGACTTGTGACACTACTTCACAACTAAGCCACGGTTAATTCAAAGCCTCCCGGTGCCATCTCATTTGCGGTAATACCCGCTGTTAAGATTGGCGATACGCCACTTACTGTTGAGACTGCCTGTGCACCCAAATTAAAGCGGCCTTGAATCGTCTGTTCAACATCCGTCCGCGTTAAGATTAAGCAGTGACCATCAATCGTCCATGTCAATTGGCTAGTTGCTAAAAAGTCGGCCTGTTGCCGGCGAAACTTGATCAAACGCGTGACAAATTGTCGAACTTGTTGTTCTTGCTCGTCTGGTTGCCAGTTCATGCACCGACGATTGTCAGGGTCGGCACCACCGGCCATGGCCACTTCCGTTCCATAATAAATACACGGGCTCCCCGGCAATAGCATCAGTAGCGTGAGTGCAGATTTAAATTTAGTTAACTGACCATGCAACGTGGTCAGTAGCCGTGGCGTATCATGCGTATCCAACGCGTTGAACATCGCCTGTTGATTAGGTTGACGATACATCATTAATTCCAGATTGGTTTTACCAACGTAATCTTCAGGGTTGAGTTGACCATTAAACAACGCCAGAATTGGTTGTGTCAGTGGATAATTCATAACCGCGTTAAACTGGCCGTTACCGACTAACGATTGACTACTATGCCAAGACTCACCTAATAGGTACACATCAGGTTTGATTGCCCGCAAGGCACCACATAACGCTCGCCAGAAACCATGGTCGACCTCATCAGCAACATCAAAACGCCAAGCGTCAATCCCGAATTGTTCGATCCAATATTTGGTTACATCAATCAAGTAAGCTTGTACCGCGGGGTTCTGGGTGTTAACTTTCGGCATCGCTGCTCCCGTCGCAAAGGTTTCATAATTAAGCCGCTTCGTCTTCGGATCACGTCCCACCGGCCAGCCATGAATATGAAACCAATCAGCAAACCGTGACTGCTCGCCATTTTTAATCACATCTTGCCACTGTGGTGACTGCTCGCCAAAATGATTAAAGACGGCGTCTAACATCACGCGCATACCGCGCGCATGGGCGCCATCGACTAGCGCCTGAAAATCGGCTTTCGTACCAAAGTGGGGATCGATTTCAAAATGATCGATCGTATCATACTTATGATTAGATGGTGACGTGAAAATGGGACACAAGTACAGGCCATTGACCCCCAGTGCAGCCAAATCATCTAAATGCGCTGTAATTCCGGGCAAATCCCCACCATAAAATGAATCACGGTGAACACGCCCAGCACCCCACGGTTGAACATTAGCCGGGTCATTTTGCCGCACACCATTTGCAAACCGTTCAGGAAAGATCTGGTACCAGACCGTCTCCTTAACCCATGCCGGTGGCAGCTCCGCATCACTGACGTGCATATATGGCATGTGAAAATAGTTGCCCACTGTTTGCCAGTTAGTGGCAACGTCGTCAAAGAAGCCACCCTCACCATAGCCAACCGTCGCACCGATCGTATCCGTGATCAGAAAGGCATAGACCACCCGGTTAGTCGGTACGGTCAGCGTCGTCTGCCAGTACTGGTTGCCCTGCGTCGCTAATCCGGGCTGCATTATCCGCCGCTCTAGCGCTGTTGTTCCTTCTTGCCATAAGTAAGAATCGGCAAACAAAATCTCCACTTGGGCAACATCGTCACGCGCAGTTTGTAGTCGTACCTGTAGTTGATGTGCGGCTAAGACGGCTGTATCTTCACTTTCAGGGCGGTGCCTAATTCCAGCTAGTTGCATTGTAAGATCTCCTTTTATGTAAACGATTACATTATTAACTAGACCATTTACGTCAATTATCCTCATGATTTTGGTGAAAACGTCCCCGTTCGCCTCGATTTTAGTGTATCATTTAGTCAAAATCAGTTGAAAGGACGTTATCCATGAAAACACTTTATCGCAGTACCCGCGAAACTGCAAGTCACACCATGACGTCATCACAAGCCGTACTTCAAGGCCTGACGCCGGATGGTGGTCTCTTTGTGCCCGTAACGCTACCGACCGCTAATTTTGACTTCGACCAGCTCGCCACGATGAGCTACCAAGAAGTTGCTTACGAGGTCCTTAAACTCTTCTTCACGGATTATACCGCTGATGAATTACACGCCTGCATTGACGCGGCTTATGGTGATCAGTTTGATGACCCCCAAATTGCGCCGGTCACCAAGCATGGTCAGCAGTATTACCTTGAACTTTTTCATGGACCGACCATTGCATTCAAAGACTTGGCCCTTCAAATCCTACCGCATTTGATGACAACGGCAGTTAAAAAGAACCATTTACAAGCCGAAGTCGTTATTTTAGCGGCCACCTCGGGCGATACTGGTAAAGCTGCCATGGCCGGGTTTGCCAATGTTGATCAGACTCGCATCATCGTCTTCTATCCAAAAGATGGTGTCAGCGCAATCCAAAAACAGCAGATGGTGACCCAAACCGGAGCCAATACTAGTGTTGTTGCGATCAACGGTAACTTCGATGAGGCCCAAACAACGGTTAAAAAACTGTTAAACGACCACCAATTACACGCGGAATTAGCCACCCACCAGTTCCAATTCTCAAGCGCTAATTCCATCAATATTGGTCGTTTATTCCCACAAGTGGCCTATTATGTCTACACCTACGCTCAACTTATCAAGCAGGGGCAAATCAAGAACGGTGATGAGATTAACTTTAGTGTTCCAACTGGGAACTTTGGGGATATTTTAGCTGGCTACTATGCCAAACAACTGGGCACGCCCATTCATAAACTGATCTGTGCTTCCAATCGCAATAACGTTCTCACCGATTTCTTTAATACCGGGACTTATGATAAAAACCGTGAATTCTTCTTGACGAGTTCACCGTCCATGGACATCTTAGTCTCAAGTAACTTGGAACGGCTCCTCTTCTACTTGACAGGATCAGACGCCACGGCGACTGCTAAACTAATGACTGATTTGCAAACGACCGGCCGTTATACGATTACACCGGCAATGCGTGCCAACTTAGCTGATTTTTGGGCCGGCTTCGTGACTGAAAGCCAAGATCAAGCTGAAATTCATCACCTGAACCATGCCCATCACTACACAATCGATCCACATACGGCCGTGGCCTCGGCGGTTGCCAAACAGTATCAAGCCGCAACCAGAGATCAGCGGCCCATGGTGGTTGTTTCAACCGCTAGTCCGTATAAATTCCCACAGGCCGTCCTAACGGCAATTACTGGTGAGCTTAGTGCGGTAGATGGCCTAGCCGCAGTTGATCAGTTACATGAGTTGATTCAAACGCCCATTCCAGCAACGGTCACAGCCCTCCGTACTGCGCCCGTGCGCCATAAGCGGGTTGCGGATGTTGATGATATGGGAACGACCATTAAAACAATTTTAAATCTTAACTAGAAAGTGTGACCAAGATGATTACGACCATTGCGTTAGACCTAGATAATACGTTACTAACTTCTGAGAAGACGATTTCTCCGCGAACTGAAGCAGTTCTCAAACAGCTGCATTCGGCCGGCAAACGGATCGTACTGTGTACTGGGCGACCAATTAAGGCGATTCAACCATACTTACAACAACTTGAACTCAACCAACCAACTGACTACGCGATTACCTTTAATGGTGGGCTCGTTCAGCAAAACACGACTGGTGACGTCCTTGCTCGTACTAGTGTGACCAAACAAGATTTACAACCCTTATTTGAGCAAGCCCAGCGCGATCATTTCTACTTAGACGTGATTGATTTGAAGCAAGTCTACTCCATTACGGATCTAGGCAAGTCACCGTACGAAGAATTCTTGCAAGGCTTAATGCCATTTAAGAATGTTCGTTTTGCCGACCTGCCTGCTGATGATCTATTCGGTAAAGTCGTTAGTGCTGGTCAAGATGCTAAAACAGTCCAGGCCAAATTACCAAGTCAAATTACCGATTTCTTCCACGTGGTCCCATCCCGGCGGACTTTGTTGGAATTCTTACCACCGCATACTGATAAGGCCAGTGGTTTGAAACAACTCCTCGGTCACTTTAATGAAGACTATGACAACTTGATGGCCTTTGGGGACGAAGAAAACGACCTAGGAATGCTAACCGCCGCCAAAGTTGGCGTAGCGATGGCGAATGCGATTCCTGCGGTCAAGGCTGCAACCACCAATGCCACCCTGAGTAATGACGAGGACGGGGTCGCCGTTTTCCTAGAAAATTACTTCAACTGATCCCAAACTGAAGCCTGTAACGGGCTTCTTTTTTAGCACAACAACTCAAAATCAAACTAACGAGGTGTCCCATGCAAGATCCCCGCATTATCCCAGCAGAATTAACGACTGGCGCTTTTTTCGATATTTTAGCAGATGAGGACCACAGCTTAAGTTATATTCAGGTTAGTGAAGAAGACGTGAGTCACCAGCACATCGATCACCCCATGCTGGATCACATGCACTTCGAAAATGTCCGGTTTACGGCCAGTCAATTTGAACGGCTTGACTTGACCGATGCCGTCTTTATCAATTGTGACTTTTCTAATTGCCAGTTTGAAAAAGCCAGCTGGCTACGCGTTCAATTCAAAGATTGTAAGCTCGTCGGTGTCGACTTGAACGAGGCTGCCCTCAATAACGTCGCCTTTGACCACTGTCAGCTCGACTTAGCCATGCTGTGCGACATGCGGTTCAAAACCGTGACCTTTGATCACTGTCGGCTGAATGGGGCCAGCTTTATGAACAATCGACTAACGACCGTCAAGTTTAACGAAACCAACCTTGACCAAGTCGCTTTCAACGATACCGCCCTCAAAAATATTGACCTAAGTACCTGTCAATTCGAGCGTCTCGAACTTGATACTGCCGCAGCACGCGGTATGATCGTCAATATTGATCAGGCTGCTTATTTGGCTGCTGCTTTAAACGGCATCAAAGTTAAACCCTGATACCGGTGGAACAGTCACCGTATGAGTGACCAACTCACAATGCCAAGGACGATTAAGCTGCTGGCTGGTAAATCTTCTAATAACACTGCACGTATCTGTCAGAATACTTTTCACGCGCTGAACACAAAAATACCACCTCCGTCAGGTAACAACCTGCGAAGGTGGTATTTTGTCGTTCATCATGACAATTCGAATTGCGCCCCGGTGTAACCAGTGCGGTCGGCCGCCGTGATTGGTCGAATAACTTGGCAAGGGTTGCCAGCCGCAATCACGTTAGCTGGAATATCGTGGGTTACCACGCTCCCACCACCAATAATCGTGTTAGCACCAATGGTCACTCCTGGTAATACGGTGACGTTAGCGGCTAGCCAACAACCATCACCAATTGTGATTGGTCGGGCGATGCAGCCGCCCCTAATTCGTTCGGTTGCATCAAACAAGTGGTTGCTCGTGTAAAGACCAACTTTTGGCCCCAGCAAGACCTGACTGCCGATCGTAATTGGCGCCCCATCTAACATCACACAATCATAGTTGGCATAAAAGTTATCCCCTAGATGAATGTTCCGTCCAAATTCAACGCGAAAATTAGGATTCACAAATGGCTTGCGACCAGCTGAACCAACCAATTGTCGCAATAAAGTTTCTTTAGTCTCTGGATCAGCAGTCGCATTGACCGCGTTCGTTGTCAACGTTGCTTGGTCACGCAACGCCGTTAGTTCTGCATCCGTATCTCGATACGGCTGACCAGTCGCCATGTACGCAAACTTCTCATCTAAATTCATTCCGCACCCCACTTCTATCGAATAAAATTCAAGTACCATGTTATTGCGCAAATTCCTTGTGCTGAACGAATCTGGCCATTCTTTAATAGGTCAATCACTTTACTGAGCGGGACAAGTTGCGTATTCACGTATTCGTCCGCGTCAAAATGCCGTTCGCCATGTTCTTGCGGATCAATGTGAGTCAAAATCAAGCTGACCGTTTCGTCCGTGAAACCTTCCGACGAGCTAATTTGCGTCATAATTTGTGGTTCATGGGCAATGTAGCCCGTCTCCTCTTGTAATTCACGGGCCGCGGCCGTTAACGGATCTTCCCCCGCATTAATGAGGCCAGCAGGTAAACTAATCGTCTCGGCATTGCGACCGACCCGGTACTCTGAACCTAGCACGACTTGGTCATCCGCGGTGATGGCTAAAATCGTGACGGCGTTCCCATGCTGAATCAAATCGCGTTTTACTTCTAATCCATCAGGTGTTTCAATCGTTTGTTTGACCAAATCAAAAATCGGCCCATGATACACCGGTGTCGTTGATAGGACCTTACCGCGCCGGCCAACTTTCTCAAATAAATCTGCCATACACATTCACTACTCCTTAATCTATCTCAAATCCGGTACACCATCCGGCAGCATCTTACGAATGCCACCCGCGGGGTCTGGCACGTCACCTTGATATCGCGGTATCAGATGGAGATGACAATGCATTACGGTTTGGCCCGCAGCCGGATCAACGTTAATGCCAATATTATAGCCATCCGGATGATTGTGCGCATCTAGGTACGCTTTTGCTTGGGTCAGTAAGGCGAGCATCGCATTCCTGGTCGCCGTGGGCACATCAAAATACGTGGCATAATGTGCTTTCGGAATAATCAACAAATGCCCCGGACTCACCGGCTTTTTATCGAAGAAGGCCGCTGCTAGGTCATTCTCCAAAATATACGGCAACGGCTGACAAAAAATACAAGCCATACCAAAGTCCCCTTCCTATTTTGCTAACCAACCACCATCAATTGGAACCACCGTCCCATGAATATAATCAGCGTGCTGACTCGCTAAGAATAGCGTCAGATCTGCAACTTCCTGCGGTTGGGCCCACCGTTTTGCGGGCGTCTCACTGGCAACCCATTTCGCCATCTTACCATCGCCAGCAAAATCAGCGGCATTCATCGGGGTATCGATAGCCCCCGGCGCAATGCAGTTGGCGCGAATTCCCTGAGCCGCATAGTCCAAGTCAAGTTGTTTCGTATAACCAATGATGGCGTGTTTGGCTGCGGTATACGCTGCGCCGCCTCCGCCACCCACCAGTCCAGCGATCGATGCCATATTCACGAAAACGCCGTGTTGTGCGGCTAACATTGCAGGTAGCACCGCATTAGTCACGATAAACTGGCTTGTCAGATCCGTCGCCAAAATATCTTGCCACGTTTTCAGATCCGTTGCTAAAGTTGGTTGATAGCCGTCTAACTTACCGGCCGTATTGCACACGACGGTTGGCTTGCCGAGTACGTTAACTCCTGATTTAATCGCCGCGACGAGCGCATTAGTGTCGGTCACATCAGCAATTTCATAGCGCAGGGCTGACGTCGTTACTAGCGCTGATGGCTGTGGTTGCCGATCAATGGCAATCACGTCAGCCCCCTGGGCTAGGAAACTCTGGACCTGGGCTAAGCCAATCCCGGAGGCAGCTCCAGTAACCAAGACAGTCTGTCCACGATATTCATCAAATTGCATTAGTCAACCAACTGCCAGTCCGTCGCTAAAATATCACAATCTGTTGGTGACCACATACTATAGGCTTCATCGGCCGTTTTGATTAAAAAGTACGGGTTCAGCGGGTCGCCGTTGAAAGTGGTTGCCGTCTGTAATTCGACGAACAATTCGGTCCCTTCCCAACCAGTCCGAACAGCGCGCTTACCAGCTTTTAATTCAGGTAAAATAGCTTCAAATGTCATCATGATACCTCCAATTATTAATACCCAAATCGTATCATAATCCCGCGTGGAGTGACAGGCAAAAATTGGTACCAACAAATTGTCTATTTTACTGGTACGGACCAATTATTTGTGCGATAATGTAAGCGAATACAGAAACTAATTATTATTTGGAGGAATTTTAAATGAGTAAACTCGGTGTTTCCGTTTATCCCGAACGATCAACCTTTGAAAAGGATGCGGCGTACCTCGATTTAGCCGCAAAATATGGCTATCAACGGGTATTCACTTCACTGCTTGAAATCAAAGGGGACCAAGCCGCAGTGGTTGCCAACTTTAAAAAAGTGATCACTTACGCGAAGCAATTAGGCTTGCAAGTAATGGTCGACGTCAATCCTGACCTCTTCAAACAACTTGGCGTGTCCTATGACGACTTGTCATTCTTCCACGACCTCGGTGCCTGGGGTGTCCGCCTCGACCTAGGATTCACTGGTCAAGAAGAAGCCCGGATGACGCACAACGAATTCGGCATTAAGATTGAAGTCAACATGTCCAAAGGGACTCACTATGTTGACACGATTATGGATTATTCACCTGAAAAAGATAACTTACTAGGCTCACATAACTTCTACCCACAACAATACACTGGTCTTGGTTATGATTATTTTGTTCAGACTTCTGAACAATACCGTCAGTATGGCATCAACACCGCCGCGTTTGTTTCATCAAATGATGCGACTTATGGGCCTTGGCCCATGCAAGACGGGTTATGTACCCTTGAAGATCATCGGGGGTTACCGATTGCGGCACAAGTTCAACATTTGAAAATGACGGGGCTGATCGACGACGTTTTAATTGGTAACGCCTACGCGAGTGAAGCCGAACTAAAAGCCGCTGCTGAAGTGTTCTTTAGTCCTTACCCACTGCTACACGTCGAAACCGTTGCTGATCTATCGGCAGTTGAAGAAAAAGTACTCTTTGCGCAACCACAGACTTATCGCGGTGATTTTTCAGATTACGTCATTCGTTCTTCTCAGACCCGGGTCATCTACAAAGACGAAGCCTTTCCTGCTCATCACCTAGATGCCATTCATACCGGTGATGTCTTGATCGATAACGATGAGTTTGGGCAATACAAAGGTGAATTGCAGATTGCACGCCAAAATCTTGAAAATACTGGCCGAATCAATGTGGTTGGTCATATTACCAAGAGTGACTTACCTTGCCTTAACTTGTTACAACCGTGGGCCGACTTTAAATTTGTCGCTGCCAAATAGTACTCAACGAATGGAGGGGTCGCATTAATGACAACTGATTACCGTTTAACTAGCGATGCTGACCGCGAAGCTTTCTACCAACTTTATCAATACGCGTTCAATAATCACGATACCCCCGCGCGGCGGCGATTTTTCATGGATCGCTACCAACATGGCTGGATCTACGGCCGTCACGATCATGGTCAACTGGTCAGTGGGCTATACAGTCTGCCACTAGCAGTCAACTTTCATGGTGTCACCTACCGGATGAATGGTATTGGCGACGTGATGAGTGCGCCTGAATATGCCGGTCAGGGTGGCGCGGGACAGCTGTTAACGACGGCGCTGACAGAAATGGCAGCCAACCACGTGACGCTGTCCTACCTTGCCCCCTTCGCGTACGGTTACTATCGTCGTTTTGGCTATGAACACGTCTTCGACCACGCGCACCAAGTCATGGCCGCTCCAGACCTACCACGTGTCAAACCGACGGACTGGTCTGGTACGATCACCCGCTATGGCAATGACGGGCTGGCCCAAATCAACGATTTTTATGCACGACAACCGCAAAATCAGCGTGGTGGTCTGATTCGACCAGCCTGGTGGCAACATTACCTGACTCTCAAACATCATTGGTCGGTCGCAATTTACCGCAATGCGGCTGCCAATATCGAGGGCTATTTGATCTATGAACGGCAGGCCACTAACTTTGCGATTCAAGAATGGGTGACTAGCACGCCGACCGCTTTCGAACGATTGGCTAACTTTATCACTAAGCATGGCACCACCTTTGAAACGTTTAGTTATGATAGCCCAAGTGCGACCAACGGCTTGGACCTACTAGCCGACCCATACCGTTTAAAAGTGACTGTCCAGCCGTACATGATGGCCCGCATTGTTGATTTATATGACTTTATCAAGCGCTATCCGTTTCTCACGGACATCCAACCAATTCGCCTAGCAGTCAGTGACGCTACCCTCCCTGCTAATCAAGGAATCTGGTCATTGACGCGGCACAACGGGCAAGTAACGCTCAATCGGGTTAGCGACCAATTAACTGGACCGGCTGACATTCAGTTAACGATTCAGCAATTAACCACTGCTTGCTTTGGCACCCAGAGCTTAGCCCGGGCGTACCAACACGGATTAATCACCGGTGATGTGAATGCGATCAACCGACTTGACACTAGTCTAGTGAAAGAACGACCAGCACTTATTGACTACTTTTAAGTGCTTGATTTAGATAAGCAGCATGACTGACTCAAAGTGGGCCGCCAGAATGATTATTCTGGCGGCCCACTTTTTGTTCAGACGCTGACTGGTATTGAGATTTGCATAGATTAAGTCATTTACGAATCAGATGGCAACAGATACTAGCACCAGTCGATTAAGCTGGAGCCGTGAGCAAATCAACTTAATAATAATGAATTGCCCTCAAATCACGGACCTCATTAGTCTCCATGTTTAAGCTACCTTAGCAAATACGTTGGTTATTTACTCGACAGGAATATTCCAACGCAGTAGGCTTCAATTGCTATTAGAAAGTGAGGTCATTATTCGAATAAATCATGTTAATCATGATCATGCTGTCGCTATCACTGCAACGCCAACGACATTTCCCACTAATACATTAAACAAATTATGCCCTATTACCACGTGACCTAAACCGAATTTGCTGAACACACTGCAATCTCTAAAAAACAACTGTCATTTACCTTGAACCGACGAGCCTTCATGATTATCCTTGTCGCCCATCAAATTAAACCAGCAACTAGTTTAAAAGCACACTGTTGAATGGCACTGGATTTGAATATCGACTTACAAACTATCAACCATAATTCGAATCCGATGTGATTAAATTCGAATGGGCGACTGCTTAAATATGACAGCAACCACTATTTTTCCAAAAAGATCTGTCTTTTTCATTTGAGCAATCATGCTTAATCTTCCAGATATATTCAGAATCTTCACCAACTATACAAATACTTACCGGCTACCTGTTTCATCATGACTAGGTGCTGTCTAGCGAAAATTGACAATTCAATTAAAAACATTAAAATTATATTAGATTAGCCATTTTTCATTTCTAATCAATTCATACTACCGAAAGGAACTCGCCATGGCCATCAAACAACCTGGTTTAACCATCAACATTAGTAATCATCAATCTAGCTTGCAAATCTTCAAAGCTGCCGCAAGTAATTTCATTAGTTCACTAAGCGGTAAAATGTTCACTTTTGGCCTTGGACTCATGTTACTCGATGAAACACACTCTGCCATTAGCTTTGGTATCAACATGATTATCAGTCCAATTGTTGGCTTGCTTTGCCTTGTCCCAATTGGCAATCTGATTGATACTTATCCGCACAAAACCATTCTCACTGGTAGCCTGACTGCCCGCACGCTTGCACTAATTTTATTCGCTGCTAGTATCAACTTATTTACGGCAACAGCAAAACTCATTCCAATCGTTCTTTTTCTAATTATCGATGCAATTTCGACAAACATTAATGATACCTGTTATTCTGCCGCCACCCATGAGCTTGTTAACGCTCACAACATTCAACGTCTAAGTTCATTAACCCAAAGTGCAATTTCTCTTTCCTCGATTCTATCACCAGCGTTAGGCGTTGGGTTATACAGTTTAGTCGGCTTTTCTGGCTTCGTTATATTAGAGATTGTTGCCACACTCGCCTCATTTGGCATTATGCTCACAATGAAATTTCATTATCACGCAACTAATCAATTCGCTAATTCACAACACGCCCCAGTAAATTCGCACAGTCAGTTTGCAAAATTTCATTCTGGTCTAAATTACATGCGGTCGCGAACAATGATTAAAATTACAATTCTGTTGAGTGTTATTCTGAACTTCTTATATACTGCTGTTACGATTGGAATTCCGTACATCTTAAAAGATCAGCTTCACACAGGTAATGGTCCTATTGGCGTGCTTGAAACCGGGAGCGCAATTGGTATGCTACTTGGCAGTCTACTTTTAACTTTGCTACCGCCAACCGGTCAGAAACGTCTCTTTTTAAAATTAATTATTCCGGTACTTATTCTTGATAGCCAAATATTGCTATTAGGTGTTCTGTTCATGACGTCCCAATCACCAACTGGATATGCCCTGCTTGGTAGCTTTATCATGGGAATATTGGCTTTCGCGCTTGTTATTCTTAATATAACGTTTCAGGTCTACTTGCAGCAAACCGTGCCAACTAAATTACTAGGCCGAGTCGTTGCAACATTAACAACAGTCAATAGCTCAATCATGCCAATCGGAACACTTATGTTCACTTTAATCTTTCAAAGTACCACTCATGGCGGTCTCGTACTAATCATCAACGGAATTCTACTACTTGGGTATACGTTACTGCTGTTGCGGCCATTAAATCAGGCCATTCATAGTGAACAGCCATGAGTCACGTATCATCAGGCAATTAACAATCCCGATTGCGATGGAAAACGTTGCTTTCGACTTTCAACGGGCTCACCACCGTGCTTCTATCACTTCGAGCCCTCATAAAACCGCCAATAAACAAATTATTGATTAACGACCGACATAATACCTAGGAATTATACCAGCCAATGTTACGATCAACATCACGACCAATCGTTATGAACAACTAGCGCTTTTGCAACGGCAAATAGTTATTCTATTCAAAAAAGATGTTTGAAGATCCGACTAGATCTCCAAACATCTTTTTACTGACATTATCCTGGTTAATCACCAGCATCGTGCGTAAATAAAACTAACGAATATCAATTGATTACCAATGTAATATTAACCATGTCTTGACATTAATTTTCATACAAATAACCCGCATCCCGTAAAGCTGCCTTGATGGCTGTTAATTGTTCTGGGGTCTGATAAGCAACCGTATGGCTATGGACGCCATCTGTTAATTCTGATAATAAATGGCCTTGCAATTTCTTGAGCCGGCCCATAAACAGATTAACATCACCAACTGAGCGAATCTCTAATTCACCCCGGAGCCGGCCATACAATGGGTGTTCGACTTCAACATCCTTGATTATGCCCCCTGCGTGAATGATCAAGGCCATTTCCTGCATCGCTTCGTTTGGAAAATGACGGCAAACTAGGACAGCAGTTGGCTGATCCGCTTTTTCTAATTCATACCCTTGAAGAGTAGCAACAATGGCCGTTCCGTGAGCCCTCAATAATGAAATATCCCCAACAATGGTCTGACGACTAACGTTAAACTGCTTCGCTAGCGTTGTTGCACTTACGGGGATCTGCGTTTGCGATAATTTTGATCGAATTTGTTCACGCCGTTCTGATCCTGTCATGACTCACCCTTCTTACTCTTTCAATAGAATCATTCTACCAGAAAACCAGTAGAATAGCTTTCATCAAATACTAAATTATGATAAACTAAGTTCATTTATCATAGGTGTCAAGACACCTAAATCTTAATAACGGGATTGATTAGCAATGCGCAATTTATCTTTATTAACCGACTTATACGAACTCTCAATGGCAAATGGATTTCATCACGACTTACCTCAGACCAACGCCACCTTCGACCTTTTTTATCGCCGGGTTCCTGACAATGGTAGCTTTGTCATTGCGGCCGGCCTCCAGCAAGTTGTCGAAGCTTTACAAGATTTTCATTTTACCAACAGTGACCTCGACTACTTCCGTCAACTTAACCTATGGGATGAATCCTTCTTAGCCATGCTGGCAAATTTTAAGTTAACTTGCCAAATTAAGGCACTACCAGAAGGAACCCCGGTCTTTCCTCGTGAACCACTATTGACAATCACTGGGCCACTTGAGCAAGCGCAATTACTTGAAACACTCGCCTTAAATATCGTCAATCACCAATCACTGATTGCCACTAAAGCTCGTCGACTGAGTTATGCTGCGGCAGGACGTCCAATTATGGAATTCGGTGCGCGCCGTGCGCAAGGCCCGGACAGCGCGCTTTACGGCACCCGGGCAGCCATTATTGGTGGCGCCAATAGTACTTCAAACGTTCTCGCTGCGAAGCTGTTTGATATTCCCGTTGCTGGTACCATGGCCCACAGTTGGATTGAAGCCTTCCCGGATGAACTAACGGCGTTTCGCAAGTGGGCCGAACAATATCCTGACAATAGTGCGCTACTAGTCGATACTTATGATGTGCTTAACTCTGGGATCCCTAACGCGGTGACGGTCTTTAAGGAGCTACGAGCAGCTGGGCATGAACCCGTCGGTATTCGAATCGATTCGGGGGACGTCACGACTTTATCACAAGCTGCCCGGACACAATTGGACGCGGCTGGCTTTCCCAATGCCAAAATCACTATTTCTAACGCATTGGATGAACACATCATTACCTCGCTGTTGCACGAAGGCGCACCGATCGATAATTTTGGTATCGGTGAAAAGCTCATCACTAGCGCGTCCGCACCGGTTCTAAGTGGCGTCTACAAGCTTGCGGCAACTGAGAGCAATGGTCAGAGCACCCCCAAGATCAAGGTCAGTGCCAGTCGCGAAAAACTAACGATTCCTGGTGATAAGCAAGTCTATCGTCTGTACGAACCAGGAACTCAGCGGGCCTTTGCTGACTTGATTGCACTAGCTACCGAGACGATCGTCGATGCGACCAGCCTAACCGTCGTCAACAGTGACCCACTCAGTGTCGACCGCCAACAGCGACTCACCCATTTTGAAGCCCGGCCCTTACTCGCGCCGGTAGATTTGTCCAACACCACATCAATTCCGGTTACAACCATTCAGGCAACGACCCAGGCTAAACTTGCCGAGCTCCCACGAACAACCCAGCGGCTCGTCAACCCAGATCTTTACCCGGTCTACATGACAACCACACTCAGCCAGTTACAAACTAGTTTGTTGAATAAAATGACGATACTAGCAGATTAACAAACGAACACGCGTAGCAACGACCAAAGCCACTTCTGTACTTAGCGTTCAAATGACCGCTAAGTACAGAAGTGGCTTTAGTTTATATCAAGTAACACTTAGCTCACTGACCAGTAATTTGATCATGTTCACCCGGGGTCAATATTTTGGTCATCACCGTAATCAAATACGCTTGTTCGCGCTCAATTTCAGTTCCCGGCAATTCCAGCATTAACCGCGCTAGGTAACCGAATAGCTGCGATAACAAACTTTGCAGTATCAAATCATTCGGCCAATCCACAATCAAATGATCTGCTTTTAGTTGATTTATGACACTTCCCATCTGCTTGACCATCTTAGGCGCAATCTGGCTAAGAATCTGTTCGCGTCGTTCGGCGTCAAAAGCTGCCATTTCAAAAATGACCTTTAACTCTTTCACGTTAGCTTTAGCAAATGCAACTCGGTCCGTAAAAATTGCTGTGACGAATGCCTGTAGACTGGGATAACGCTGCCGTAATTCATCCTCTGAAAAATCACTCGCTAAAATTGGCACAATGTGTGCGGCAATTGGTGCTAAGATGGCATCCCGTAAGGCAGCCTTAGTCTTATACCGCCGATAGACCGTCCCCTCCGCAACGCCGGCCCGTTGTGCAATATCACTAGTACTAGTCTGGTCAAAACCCTTTTCAGCAAACAAATCGAGACTTGCCTGGAGGATGGCCCGTTGCTTAGGTGTAATCGTTTCATTCTGACTTAGATCATGTTGAAAATAATCCCGTATCCGTGGTCGTTCCATATCCTCACACCTTCCGATAACGTTTCATTCCAACAATATTCAACATTGTTAGTACGACCATAAACCCTACTAATATTAACAAATTGACACCAATATCGCCAAGCCCAGCACCCTTTGTCACAACAGCCGTCAACGCATTAGCACCATAGTATAACGGCATGATGTGGGCAATTGCTTGCAACCAACTCGCCATGCCATCGACTGGAATCAACCCAGCAAAAAAGATTTGTGGTACAACAATCAGTGGAATAAACTGAATCATTTGAAATTCTGAGTTAGCAAAGGTGGAAATAAAGATACCCAAGGTCAAAGCCACTAACGCTAATAATAAGTTAGTCAGAAAGACCAGCCAAATACTACCAACTAAGTGAATCTTGAAGACCGTAATTGCAAAAACAACGGTCAGGACAGTCTGAATGATGGCAAAGCCCCCATAACCAATTAGATAGCCCATAATAATTTCACTCCGTCGAATTGGAGTTGCAAGTAGCCGGCTTAGGGTTCCAGTAGTGCGCTCATTCAAAAGTGAAACGCCAGAAATCAAGAACACAAAGAAGAAGACAAAGAAACCGAGAAAGATTGGCAAAAAGTTTTCAAAGAACGTTGAATCACTACTACCATAAATATAATGACTGCTAGTGGTATAGGTCGTCGTTTGTGATTGACTATTTGTTGGCGCCGCAGCACTCGCTGTAGCCTGCCTCAATTGCTTTTGAATTTTAGCCGCAGCAGCAGTATTCCCACTTGCCTGTGCTTGGGCCAAGGCAGTCTTTAGCTTGCTAACCGTTGCCTGTTTTTGCGCCGCGGTCAACTTTTGTAGTGCCACCTGTTGCGTTTGCAACACCTTTTTTTGTGCTTTAGTAGCCGTGACCAACGTTTGAATTTTTAATTTGACCAGTCCGCTTTGCAAAGAAGCTTTGATCAATGACGTATTGGTCGGATTACTATTAGAATACGTGATCGTTAAGTTGCCATCTTTTTGCGTCAAATATCCATCCAAATCATGCTGCTTAATCATCGCTTTTGCCTGGTTACTACTGTAATGGTGAATATCGACATGCTTCGTATTAATGGCTTTGACCACCTGATGATCAACATTGTGAACACCTAAAGTCGCCACTTGAGTCGTGTTATTTTGAAACAAAAAATACATCAACGCCATAATTAAGAGTGGTGCCAAAAACATCAGCGCCAAGGTACGCTTATCACGTAACATTTGCTTAAAAACTCGTCTAACGATTGCCATCGTTCGCATCTTGCATCCGCCCCGCTTTCAAAAAGACCTGTTCGATCGTATCTACTGCATACTGTTGTTTCAGTGCCGCGGGTGTCCCCTCAGCAAGCGCAATCCCGTGCCGAATCAACATGAGATAATCACACCGTTCTGCTTCGTCCATGACATGCGTTGTCACGAGCATCGACTTACCAGTATCCTTGAGCTTATTTAGTTCGGTCCAAATTTGTTGCCGTAATTCTGGATCAATCCCAACGGTCGGTTCATCTAAAATCAATAATTGGGGATCCTGAATCAGGGCGATTGCCAACGACAAGCGCCGTTTCATCCCACCCGAATAGCCACTGACCCGCTTGTCTAATTGGGACGTCAAGTCAACTAATCCGGCTGCATAATCAATCATCTGTGCTAACTTTATTTTTGGAACACTCATTAATTGCCCAAAAAAGGTCAGGTTTTCACGGGCCGTTAGTGTCTCATACAAGGCGTCACTTTGGGCCATATACCCTACTTGTGCCATTACCGCCCTATTGGGCATCACCGTATCCATAACTTTAACAGTGCCACTATCCACAGCTTCCATCCCTAAAATACTCTTGATCAAGGTGGTCTTCCCAGCTCCCGATGGCCCAATCAAGCCATAAATCATTCCAGCCGGCAGTGTCAAATCAATCTGATTAAGCACTTGCTGATGACCAAAGTGCTTGCTGACCTGCTTGGCGATGACATAATCCGTTGCCATTTTAATAACCCTCTTCCTCGAAATGAGTGTATACTCACTCACTTAATGGCTTTAGTATAATCAGTACATCTCGGTTTGTCAACAGCAAAATGAGTTGTCACTCACTCGTTTTATTTCCAGCCCATTTGTCACCGCACTGCAAACAAAAATGCGCCACCCCGTTGTTGGGATGTCGCATTTTAATTAAATATCAGCACTGATATAAGCGTTAGCAATGTTTTAACGATTGTTAATCTTGGTCAGCAATTTTTGTCCTAGCTCATAATCCAACTGACGCTCCGATTCCGGCATCATGTCGCCGCCAGTTGCCCAGACAATGTGGGTGACGTCTTTGCCAGCAAGCGTGGGAAATTGGGCCATGATGGGGGCGATCGCGGTAAAGCCGGCTGCAGCGGATGGTTCGACCATTACATCTTCAGTATCGACGAGCTTCGTCAAATAACGATATAAATCATCATCTTCAAATGTTGCTGTTCCGAGTAATAGCGTTTGCATCACCTTGCCTGCCAACCGTGATGGCCGGCTAACGGCTAACCCATCAGCGGCAGTCAGGCCATCTAAACCAATGTCTTGAACAGCAATTTTTTCATTCAGCTTGGTCATCATCCCTAAGGTCACGGACGGCACGTGGGTCGGTTCACAAAAGACGGGGTAAATATTGGCTCCCATAATCATCTTGAGGCCAAAAGCGACGCCACTAGGACTGCCACCGACCCCGGCCGGTAAATAAACGACGACCGGGTGCGCAGCATCCATCTTGATGCCTTGTACTTTTAATTGATGTTGTAACCGTACCCCAGCAACAGCGTACCCGAGGAATAAGTCACGTGAACCTTCATCATCAACAAAGTGCGTATGGTCATCCTTGGCCGCGGCGGCACGGGCCACCGGAATCACACTTGAAAAGTCGGTATTTAGTTCCTCAACGGTGACGCCATTTGCCCGCAGTTTGTCCTTCTTCCACTGACGAGCATCGTGAGACATATAAACGGTCGTCTTAAATCCAAACGTTGCGGCCATGATGCCCACACTGAGTGCCAAGTTTCCCGTCGATGCAACGATGACGCCGTATTGTGCAAATAACTCGTGATACTTAGCCGTTGCCAAGACACTGTAATCATCCATATACGTTAAGTCCGTATGGGCCATGGCTACCTGTTCAGCAAACTTGAGCACTTCGTAAATCCCACCACGTGACTTGATCGAACCCGAAATCGGCAACTGACTATCAGCTTTTAAATAAAGCTGCCCCGCCAATGACTGGTGGTTGAGAGCCTCCCATGCTGGTTTCATCTGCTCAAGTGGTAACAATGGTGACTCAATAATCCCATTCATAGCTGCCGTTTCTGGAAAAGCAACGGCCAAAAATGGTGCGAAACGTTCCCAACGTGCGACCGCGTCAAAAATATCGGCCCGCGTTAACGGCAGGTCCGCCCGCTTCCCATAATCTGGGTTCTGCCAAACAATTGGTCGTTTTGCCATCAATTCCTTAATCTGTGGGTGTTCTTCAATCATTACCGTTGTATCCATACTTTCAGGTCCTTTTCATTTAATTGCATCATATTACGTATCGTGAGTTAAAATTATCAGTTTTCGATGGCCGTCTGCATGCGTTCAGCCTATTCCGACCTTCCGAGACTAGGTAACATACTGAAACGTCACCACGATCAGCACAAATGCCGATAAGTCGATATAACACGCACTGAGCCAACAAGCCTCCCCCAACCCGACCCTTTCAACCGAACCTAAGTTAGTGGCTTTTCTCTGAATCTAACGATTTTTAATCACAACTCATGTTAGATAATATGACATCACCTTCGTCCATCATTTAACCATATTTGATACTTAGAAACAATCTTTAGGCACTGATTAACAATAATTGTTGATTAGCCAATCAAACAAGCTAATAAGGCAATCGAAAAACGACGTTCAAAGTTCACTCACTTTGAACGTCGTCTTCAATTAGTGGTTATTAATTGACTAATAATCGTCGTTCGAACTGCATAATCATTCAGTAGTCTTCTAGCACAACGAGTTTCCTACTTCAAATCGGCCCCATTCGTCCGAATCACTTTTTGATACCAGTAGAACGAATCCTTCTTCGAGCGCTCTAGTGTCCCGTTACCTTCATCGTCCTTGTCGACGTAGATAAAACCGTAACGTTTCGACATCTGACCAGTTCCAGCTGAGACCAAATCGATACACCCCCACGGCGTATAGCCAATCAAGTCGACCCCATCTTCGGTAACGGCCTTGATCATTTCACTGATATGAGCGCGTAAATAGTCAATCCGGTAAGGATCATGAATACTACCATCGGCTTCGACTTTGTCGCGGGCACCCAACCCATTCTCAACAATCATCATTGGCTTGTGATAGCGGTCTTGTAACCAATTCAAAGAATACCGCAAACCTTCTGGATCGATTGGCCAGTCCCATTCGCTCGTCTTCAAATATGGATTATCAACGGCTTCGGTCCCGACAAAGTGGTAACTTGGGTTATCATCCTGAGCGGCGACCGTGTTGGAATTATAGTAACTAAAGCCAATATAATCAACGGTGCCTTCCTTCAAGACTTGGCGGTCTTCGGCCGTGATATCAGGGCGGAAACCAGTCTGTTTGAAGTAAGCTTCCATATTATTTGGATAATAGCCCCATGATTGTACGTCTGCAAACCAATAACGCCGCTGCATAGCCTTTTCAGCTTGCATGATATCTTGTGGCTTAGCACTTGCAGGATAAATCGGTGTCATGTTGATCATATTGCCAATCTGGAAGTCGGGATTAATGGCATGGCCAATCTTAACGGCTAGCGCACTGGCAACGACTTCATAATGAGCAGCTTGATACATCAAAGCTTCAGCGTCAGGATCATCGGGCTTCAACACTAAACCAGAATCCGTCGCCATCAGGAATTGGTTCGTATAAGTCGTCTGATTATTAATTTCGTTGAAGGTCATCCAGTACTTAACCTTGTTCTTATAGCGTTTGAAGACCGTTTCAGCGTAGTGCACGAAAAAGTCAATGACTTTCCGCGAACGCCAGCCACCATATTCCTTAACTAAGTGGTACGGCATTTCAAAGTGGGCCAGCGTGATCACTGGTTCGATACCATATTGCCGGCAAGTATCGAACATATCATCATAGAACTTCAAACCCGCTTCATTGGGTTCTTCTTCATCACCATTTGGAAAAATCCGCGTCCAGGCGATCGATGTCCGAAAACACTTGAAGCCCATCTCAGCAAATAGCTTGATATCTTCCTTATAGTGACCATAAAAGTCGATGCCTTCATGGTTCGGGTAATTCTTACCCGCAATCACACCATCCGTGATTTCACGAGGAACACCGTTGGCACCGGCAGTCATGACATCAGCCACACTGACCCCTTTGCCACCAGCTTGCCAGCCGCCTTCTAGTTGATGGGCTGCGACCGCCCCACCCCATAAGAAATCAGATCGTAAACCACTCGTTGTTGCCATGCATTATCATCCTTTCACTATAAATCTTCACCATCACTCGCAATAACTTGTTGGAACCAGTTAAAGGAGTCTTTCTTAGAACGGTCAAAACTGCCTTGACCATTATCATCGGCGTCAACATAAATGAATCCATACCGTTTCGCCATTTCACCAGTACTTGCTGAGACCAAATCAATACAGCCCCACGGTGTATAGCCAATCAGATCAACACCATCTAATACGACCGCTTGTTCCATCGCCAAGATGTGATCACGGAAGTAACTGATCCGGTAGTCGTCATGTACACTCCCGTCGGCTTCCTTCTTATCGTAAGCACCAAAGCCATTTTCAACAATGAATTGTGGTAAGTGCCACCGATCTTGCATCCAGTTCATCGCATAGCGCAACCCAGTTGGATCAATTTGCCAGCCCCAATCAGACTTCTTAACGTAGGGGTTCTCAACAAAGTCATCGGGTTCCTTGAAATCGTAATCACTGTCACCGTCACGACCCTTTGTAACAAATGACATGTAATAACTGAAACCAACGTAATCCACCGTACCAGCCTTTAAAGTTGCCAAGTCAGCAGCGGTAATATCCATATCGAAGCCCTTGCGTTCAAAGTACTTCGGTAACCACTTTGGATATTCACCGAGACAGTGGACATCCCCGAACCAATACCGTTTTTGCATGGCCCGTTCCGCCATCATCACATCCGCTGGTTTAGCTGTTAGTGGATAGATTGGACACATCGCGACCATACAGCCGATTTGAAAATCAGGATTGATTGCGTGGCCCGCTTGCACAGCTAGGGCACTCGCTACTAATTCATAATGAGCTGCTTGATACATCGCCTGTTCCCAATTGTCATCCTTGCTAAGTTGCAGGCCGGAATTTTGTAACAATGGGTGCGGATCACTCCAAGCTGTTTGGTTATTGATTTCGTTGAAGGTCATCCAATACTTGACCTTATCCTGATAGCGCTTGAAGACGGTCTTCGCAAAATGAACAAAGAAGTCGATCATCTTACGGTTGCTGAAACCACCATAAACCTTCACTAAGTGGTATGGAATTTCAAAGTGTGACAGGGTCACAACGGGTTGGATGCCATGCGATAATAAATCATCGAATAAGTCATCGTAAAACTTCAAACCAGCTTCGTTAGGCTCGCTCTCATCACCATTCGGGAAAATCCGGGTCCACGCGATTGACGTCCGGAAACACTTAAAGCCCATTTCTTCAAATAATCGATCATCTTCTGGATAGCGATGATAAAAATCATTGCCCCAGTGATTAGGATAGATTTCACCATCTTTGACGCCATCCGTGACTTTACGGGGAACCCCGTTACGTCCGGCTGTCATTACATCGGCAATGCTAACGCCCTTGCCATCAACATCCCAAGCGCCTTCTAATTGATGGGCCGCGACCGCGCCACCCCACAGAAAATCTTTGGGCATTTTGTATCCTTTTGTCATGAACTAATTCCCTCCATTAATGCTGCTCAGGCTATCCCTGAGTTACAGTCTTTGTTACCTTAACTAACGAAAAGCGTGTAACCGCCACGTCACCGTTGTTAAGCTGTCTGCCATTATAAGCGACCACGGCATGAATGAAAAAACAAGCCCAGACCAACACCAGCAGGTATTTGCCTAGGCTCAAATTAATTAACTACTTCGCCTCATCGGCAGCTAAACGCCGATAAACGTCTACAACTTCACCAGCTAAGTCGCGGAAGGTGATGGCATTCATGATGTGATCTTGTGAATGTACTAATAACAATGACACGTGGGTATGTTCCCCTTGTGCTTCCGCCGTTAACATTGAGGTTTGTGAATTGTGTGCTTCGGTTAGAAAGTTATCTGCTTCCTTTAACTTGGCATCAGCGGTTTCAAAGTCGCCTTCCTTAGCAGCTTTAATTGCTTCGAAAGCGGAACTCTTTGCATTACCACCATTAACGATCAAACCCATAATGGTTTCGAGACTTGCTTCAACTTCTTTTGTTTGTTCTTCTGCCATTTACCCTCATCCTTTTAGCATTTATTCGTGTGCATCACAATCAAAATGCCACCGGCCGCGATTGATCTACCTTGGGCTGGTAGCACTTACAATTTAATGATTAGTTTGCTTTTGCAATTGATGCTTCGGCTTCCTTTAAAACTTTTTCGCCGTTCATCATGCCGTAGTCTTGCATGTTGATAACTTCAACTGGAATATCAACGCGCTTTTGGAAATCACTTAACATATAACGAACTTGTGGTCCAAGCATTAAAATGTCAGGATTCTTTTCAGCTAACTTCGCATCAGCGTCACTGGCAGCGGTTGCAAAAATATCTGCATCAATGCCTTCTGCTTCCGCAGCCTTTTGCATCTTTGAGACTAATAATGACGTTGACATCCCAGCGGCACATACCAACATAATTGTTCTTTCAGCCATAATAAACACGCTCCTAGATTGTTTTAAATTTATATGTTACAGCGGTTGCTTTAATAAACCGCTTTCATTACAATTAGAATTATAAGTCATGGGTACAAATTTGACAAGCCTTATTAATCAGATATCTGCAATTTATTTGATTTGTACCCACAAATTATTAAATAACAACTTAATATTCGAAAGAAGTGAACACCATGTATCGTGACATTGCAACCAAACTCGTTGCCGCCATTCAAGACGGCATTTTTACCGTCAAACTCCCCACGGAAGCCCAATTAATGGAACGTTACCAAGCTAGCCGCAACACCATTCGCAAAGCGATTGACTTGGTGTACCAGCAGGGGCTCCTGCGTCGGGTTCAAGGCAGTGGCTATTATATTACTAATATTCAGCTTCAACATAAAACGGTAGTGAATCTGTCAGCACGCTCACTCTTCAATAGTCATGTCCACCCACGGACTTTAACTTCCAAGATTCTGACTTTTGATACGATCCACGGCGATAGTGCCCTGAGCCGCAAACTCAACATTCCCGTCGACGAAGAACTGTATCGTATCATTCGCCTCCGCTATTGGCACGACCAACTGTATTGTTTGGAAAGGGCCTACTACTTACGCTCTGTCGTCCCCTATCTATCGACCGAAGCTGTCAATACGTCAATTTGGGACTTCATCAACGAAGCTTACGGCATCGGGATTGCTAACAGTGATGATTATCTTTCACTCACCAATCTTAACAAGGAAGAGGCCGAACTAATGAATTTGGCACAGGGCGCAACTTACTTGGCCTTGGATTCTTGTAACTATTATAAGAATAATGGCTTACTAGATTTTTCTCACACCATCTTTGTTTATCCCGACCTTGCATTGTATTTTCATACGACAAATCTTGCAAATAATTAATTTATGGCTAAAAAAAGACGATTCACTATAATTTCATCACAATTTATGGGTATACTAGTAACAGTATCCAAATTTACGATGGAGGAATTAGCGTGTCAGCACCCCTTTTTTCAGTGGTTGTACCAGCTTACAACCAGCACAAATTTATAGATAGCTGCTTGACTAGTCTACAACGCCAAACCTTGACAGACTTTGAAGTCTTCGTGGTTGATGATTGTTCGACTGATGACACTGGTGAACAGATTGCCGCGTTAATCAAAGGCGACGACCGGTTCCACGTGATCACTCACGCCCATAACCGGGGCGTCTCCGCAGCTCGTAACTCCGGTATGGCTGCTGCTAAGGGTAAGTACCTTTGCTTTGTCGATGGCGACGATTGGGTCGAACCAGACTTTCTGGCAACCTTCCTAGCCGCCTACCGGTCAGCACCCGATACCCAGCTCGTTGTATGCGGTCACTACGGTTACTTAGCCGTTCCGAGTCCTGCCAAAACATACAACCAAAAAGACTTGATTGCCAACATCAACTTTGGCACGGTTGGCGGTTTTTCGTGGAATAAAGCATTCATTCGCAGTATTATTACCACGCATCACCTCAAGTTCAACGAAGATATTGATTTTCTTGAAGACCAGTTGTTTGCCTTTCGTTACGCTAACTACGTACAGTCCTCCGAATACGTACCGGACCGGACTTACCATTACCGTTGGCGTTTTCGAAGCAACCTTGCTCACATTGGAATTCCATTCTTCACCGCTCGTCGTAAGATGATGAAGATTCTCAAGCAGGAAAACAAGCAAGTTTTGAACGAAGATTGGAATAATCAGTAGCAACGTTACGTTGCCATCGCCTCTAAAGGTCGGTAGCTGAAATAGCTATCACCCTTTAGGGGATTTTTTGATACCTAGCATAATCGGCTACGATGACCAGAAGATGCGCAATTATTCGAGGCTAGTAGCCATCCACTCGCAGCCTCAAATGCGCTTTCGCCGCCGATTAAACCGACCGTGGCGCGAAACAAGCTAGCTGCTCAAGCTCTTTTTGATATCAGCGACAAAATAAAGTGGCAATTAACAATTAAAGACTTGTTGAATGACGAGTAACGCTTTACAATTGGACTATATTAATTAATTTGATGGGAGGGTTAGCGATGGCTACGATTCACTTATACTTAGTCCGTCATGGACAAACCAAGCTCAACGCGGCCGGCCGTTTACAAGGCATCTATGATTCGGAACTCACACATACCGGTGTGCGCTCCGCTCAACGGTTAGCCCGCATGCTAGCAGATGTTCATTTCGACGCTGCTTACGTCAGTGACTTGGGCCGAGCACAACAAACGAGTCGCATTATCACCGCACTCCATCCTGAAATAAAAAAGCCGACGATTGACGTCGGCTTACGCGAATTTAACTTCGGTGGGCTTGAAGGTACCAGAAACATGTGGATCGTCAAGCAAGTCCAAAAACAATTGGGTATTGGAACGTTTGTTAAGTTGATGTTGAGTCGTGAACGCTTCGCCACCCTACTATGGGTCTTTAACTCCCTCGACCAGACTCGTGGCGCCGAGACTTTGGTCGGTGTCACGGATCGAATCAGTAGCGCGCTACGACGAATCTGTTTGTATGAATCTCAGGATAGTCAGCATGACAAGAATATTCTTATCGTTTCTCACGGGCTGGTTCTCAGTGCATTCCTATACCAAATCAGCCCCCGTGAGCTTCCCACCCGACTCCTGAAAAATACAAGTGTTAGTCGCGTGGACTACCAAAATCGGCAATTCAAGTTGATCGACATTAATATCACCCCTAAGAAGCGGGCCTAGTTGTCTCGATGCTAACAGGTTGCGTGGTACAACTCGGAAATTGCAAGCGCGCCTGAATACCAAAAAAGGCTTTGATTTTGCGTTGTAATTCTTGACCAGTTGCATGCACTGAAGCTTCACTTGCATCTGGATCGCCAACTACAATTAAAATGCGACTGCTTTTACTATCCAAATTAGGCCTGATTGGGGTGGTAGCATCCGCTGAAAGACTGGCCCCTTGTGCCGTTAAATGAAGCTGAACCTGCTCAGTGCCAAGCGTATTCATATCCCACGCATTGATCTGCACTGGATGGCGCGCGTGAATCACTTGAAGCAAGTCTGCCAAAGCATTCTGCGGCTGAGCAACGGCAAGCCCTTGTGCAGCTAATTGTTTTTCAATTGCTGGATTCAACTCACGGTTATCAAGATTGCTCATCGACAAAATTGCTAATGGAATTTCCGTGGTAGTCGTCGGTAAAATTTCAATTTTCAACAGTTATCACTTCCTAAAAACACTTCAATACTAAGTGTGCCAAATTTGACGTAAAAGTCAATTACCACCACTTAAGTCATAGCGAAATTTTAATAATACCACAAAAGCGATTCCCACACACGTGAGAATCGCTTTTTTAATGGCCTTATTGTCCTCGTCGATACACCGATACGCTTGTAAGCTGACCTTACTTAGTCGTTGATAATGGGTGGGCCGCGAAGTATTTTTCTAAGAATAGTGCCAAACCATCATTATAATTCATATCAGTTACATAGTTCGCAACTTTCTTAACTTGTGGCAAGGCGTTGCCCATTGCCACCGATAAGTCAGCTTCTGCCATCATCCCAACGTCATTCAAGCCATCCCCAAAGACAAACGTGTGGGCGGCATCGACATGTTGCTCACGTTGAATTTGTTTGACCGCCGTCCCCTTATCCGTATTCAGAGGAATCATCTCAATATTATTCGGGTTCGATGATGAAAGTCGCAACAATTTACTATTAGTGAGCTTTTCGCGGGCAGAATCCAGCCGTGACATGTCTTCACGACTGAGAATGACGCCGTTCGTAATCTGGTCCTCAATCGTGGCTAATTGCGTAAAGCTCTTCACTTCTTCATAGCCAATCGAGACTTCATCCGCATCAAAGTTGGCCGCATTACGAGCAACGAACCGTGGGATTTGTTCCGTATAGTAGGCCATGTCTGGCGTGAACAACATCATTGGTAAGTTATCACGACGTGCAATCAGATAGGCAAGCTCAACCGCAGCACCTCCGAGTTTGGTTAGCTCACGGCCCTGGGCACCATCGAACACCGCCCCGTTAGACGTCACCAAACGAACGTCAGCGTTTACTTTGTCTCGAACGATCTTCGCCAGCTCGTACATGCGCCCCGTAGCAATGTAAAATAACACGTCCTGCTTCTGAAACCGTTCAATCGTCGCTCGAGTTCGCTCCGAGACATATTGGTGATCCGTTAATAATGTTCCGTCAATGTCCATAAAGACTAAATATTTTGGCATAGTTGAACTCCTCCTACGTATTTACCTATATGTTGTGCTAGCTAACTGATCATCTGTGACATTCAGCTTGACTGCTTTTGCTGGGTTTGCCAATCAGTCGGTACCATCCTGCCATCGTCAGTAAATACGCAAATTGGCGTATCCGCACTGATGAGTAAGCCGGTTGGCGTATCCGCACTGATGAGTAAGCCGGTTGGCCGGACTTGAATGGGCTTAAATTAAAAAGATGACGCACCGCCGCCTTTTTTAGCAATCATAATTAGCACAAGGCTTATTTACACTCCCAATTGTACGCTATTCCCTCCTATAATGGAAATCGCTTTCAAAGCCGAACTAGCCACCGCATTTTCACCACATAAAGCTAAACAATCTTAAGTTTAGAAGCTATTTAGGGCATTATTTGCCCTCATCAGCTTTATATACCAAAGAATTCAATCTCACTACTTGACATTCACCAGTCCAGCTACTAAATTAGAGAACAATTAATAAATGATGATAAAAAGCATTGAACAGTTCAGTAGTTGCCGGTCGTTAGCCTTAGCGAGTCTGAGATGGTGTGAGCAGATCTAATCCGGTATCACGAATATCGACTGTGAGTTGTATGGGTGAAATCAAGTAACCCGTACTGGTTAACACCCATTAACGTGTGGTACATCTTTCATGATGTGCTTAAGGTCAGTAATGTAAATTGCTGATGAATACCGGTGGTAACCCGCGCTCGCGTCCGGCAGACGACTTCGTCTGTCGGACGTTTTTATTTTCATTTATTAATAAATCATTTTAAAGGATGGTCATACATATGCATTTTACAGTACTCGGCGCAGGCGCCATGGGATTACGTTACGGTGTGTTATTACAAGAAGCAGGCAATCAAGTTGATTTTGTGGATACTTGGCAAGCAAATGTTGATCAAATTCATCGTCAAGGTGGCGTCTACGTGTCGCGCGATCACCAGAATCGACACTTAGTTCCCGTCAAAGTCTCAACTCCCGAAGATTATCACGATGATCCCGACGTGTGGGTCGTATTTACTAAACAGATGCAACTTGCTGATTTTTTGACTCGGACGGCCCACGCTTTTAATGGTCGCCAGTACGTGCTCACTTGCATGAATGGGATGGGTCACGTTGAAAAATTATTACACTACTTCAAACCCGAAAAATTATTAGCTGGGACCGCACTAGTCGCTACGGTCTTAAACGGCCCTGGTGATGTCGACTTCATTGGAGCTCGCGGCGCCGGCACCATGAATCTCGCCAATTATACGGAACACCCTGACGAAATGACCCACCGAATCGTGACAGAATTAGATAAATGCCAATTCCACCCTAATTTAACAACGAACTTCCGCGGCACCTTGCTGGCTAAAGTCGTCTTCAACTCAGTGGTCAACACCCTCTGTACCCTCTTTGAAATTACGATGGGCGAATTCGCGGCCTATCCAGGGGCTGATGAGCTGAGTCGTCAATTGATCGATGAAGCCTATGATGTCTGTGAGCGTGATGGTGTCACCATGTTGAATACCCGCGCGGAAGAGCTCGCCTCTGTCAACTACGTCAGCAAAGTGGCTAATCCCCTCCACTACCCATCGATGTATCAAGATATGTCTCATAATCGGCCAACTGAAGTCGACTATATCAATGGCTACCTCGTCAAGCTTGGCCAAAAGTACCATTACCAAGCAAAAACGCACGCGTTTCTGACCCATCTGGTTCACTTAGCCGAAACCACCCGCCAAACCAGTGCCACAACTGAACACACTACTGAACAAAATGCGCAGAACGCGACCGAACAGGCTAGTCAACAAGCAAGTGCGTAACCGATTCCCCTTTTCTCAGCAAAATCATGTACAATGGAGGTTAAGTTGATTTTACTGAGGAGGCGGTTTGCTGTGCAAGTCAGTCGGGAATTCAAAGGTATCTTTCTTGCTAGTATCAGTGCGACCTTCTGGGGGATTTCCGGAGCCGGCGCACAAACACTTTTTGATACGACCGATATTAATTCTATTTGGTTAACGGGAATTCGCATGCTGGGTGCCGGAATCGCACTATTACTGGTCAGTTTGCTGACCCATGTTGATTTGTGGTCGATTTGGCGTCAACCCCGCGATCTCCTACAGATCGTGGCCTACACACTATTGGGTCTAATGCCGGTTCAGTTCACCTACTTTTTAGCAGTTGAAGCTAGTAACGCGGCGACCGGAACAATTCTACAATTCATGGGACCCGTGTTCATTGCTCTGTGGATGCTAGTCGCTCATCGGCAATTGCCGACCCGTGCAGAAGGCCTTGCAATTATTTGTGCACTACTGGGCTCATTCTTGCTCGTGACTCACGGCAACCCTCAGACCCTAGTCATCTCCGTCTGGGCGTTGATCTGGGGACTCTTATCGGGGGTCTCGTCCGCTACGAATACCTTGCTACCAACCAAACTACTTACTAAGTACGACCCAATGACCGTCAACACCTGGTCAATGTTGTTAGGGGGTATCTTGTTTAACATCGTTCAGCCAGTCTGGTCAATCCATATTCCACTGACTATGCTTAATATCAGCAAGTTGACCTTTGTTGTGCTGTTTGGAACATTGTTAGCTTTCCTATTCTTCTTGCAAAGTTTGCAATATATCCGGCCAACCGTTGTCAGTCTACTAGACGCTTTTGAACCTTTATCCGCAACCATCATTGCGGTGGTTCTACTCGGTGTCAGCTTCGGTTGGCTCGACATTCTGGGCAGTGTCCTGATTATTAGTACCGTCTTTATTTTGGCTATTGGGCAGGGTCCCAATGATCGCACGGCAGAGAATTTCAAGCAACCATAAACGATGACTCATAATTATGAAACCAGTAAAAGCCGGTTGTGACTAAGTCCTAGTCACAACCGGCTTTTACATTGCCGCTACCGTTACATATATTCAATTAATAACCACGATTCAGATCCACTTGGTTACGTACCAGCGTGCCATCTTTGACAAACTGTGCAAAGTTCGCCGCAAAGATTGGAAAAACGGTCGCCCGAAAGTGGGCAATTTGACCTGAAATATGTGGCGTAATCAGCACGTCATCTCGTTGCCACAACGGGTGGTCCGTCGGTAATGGCTCTGGTTCAGTAACGTCCAACGCTGCCATACTGAGTTGATGATGATCCAGGGCGGTCATTAACGCTGTAGTATCAACCGCCGGACCACGCCCAATATTAATCAGCATCGGTTGCTGTTTGGTCTGCTGAAATAATTCAGTACTAAACAAATGATGCGTTGTTGGCGTTAATGGCAAAGCGTTGACAATAAAGTTAGCCGTTGCTAACGCGTCGGCCGTCGCGGTAAATGCCACTGTTTCATGAAAATGATCAGCGGGGTGACCGGTCGTATTGACCCCAATCACGTGCATGCCTAACGCACTAGCCTTAGCCGCTAACGATTGCCCAATTTGGCCCGTGCCATATATCAACAACTGTTGCCCGGTCAAGGTAGATGTCGTCATTGGCAAGGCCCATTGCCGTGCCCCGCGCTGATTCAGCCAGGCCGCATGATACCCCCGGACTACGCTTAACATCGCGGCTAAGACCGATTCACTAATCGCATCGGCGTGAATACCACTCGTGTTTGCAACCACCACCCCGGCCGCTTGCAATGCCTTTAATGGCAAATAATCGACGCCAGCTGAAATGACCTGTACAAACTTTAACTGATTGGTTGGCCGCGCTAGGATCGTCTTTAATAACGGATGATTACCATACATGACTTCAATTTGGTCGTAATCGGCCGCCGTGACCGCCGCCGCATCCTTGAACGTCCAGTCCGGATAAGTGGTTTGTAACTGTTGCAGCTGTTCAGGTTTGGTTGCTTGAGCCATCAATACCATTGGCATAACTTATTACCCCATTTCTAATTTCTTGATCAATACTTTTATCATACCACTATCATTCACTTGAACCGTAATGATCCACAACCGGATATTAGCTAAGATTGGCCAGTAAGTTAGGCTGACCCTTTTTTAGCCCACAGTTTGGTTTAAATCACAATGTTTGACGCTACTGCTGACAAACGGCTCACAAAATACCAACAAAAAAGCGATGTTCGAAAGTCGCACTCCCGAGCATCGCCAATCGGTAACTAACCTAATTGGGTTTAATCGTTGACCAATTATTTAACAACCGCAAAGCCACCGGTCCAGCCGATTTGTTCACTGGCTGCTAATGTCATTTGCATAAACCCCATCGCTTCAAGCTCACGGGCCCGCTTTAACTTACCTGCATCCTTCACTTCTAACGGACTGTCAGCCAAGGCGCGGGTGAAGCGTTGCTTGGCGCTATCGTCATTACCAGCAACTAACACGGTTGTTGGTTCCTTACCATTGACCTGCCCACTCTGAAGCGTCGCCGCAAAAGTCGTATTGAAAGCCTTGAGCACCTGACTATCTGGTAGTTGCTGCTGTAATTCTTGGGCAGCCGAACTATCAGCTGGAACAACCAAGTCATCCCACGTGTCAAAATTCAAGGGGTTCGTGATATCAACGACGATTTTGCCCTTCAACTGAGTCGCGTACTGTTTAGCCAGCGCAGCTAAAGCGGGATAAGGTACCGCCATGATCACGATTTCACCGAGCGTTGTGGCTTGGTCCTTGGAACCATAATAAGTGACCTCGTGCCCAGCGATTTCAAAATTATGACCAATTGCTTGCCCCATGTTGCCCTTACCAAAAATTGTGATTTCCATATCAAAACACGCCTCTCTCACTTTATAATTAATTTTATATTTACATTCTAACATTGATGTCCCGTTTACATCACTTTTGTGTCTGCCAGTTACCGCAAACCGGTCGTCATTCGCCCCAGATAATGGACACTCCTTGAATGGTAACAATTAGTGGAACTAATGGCTAACCAGCTCGGATATTCACCTGCCTGCACGCTTCCCAGGTTATTGACACGAGTCGATCAGTCACTAACGACCAAAAACCGACCAACTTAATTATGAATTAATTAAGCTGGCCGGTTTTTAAATTTTCAGACGATCATCAAGTTTACTGGTCTTGTTTACCCAGAAAAATTAATTATTGCCCGTTGCCGTACTATAACCATCTGTAGAAGAAGCAGTGCCACCGGTCGTTGTTGAAGACGTATCTCCATAATTCGTCGTTGAGCTACTATCGGTGTTTGCACTATAACTGTAGCTAGGCGTACTTGAGCTCGACGTTGCCGAGCTCGTGTCCGTATCGTTGCTATAACTATGCGTTGAAGCCGAACTACTGTTGTCACTACTTTCACTATAAGTCGAATATGATGAACTCGACGATGATTCTGGTTCACTATAGCTATACGTGCTCGAACTTGAGGCTGAAGACGATGCGTTATTCGCTTTCGCCAACTTCTTGCGATCCGTAATCAACTTCTGGTAATCATTGGCCGCTAACTGCGACTTTTTGCGATAAGCTTTCAGGTTTGTAAGTACTTTATCGACTGTCGTTGACGGGGTCGAAGCCTTGAGCTTATTTTTCTTGTTATATAATTTTTGGAAATCAGCATCATAGCTGACCACTTTCTTAACCGTTTTTCCCGTTGTCGTAAACAACTTATCATACTTCTTAGCAAAGTACGGCTTACTAGTCGTTAAGCCAGCAGTTGTCAACCGTTGCTGACCCTTAGTAATGGTGTCCATGGTCACGTCGGTCTTAAGTAACCCCTTAGCGTTGCGTAAATCTTGGTAACTAGTCCGGACCGTCAACATCTTAGCAGCCGTATCATGCTGTTTCTGCAAACGGGTCTTTTCACTTGAATCCTTCATATTATCAATATTATTTTGCAACTTGGTCAAAGTCGAGCTTGAGGCACTCGCCCGCAAGTCCCGTTGGGCTGATGATGTATAAACTTGGTCCACGATCTTTTCCGCATTGGTTCGTGCCGCAGCTTGAGTGGCTTGCCCATGGTTCCACATGAAGAAAGCTCCACCAGCAGCAACAACCAGAATCGCAACACCAGCCAACATCAACTTCCAGTTATAGCGCCGAGCTGGCTTCTTAAGATGTGGATTCTTTTCATCCGTTTCTAACTCAGAAAAGTCACGGTCGTCATCCGGCTGATCATCATGTGGTACCCGCTGTTCTTCGTGCCGAGCAACCCGTGACATGGTTGGCTTATTGGGCTGCTTGCCACCGTTGGGCTGCTGATCACCATACAACTCTTCACGTGATAATGGTAACTCAGGCTGCGTGTCATCATCCGCTTGTTCCGTCCCCTTGACCGCAATCCGCGGTTGCTGTTTACGAGCAACCGGTGGAATATGATCAGCTGGGATGCGCCTTTCGACCTTCGGCTGTTTAGCAGCAGTCGCTTGCGGATCCTTAGCGGTTGTGGCCGTGGCCTGAGATACAGCAGCCTTTGATGTCGCTGACTTGGGGGCTGTGGACTTCGGGGCCGTGGATTGTGCTACCGCAGATGCGGCGGCCGCGGCACTCGATGTCGAAGCACTAGACTGTTGACTGTGCGTCTTGGCCTGACTGGCAGCTTCCTGACTAGCACGCCGGGCCATCCGCGTCATTGGAACTTCCGACGTTGCCGCCGACTGATGAACCTTGGTACTTGCTGTTGTTTTAGCCACACGCTTCTGATCAGACACTGCGGTGCTGGTTGCTTGTGACGCTTCCTTAGCGGCCCGCGCTGGTGCCGATTGAGCCGCACTAGCTGTCGTCGAAGCTGCGTGCTTGGAACGCTGGTCACTTACTGCCTGTGATGAGACCGCGCTGGCCGTCTTTGGCGCCGCCTGACTTGCTGTTGAGGCCGGTTTAGTTGCGGCGGACTTTTTAGTTATTTGCGCGGATTCCGCCTTTGACGACGACTGAGAACCAGCCGAGCCTTTTTGCTTAACCGCACTAGTCGCCCCATGCTTGACGGGTGCCGCCGATTGTTTTACAGCCTGGCGATCGTCTCCGGAATGGCGCGCTTTTTTAGCCACCTTTTCTGGTTCAATTACTGCGTCAACAGGTTGCTTTTCGGCACTGTTATTCGCCGTCGAGCGGGGAATATTGACCGTTGATTTTGCTTCGGCTTCGTCCGCCTTTGATGCGGCCGAGTCTTTCAGATCATAGGCCAAAGGGATCTGTTCATTATCTTGTTCAGTACTATCATCGTCGGGAATTGGCTCAGTAATCGAATTCCAGAGCCGTCTACCCAATCCTTCTTTTTTATTTTTTCTAGACAAAACCAACGCTCCTCGCCAATTTATAATTTACATTAGATTCCTGGTTAAGCGCCGACCAAAAATTTTTATCAATTTCGGTAAAATAACCATTAATAGTTAAATTATAGCATGGAATTGGCTACTGAGAAACCACTGGTCAAGCGGATTTGTGAATAACTGCCCAATACCTTAAATTAAGGTTAAAACTCTGCTATAATCGGCTTATCAAGATATTTGAAAGCGAGGAGTTCATATGGCTACTGCGAAAGTTATTTTTGCTACCATTACCGGTAACAACGAAGACGTTGCCGATATTATTACTGAAAAATTTGAAAAGCTTGGGGTCGATGTTGCCAAAGAAGAAATCTCGCAAGCCGACGCAACTGAATTCAACGATGTTGATATTTGTGTTGTCGTCCCTTACACCTACGATGAGGGCGCCCTCCCTGAAGAGGGACTCGACTTCTACGAGGACTTACAGGATTTGGATTTAACCGGTAAGATTTACGGCTGTGCCGGCTCTGGCGATACTTTCTATGATGATGATTATTGCCGCGCCGTCACCGATTTCAGTAACGCGTTGAAGAAGGCTGGGGCTACTCAGGGTGCCAAGGACGTGTTCGTTAACCTTGCACCAGAAGCTGATGATGTAAAAGCCCTGGATGCATTTACTGAACAACTCGTTGCTAAAGTTCAGTAACCTGACTAGTTTGATTGAGTGAATAACAAAGAAACGCTTCAAGAATTCATGACTAATTCTTGAAGCGTTTCTTTTATTAACTGCTATCGACACATCATCCTGACGCTGATACCGAAAATCACAATCACCGTAATCACTTTTATTCAGTCCTTACGATTTCGAGCACGTTGTTTAATGGCGTTTCACACGCCGAAATCCGAGCCAACTACCGAACATGGTCAACCCCAATAGCACTGTTCCCATCACATTTGCACGACTTGGCGCTTCACCAGTTTGCGGTAAAGCCGATGTGCCGAGTTTGGCCGTTACAGGCTGAACAGCTACCGAAGCTGATTCAGTCGGCCGTGATTCTTGATGATGACCGCCAACGATAGTTTGCGCGTGTTGCAGACTAGCTGTGTTGGTCATCTGGCTCCGATGCGTCCATGAAGTGACTACTGATTTAGCCCCATTAGCCGTCGTTTGCATGCCAGAATTACGATCCGCACCCTTTCCATGATTCGTGCCAACCGCAGGTGTTGCGTCATCAATAACTGCATTTGCATCAACGTCAGCCGCATCACCCTCCATCTGGTCAGCATCATTCGTAGGTATTTCTGCTTGATCATCACCATCGATACTTCCAGTCGAGCCGCCGTTCACATCGTCATTGGTATTGGTAGCGCCTGGCTGTTCAGTATTCGTATCGCCATCGCTCGCCGCAACGACCGTGACTGTTGCCACGCGAGTGAAAATTTGACCACTCGCATCCGTATACTGATAAGTCACCTGGTAAACACCGGCTTGATTAGTATCGACCGTGCCAGTTACGACTAGGTCAGCAAGTGACAATTCACCGCCATTAACATCCGTAGCCAAGACTAAATTATCGCTTGGTTGCCACGACTCACCGACAGTAATAGTTGAATCATGAATCTGTAAATCGCTTTGGGATTCCGCCTGTTCATCGGCCTCCTCGATAACCAGCGTTACCGTCATCGTTGCCGTCACCAACTGACCAGTCTTGTCAGTAAATTGATACGTCAACCGATAGTCCCCGGCTGTAGTCCAATCTGGCGTTCCAACGACCTCAATGGCCGACCAGTCTAATGTTTGACCATCACTATCAGTGGCATTCTGAAAATTGCTTTGGGGCTGCCAAGTACTGGTTCCCTGCCCATCCGTATGCACCGTTGCGTGGTTTTGATATAAGTTCAAACTGGCTTGGTTTTCCTTAACAGTTACAGTAATCGTCTGCGTCTGACTACCATACGTGTAAGTAATCTGGTAATCACCCGGGACCATGGTGTTCACTTCACCCGTCACCGTCACATCGTTAAAGTCGATGGCGTGACCGTCCTGATCCATCGCCCCGTCAAAACCGTCCTGCGCATGCCAAGTGCCACCAGCGTGTAGTTCCGTATCATGGACAGTTAAACTTGTCTGGTCAGCCTTCACGATCACCAAAGCAGTGACCGTCTTACCCGCATACTTGAAAGTGACCCGGTAAGTCCCCGGCTGACTAGTATTTACCCGGTCACCCGATAGTTTCACAGCCTGGGGATTAGCTTCATAGAGGGCCTGAACATCGACTTTTTGACCAAATTGGTCGGTTAAACTCTCGATACTGTCCGTCCAGTTCCAATCATCGCCAACTTCCAGGGTAATGTCGTTGGCATCGATAACTGCTTGGTTTGCTTCCCAGATGTAGGTTCCAATCGGCATATTTTTTCCTGAATACAGATTCATCAGTTCAGCACTAGTTAACCGTTGCTGGGGATTGGCTACATTTATCCAGTAACCGGTATATTGGTCATTAGCTTCAATGTCCATTAGCCCAACCGACTCGATTTTGGCTGGCGTCAAATCAGTATCCGGACCAAGTGTAATTTTTTGTAGACGCTCACATCCCGCAAACATGTCGAGATTTTGTTCAACGCGATGCAAATTAAAACCAGATAGATCCACCTCAGTTAAATTGGAACATCCTGAAAATAGCAAATGAATCCAAGTAACCTGATCTGTTTTGAACTGAGACCCGAATTTAACACTGGTTAAGTTGTGCATGTCCATAAACCAAGCAGCCATATTGTCAAGGCTATCAGTCTTCCATTTGGATAAGTCTAGCTCCGACAACCCCGTTTTGATAAACAAACCGCCTGCTTCTTTTAGGCTTTCAAAGTTCAAATTCTCGATACCAATAATACGAGTTAACTTTTCATTGGGACCAAACATGTAGTCCGCTTCACTTACTCGACGAGTGTCCCACCCTGAAATATTGATTGTCGTTAGTTGGCTAGTCCCTGGAGAATTGAAAAACAGGTAAGACATATCAGTCACATTTCCCACCTGCCAGCTGCTCAAATCTAGCTCCTTAACATGCGTATTTTCTGAAAAGAAATATCTTAAATCCGTCGCAGAACTAACATCAATTTTTTCAAGCCCTTCATAGTGTTCAACATTCGTCAAATTTTCAAAGAAGCCCCCACTATCACCTATAATGCGAATTGGCTTTGAAATCACAACTTTAACTATTTGTAACACCCACGATTTTGATTGCCACGGACTATCCCCATAGCAATCGTAAATTTCGCCACCGTCCAACACTAATACACCAGAATCCGCGTCAAAATGCCATCTAATGCCATCGGCGTTGTACCCAGCACCCCAGATGCCGGCCATCGAGTCGTCGTCTTCCATATCATCGTTGCGATAACCATCCATGAGATGTGGGCGTTCTGGATTTCGAATCACGCCAGCCAAATCACCGCTTCCCCGCTCATTGATGGTTTCCGTTTTATGCTGCGACGACAAGACTTTTGCAGTACTATCCGTGTCAATATCTTGCGACTGCTCGTCGGCATTAACTGGCTATTCAGAATCATCAGTTGTCGATTGGTTCGGATGCGTATCAAGTGTTGCAGTATGTTCGTCTGACGGAACGGGGGTCTCACTGTCAACTTGATCCGTGACCGGTACACTGACCTGATCAGAATTCGCATGCTCATCATCAGATTGATTGACAATCTCATCAGTATACTGTTCTTCAGCGGCCTGCACTTTAATTGGTTGAGCTTCAGTTACCAGTTCACTCATTGCGGATTCATCCATGGCGTCGGTTACTGGGGATTGCTGCTCAGCGTTACCTTCAGACAAAGTTGCCACTGCCGGTTCAGTCAATGCTTCTACGTGTGTTGATTCATCTGCTCGTCCCGTCACCACATTCATGTTCAACGTAACGAGCGTGATTCCAGCGAACAACCACATCTTACCACTCTTGTACATCTTGTACCGTTTCTTCACTTGTTCCATTAATTTCTCACTCCTTTATTAATTAACCTTGCCGACGTTTAATGCCGACGATGCTGGCTAAACCAGTCACCATTAACATCATGAGTCCCAGCAACCCGAAGCGATTAACTCGTTCATTAGTTTGCGGTAACTCACCAGCTACTGACGCTGAATGACTGACTGGGGCCATAACCACTTCCGGTTCAGCTGTATCAACCGTAGCATACCGTTTACCATCAATTCTGCCCTCATTGCGTTCAGTCGTGTCCAGTTTCAATTTATCACGAAACACCGTGGTCACTTGCTTCTCTAAACCACCGTTAAATTCTGGTCGCACTATCGTGTTTGCTTGTTCTCTTTGACTGCTGGAACCAGCGTTTGCGCCCGTTAAACCACTGTTAGGATCACTAGTATCAGGGTGTTCAGTAGTTCCCGGTTGTTCTGATTGTTCAGGAACTTCCGGCAGTTCTGGTTGATCAGGTGTCCCTGGCGCTGACGGTTCCCCTGGTATTTCAGGGGTTTCAGGGGTTTCAGGGGTTTCAGGGGTTTCAGGCTGTTCGGGTGTTCCTGGTTCTTCCGGTAACTCCGGTTCAGCTGGTTCTCCCGGTAACGGCGTTTCACCATTGCCAGCACCTTCGACTACCGTAATGGTGGCTGTTTGAGTCCACTGCAGGCCATTGGCGTTCGTGTATTGATACGTGATTTCATAAGTACCGGGTTGCGTCGTGTCAACGTCACCAATCACAACTAAGTCCGCTAGTGTTAATGGCCGTCCCGTCGCATCACTGGCACTTACGAAGTTGTCTGCCGCCTGCCAGTGGTCGCCAACTGTCACCGTTGTATCTTGAACAACCAGTTCTGTCAGGTCTTCAACGTCAGCCTCTTGTTCAGTCACCGTGACGGTCGTTGTCGCCGTGACTAACTGTCCGGTCAAGTCAGTGAACTGATAAACGACCTCATATGTCCCCGGCCGTGTTAAGTCTGGTTCTCCAAGCACCGTCACGTTCTGCCATTCCACTGAACGGCCATCTGCATCCGTTGCACTCGCAAAATTATCCCGTGGGCGCCAGACAGCGCTTCCCATTGCGGGATCAATTTCAACCGCAACTTCTTGCGCATGTAAATTTAGTTGACTTTGATTAGCCACAACCGTGACAACCACGTTTGTTTGCCGACCCGCATAAGTTAGTATCACGTGATACGACCCTGGCCGGCTGGTGTCAACAGGCTCACCGCTAACTGTCACCGCTTGGGGGTCTGTACTGAACAAGACTCCTGGATCAACTAACTGGCCATTTTGATCAACTAGTTGCGCAATATTTTGTGTCCAGTCCCATTTTTGATTCAAGAAGAGCGTGCTGTCTTTACCGGTAATCACGGCCGCAGAGACGGTTTCCCAGACAAACGTCGCCGTGTTAGCGTGGTTTCCCGAATATTGCGCCAGGAGTTCAGCACTCGTGAAAGTTTGCGAGCTATCAGCTACGTTGACCCATTTGCCGGTATATTTGCTATTCTTAGGCACTTCCGGTAAATCAACTAAGGGTTGCGTGCCGTGTTGACTAAAATCAAGTCCCGGACCAAGTGTCAACGTTTGCAAACTTGTCAAACCAGCTAGCATTTGCCAGTTTTGTTCAACATTCTGCATATTGAAATGGGACAAGTCGAGCACCTTTAGTTTGGCATCATCATTAAACAAACTATTGATTTGAGTGACTTTAGCGACGGTAAACTGCGTACCGAATTCGATACGCTCCAAATCAGACATCTGCGCAAAGGCACCATCGATTTCAACCAGGCTGGCTGAATCAAAGCTCGTCAGATTCAAGTGACGGACGCCTGTGCGCGCAAACATGTTGGCCATCGTCGTCACACTGCGCGTATCCCAGTCAGTCAAACCGTCAATAGTTCGAAGTTGGCCGTTGAACTGGAACATATTTTGCATGTTGGCGACATTATGAGTATCCCAGCCACTGAGATTGAGGTATTTAAGTTCAGTACCCATGAAGTTCCCCATAAACATGTTCACCATTGTGGTCACATTGCCGACTTGCCAAGCACTCAAGTCCAGTCGCTCTAGCGAGGTATTTTCTTTGAACAGAGACTGCATGTTGGTCACAGCACTGGTATCAATCTTTTCTAACCCTTCGTAACGCGTCACGCTGTCAAGATTCGCAAACAGACTATTCATGTTAGTACCGGCAACAATTTTGTCAGCAATCACGATACACTTGATCATCGGCGCCCAAGACTTGCGACGCCAAGGATTATCCCCATAACTGTTATTTAACGTGCCCCCGTTCAGCGTTAGCGTGCCTGTACTGGCATCAAAGTGCCAATCAACGCCAAAGTTACCAGACATTTCATCCTCATCCGCTCTAGTCACAGCACGAGTATCAACGTGCTGTGACTCCACCTTAAGGTCATCTACCAGCTGATGCTGCTCAACTTGTTGCAAGTCAGCGGCGGATTTACGTTCTGACGCGTCAGCAGTATCGAGTAATAACTGTTCACTCGCTTCAGGCTGTTGTTCACTAACAGTCGATTCTGCGGCATTACTGAACAGATCGTCAGTCCGTGATACTTCATAACTGTTCGTCGCGGGCGCTACCGTATTTAGTCCGTTCACTGCTGCCATCGAATCAGCGGCTACCTCACTATTGGGCGCGCCAGATGTCCCGTTCAACGCAGCCGTTGATGCAGCGGATTGCGGCTCGTCATTAGTAGCTGGCTGTGCATCGGTTACCGTCTGATTAGTAATCGAAGCGTTCTCATCATTAGCCACGTCAACGTTATCCGTTTTAGAAACCGAACTTGCCAGTGTTTGATTGCTGCTACCTTGATTTTGAATTAACACACCGTTAGTCGCTACGACACTCGTTTCGCTGGTCGATGCAGATGTTGGTTCATCCGCATGTGCGGTTAACAGTTGAGTATTCAACAATAATAGTGAAGCGCTCGCAAACAACCACATCTTGCCACTTTTATACATTTTATAACATTTCACTTCTGATTCACGGTAATTGATAGTAATTCCCCATTTCTTCAAAAACAACCTAACTGACCTAACGATTAATCTCATTAAATAAAGTGTTCTTACTATATTTGATTATCGTGTTTAACTAGTACATCATTTACGGTTTTTAAATATACCATGGTACCCTCATAATGCTCAACTGATTATCACAATTCTAATTAACCTGTTATCATTATGATTAATCCGCTTGTTTATCGCAAAAATATAATTATCAACTCCCTATTTCTGCAATCGTTTTCATCGTGGTGATTCATTAATTCTGGTCGTTTTAGTATTCGACCACCACTATTCGTTCACCATACTGACAGTTGCATCATGCACCGGTCAGCTGTCACCATGGCGACTGACCAGTGGCTTCCAGTAATCCCCGGCCATCAAAAAAGCCTTGAGCAATATTACTGCTCAAGACCTGATTTACCCATTCTAATAGCGTATTTCCCTAATTTGAATCGAAAGACTCCCCCCGCGTAATCATGAGCTAGTAGATACGATAATTGTCACTCGGCCCCGAGTCATTTGGATCGTCGTTTCACAACGATTTGTCGAATCGCATTATAAACTAGCTCAACGATGACAAACAGCACCGTGATACCCACAATATCAATTAAATACGAACTAAGTCGATAGCCCACCTTGCCGATCCACAAATCATACGGCCCTTGAATCAGTAAGAAATAGATGACTAACGTTTCAAAAATCGTCCGGGTATGCCGCCAAAACGATCGCCATTGCATTGATTTCACGCCCCTTCAAGTGGTGCCAACATTTGTAACGCCTGTTTGACCTGACTCACTGCTAATTGACTTTGATCACCGACCCGGCCGACGTGTCCAAAGGCAACTGCCGACCCCGTCAACTGACTACAGACACTGTTATAACGACCAAACTTGCCCATCGCCGTTGCCACGATTGGCACAACTAATTGCTGCCGTGCTTGCGCAGTTGCCGCCATTAATGCCAACACCGTCTGTGCATCATGTCCAGCCACTGTCACCCGCACGACATCAGCACCAGTTGCTGCTAATTCGTGATAAGTCGCCAATAAATCGTCAGTTGTTGCTGTCGTGACGGTCTGGCTCGCAATTAACCGAATTTCGTTGGCACGCATCTGTTTGGTCAACGTCATAAAATCTGGCTGATTGACCATGGCTAAGTCAATATCCACGCCAGCCACGCTTCGATTATTCACTAATGTTTGATAAGTTTGATAATATTCGGTCACTTCAGCTGGATCGTTTGCCAGCCCAAACATGGCAATTAATGGAATCGTCCCCAAAACTTGTTGCAATTGGGCCGCTGTATTGACTAACTCCGCACGGTTATCCAATTCCTGATAAGGATCTAACCGCCAAACAACAATTTGTGCCACCGAAGTTAAAATCTGCCCCGCTTTACGCAAGAGGTCCTCCCGTGTGGCCCCCGCTAAAACAACACCAATCTTAGGCATCCCTGTCGCTAACGTTAACTCCCCAACTGTAACTTCTTTCAAGACCATTCCTGCTTTCATTTTCATTCGAACAATGCGCGTCCGTTGCCGTTAAATTTTATCTCCTCTTAACAATAGCAAATTTTCGCTGTTTTGACACTCAAAATTCATTTTTTGACTTAAAATTTAAAGCGCTTTTAATATTAACTTGTTAATACTGGCATCGCTTTCAGTTTGGCCTTACAATTAAGCATACTTTAGCTCACAAAGGAGTTCAACATGGAAAACGAAAAACAACTTCGATGGTCCAACATTGCTTTAATTGCATTCGTGGCGGTCTGGGGCCTAGGTAACGTTGTCAATAACTTTGCGTTACAAGGGCTTTCAGTCGTCACTTCTTGGATTTTAATCATGATTATTTATTTTATTCCCTACACCTTGATTGTGGGTCAACTGGGTTCGACCTTTAAGGATGCTGAGGGGGGCGTCTCATCTTGGATTCGAGCAACGAGTACCAAGCGCCTAGCTTACTATGCTGCCTGGACTTATTGGATCGTGCACATTCCGTACTTAGCACAAAAACCCCAAGGGATTCTAATTGCATTCAGCTGGCTGTTCCGCGGTAATGGGAACTTCGTCAACACGACACCTGCATTAGTCGTTCAAGCCATTTGTTTAGTGCTATTCTTATTCTTCCTCTGGATTGCTTCATTGGGACTAACGACACTGAAACGCATCGGGAGTGTTGCTGGTACGGGGATGTTCATCATGTCGATTTTATTCATCATCTTGGCCGTATCAGCACCGTTTATGACCAAGGCGACTGTTCAGACACCGAACATGTTTTCACTCAAGTCCTACTTACCTAAGTTTGACTTTACCTACTTTACGACCGTTTCAATGTTAGTCTTCGCGGTCGGGGGATCTGAAAAGATTTCGCCGTACGTTAATAAAACCAAAAATCCGGGACGTGAGTTTCCGTTAGGCATGTTAGTGCTCGCAGGTATGGTCGCAATCTGTGCCCTGCTGGGTTCATTTGCCATGGGGATTCTGTTTAACTCCAAGCACATTCCCGCTGATTTGATGGCCAACGGTGCTTACTACGCGTTTCAACGACTAGGTGCCTTCTACCACGTGGGCAATCTGTTCTTGATCCTCTACGCAATTGCCAATGTGCTTGCCCAAATCTCCGCCTTAGCGTTCTCAATCGATGCGCCATTGAAGATTTTGCTTGGTGATGCCGACCCTGAATTTATTCCCAAAAAATTAAGTAAAATGAACAAGAAGGATGTGCCCGTCAACGGTTACATCTTAACTGGGGTTTTGGTCAGCATTCTCATTATCATTCCTGCATTAGGGATTGGAAACATGAATGAACTCTTTAATTGGTTATTGAACTTAAATTCGGTCGTAATGCCGATGCGCTACCTGTGGGTCTTTCTAGCTTACATGCTACTCAACAAGCACTTAAAGGAATTCAAGAGTGATTACAAGTTCCTGAAAAACCCAGTCGCTGGCCGTTTGGTCGGTGCTTGGTGCTTCCTGTTTACAGCATTTGCTTGCATCCTCGGAATGGTTCCAAAGACTTCCTACGCTAGCAATCCTAGCAGTTGGCTCTTCCAACTGACTTTAAATATTCTAACGCCAATTATCTTTGTTGCCTTAGGGATGATTTTGCCGATGATTGCTCGTCGTCATCGCACTAAAACCGCTTAGTGCGTCACCGATCTTTGCGCCCGCATCGTCGCTCTACGCCTGCGGACTCACTGACTTTTTTGTAACGTTGATCGATAATCTATTCGCCACCGCTGACAGCGCAAAAAACTGTCAGCGGTGGTTTTGATATTACCAACCGTTGCTAGTAGGCATGCGTGTTCACATAGAATTTCAGTCACTAATTTGCGGCTCACAATCTTACACTTTTTACACGTTTAGCGGTATGATGCTTAGTGAATATAGTCAATCCAAATTTACCAAGCTGTCGCTCTTCAAGGAGGTTCTTATCTATGGCTACCGTCGACGCTCTCGACATGTTTTTGACCGATTATGCCAATATCTCTCGTTACCTGAATACTCGCTTAAATTCACTACTGACCACGCAACATCTTACCTTTGACGCTTTTTTAATCATGCATGAAATAGGTCAAAGTCCCCAGCCACTATTATTAATGGAGATCGCACATCAGCACCATGTCTCACGCAGCGCAATCTCACGCCAAATCGGAGTCCTCCTCAAACATCGATACATTGAGCAACAGGCTAATGCCACTGATCGCCGCCAAAAAGGACTTTCCTTAACGGCTACCGGCCGTCACCTAGATCAGCAACTAATGGCCACCATGCACAAAACGATTCACCAGTGGACGACTCAATTGGGCCCGCAACGGGTGAAGACCCTGCTAGGCATCTTCACCGACTTTAACGAGCAAATTATCAATAATGAGGTTCCCGCCAGCGATTAATAACCAGCCATCCTCAGCTTCATCATTCGACGCTAGTCGTAACGTGCCCGATGTTAGTAAGCTGATTTTATTCGTCGCCATTTCAAGTTACGGCTTTTTAAGGCCTTAATCAGAAAACGGCGCCACGGACGCTAGTGATTCTAGCGTCCATGGCGTCGTTAATTTTCAGTTACAATCAAAGCAGCTTACACTACGGTACGTTCGTCCGCGACTTGGCCGGCTCTGCCGCTAGTCATCTGCATGCACGTCAAAGGCATGCAACAACTGTTCTGAAACCCCTGGCGCATCTGGGTCGTGGTGACCTTTACCGGTATCTAAAGCTCGTAATTGGGCTATCTCAGTCGAAGTTAATTCAAAGTCGAAGATATCCCGATTACTCTTGATCCGTGCACTGTGCACTGATTTAGGAAAGACGATCACGCCTTCTTGATGTTCAAATCTAAGAATGATTTGACCAGCATCCTTATGATACTTAATAGCCAATTGTTGAATGATTGGTTCTTTGAATAATGCTTGATTGCCCTGACCCAAGGGCGCCCAAGCTTCTAATTTAACATCTTGTGCCGCGAGTAATTGGCGCAAGGGTTGTTGCTGAAAGTACGGGTTAAATTCAACCTGATTGACTGCAGGGATCGTTTCAAATTGTGGCACAAATTTTTGCCACAACGTTGGTGTCATATTGGAAACACCGATCGACTTTAATTTCCCGGCCTTTTGGGCTGCTTCCATTGCTTGCCATGCACCCGGAACATCGCCATAAGGTTGATGAATTAAGTACAAGTCAATATAGTCTAGTCGCAACTTAGTTAACGAACGATCGATGGCGCGACTGGCTGCGTCAAAGCCGTAGTCTTGGAGCCAAAGTTTACTCGTCACCCAGATTTGGTCCCGTGGAATCCCACTATCCTTAATAGCTTGACCAACTTCGTCTTCGTTAAAATAGGCCACGGCTGTGTCAATGTGTCGATAACCAATCGCCAATGCTTCTTTGACTGCTTGATAAGTGGAACCGTCGTCTGGAATCTGGAAAGTGCCAAACCCAATTGCTGGAATCGCGCGGCCATCATTTAGCGTAATAGTTGGTGTTTTTGTCATTAATAATCACTCCTTAACTTATTCATGTAATTGTCGTAAACTAGCGCCAAAAATCTGTTCAATTGTCACAGGATCACGATGATCAAAGAACTGACTGACGCCCTGATCAAGTTCGGCCATTGCTGACATTTCTGCAGCTGTTAATTCAAAATCAAAAACAGCGATATTCTCAGCCATACGTTCAGGATGCACTGATTTTGGAATCACCGTAATCCCGCGTTGCAACAGCCAACGTAAGATGACTTGTCCGGTCGTCTTACCATGGGCCTGTGCGATAGTTTGAATACTTGGATTACTGAAAATCGCATGCTTACCTTCTGCAAACGGTGCCCAAGCTTCAACCCGTACGTGTTCATCTTGATTAAAGCGGACCTCGTCTGCTTGCTGGTACCATGGATTGACCTCGATTTGATTGACAGCTGGTTGCACGGACATGGTCAGTTCCAAGTTCTTTAGCTGATCCGCATAAAAATTGGAAACACCAATTGCGCGAATCTTACCAGCATGGTAAGCCTCTTCTAAAGCACGCCAAGCACCCATCACATCGCCATAAGGTTGGTGCAAAAGATACAAGTCCAAGTAGTCTACGCCTAAACGTTGTAATGACGCATCAATACCTTGCTTTGCACGTTCATAGGTGAATTCTGAGACCCACAGCTTGGAAGTGACAAAGAGTTCATCACGTCTAAGACCACTCTTTTGAATTGCCCGCCCCACTGCGGTTTCATTTTGGTATGCCGTTGCCGTATCAATTAAACGGTAACCAGCCTTTAAGGCCGCGGTCACCGCTGCTTCACATTCATTCAGGTCAGGGACTTGGAACACGCCGAATCCCAATTGGGGCATAACCACACCATTGTTTAATTTCGTTGTTGGAACCATCACGCATCAACCTTTCACTATTTGATTACAATAACAAGCATACCCGCAAACCTAATACTTGAAAATTACTACTTATTCATACTAGTATACATATAGTGCATACTAGTAACGGAGGTTCCTGATGATTGAAAATTATTTATTAGAAGAGCTGATCACATTCGCCCACGAGCACACGCTGGCTAAGACCGCGGCCGCATTAAACGTGACGCAACCAACTATCACTCGCGGCATGCAGAAATTGGAAACAATGCTCGCTGTTCGCTTATTTGATCGTCAACCCAATCGAATTACACTGACGCCCACTGGCCAGTTAGCCGCTCAGGAAGCTGAACAATTATTGACACAACAACGGACTTTTGTAACCAAAATACAAAACTACGAGCAAAGCTTAGTCACACGTACCGTCGAAACCACCCTACCTGGTCCACTTGCCTTACTCACCCATCTCAAAACGGTATTACCTAATTCGCTGCGAGTAAGGCAACCACTGATTGCCGACGACCAAATCACTGAGCATCTCATTAACCGCCAGGCAAGTTTCATTTTCTCTAATCAGGAAATTCTGACGGCCGGCATTGAATCTCGCTTCATCGGTACTGAAAATCTCGTGGTCCATTTACAGCGATTCATGTACCGTGCGAACCAACCTAGCATCACGTTCGCCGAACTTAAGGGAATTAGCTTCGTGGTTCTAAGCGCAATCGGTATTTGGAAAGATATTATTCAGCAGGCCATCCCAGATGCTAAATTCTTATACCAACCCCAACGCACGGCCTTTACAGAAATCACTAAATACTCTGATTTTCCGTACTTCAGTACTAACTTTACCGCATTGGCGCCTCACCAGCTGGATAGCCAAGCCGATGATGACAATCGAGTCGCTATCCCGATTAGCGATACTCGTGCTCACATGCCAATCTATGTCAATTATCTTGTTAGCAATCGACAATCATTAATGCCCCTATTCAAGCAATTTGAAGCCGCGTGGCCAGCCAATCTCAAGCATACTTCCACGTCCTAGCAGCTAACATAATTAAGCCGTTCGGTCTAAAACTGCAAAATGAAGTGTTACGCTCAATCACAGGGGGTATATACTGGTTGAAGCTCGCCCTCCCAGTTCTTGATAGCAAAAGAGGTCCACACGCTCGCTTAGCTAATCTAATGCGAGCGTGTGGACCTCTTTTCATATTAAGTTTGGTTCGTTCAAGTCTTAATCTTAAACATGGACCCTAATGTGATGATTAGTTGCAGAAAAAACAGTTAAACAAGCATTCCACGCCAATCATCTTCTAACAGCAAGCCGTTTAGCAGATTTGAACTGCCGACCTCTTCCTTACCATGGAAGTGCTCTACCTGCTGAGCTAAAACGGCGTTAATTGACCCTATCCAGTATACCAAAAGCATGTTTAAATTCAAACTGTACTGGTTGACATTCAACGTAAAAAAAAGGAACCGAATTAACGATTCCTTAGGTTGCATGGCAACGTCCTACCCTCGCAGGGAGCGATCCCCCAACTACTCTCGGCGCTAAGAAGCTTAACTTCTGTGTTCGACATGGGAACAGGTGTATCCTTCTCGCCATCGTCACCACACTATTGAGAAACTTGTGCTCTCAAAACTAGACAATATCAAATATCTTCATATGAACCGGAACACCAATTACTTGGTTAAGTCCTCGACCGATTAGTATTAGTCCGCTTCATGCGTC